>SVIN01000004.1 GCA_015069495.1 Clostridiales bacterium
CGATTTCATATCAATGATATAACGGCGAAGGCGATGACGTAACGCATTGTTATATCATTGATATGAAATCGGGTACGTTAGCCATTACACCTCGTTACGTTACGTTATTGACGGGTACGAAAGAGTGGATTTATGACGATGAAGACCATTTCTACACCGATGAGACAAGATTGATATTAGACGTGGATAGCAGTGAAGGTTTGGCGGACGGACATACGTTGCAAATCCTTTCCCGCCCGACAATTCGCAACGTGGTTTGGGAGGGCGGTGTTGGTTCTATCGTGAACGAACAACACATCCAGATTGTAAGCCCTGACGATCCGAACGTCGAGATGAATTACATCATTTCAGAATCCTTCGGTCGGTTGACGGTAACCCCTCGTTACGTAACGTTGACCACGGCTGATAAAGCGTGGATTTACGACGATGAAGAACATTACGATCTTGCAGGCACGACTTTGACGGCAACGGTCGGTCACGATGCGGACGGCGGTTTGGTGGCAGGACAGAGTTGGAATATTACCAATGCGCCCACCATTCGCGAAGTGGGAAGCATTCTCAACGAGCAAAAAATTGAAATTATCTCCGCAAAAGGTTACGGCAACGTCATTGCGAACTACGTAATTGAAAAAGATTTTGGTACGTTGACGATTACTCCTCGTTATATTACGTTGACCACGGGTAGCGGGGAATGGATTTACGATGATACAGTCCATGAAAATCGCTACAATACCACGATAGCCTCTACAACAGGGCACGTAGAAGACGGCGGTTTGGTAACGGGGCAGACTTGGAATATTACCAATGCGCCCACCATTCGTGAGGTGGTTTGGGTAGATGGCATTGTTGGCGGTGAAGTAGGAAGCATTTCCAACGAGCAAGAAATTGAAATTATCTCGGCAAACGGTCACGGCAACGTGATTGCGAACTACGTAATTGAAAAAGATTTTGGTACGTTGAAAGTAACTCCTCGTTATATCACTTTAACCACGGGTAGCGGAGAATGGATTTATGACGATACAGTCCATGAAAATCGCTACCATACCACGATAGCCTCTACAACAGGTCACGTAGCAGACGGCGGTTTGGTAACGGGGCAGACTTGGAATATTATCAATGCGCCCACCATTCGTGAGGTGGTTTGGGTAGATGGCATTGTTGGCGGTGAAGTAGGAAGCATTTCCAACGAGCAAGAAATTGAAATTATCTCCGCAAATGGTTACGGTGACGTAATCGATAACTACATTGTCGAAGAAATCTTTGGTACGTTGAAGGTAACCCCTCGTTATATTACGTTGACCACGGGTAGCGGGGAATGGATTTACGACGATGAAAACCATAGCAATACCGTGGATACGACGGTAACGGCAACGGCAGGTCACGATACTGACGGCGGTTTTGCTCCTGGGCAGGATTGGTATGTCATTTACACGCCTTCCATCCGCAATGTTGTTTGGAAAGATTGGATTGTTGGCGGTGAAGTTGAAAGCATTTCCAACCAAGTAGCTATCAACATTGACTCTGTATACGGTTATGGCAGTGTAATCGATAACTACGTTGTTGAAGAAATCTTTGGTACGTTGAAGATACTTCCTCGTTATATCACGTTGACCACGGGTAGCGGAGAATGGATTTACGACGATGAAAACCATAGCAATACAGCCGATACGACGGTAACGGCAACGGTCGGTCACGATGCGGACGGCGGTTTTGCTCCTGGACAGGATTGGTATGTCATTTATACGCCTTCCATTCGTGAAGTCGTTTGGGTAGATGGTATTGTTGGCGGTGAAGCGGAAAGCATTTCCAACCAAGTAGCTATCAACATTGACTCTGTATACGGTTATGGCAGTGTAATCGATAACTACGTTGTTGAAGAAATCTTTGGTACGTTGAAAGTGACTCCTCGTTATATCACGTTGACCACGGGTAGCGGAGAATGGATTTACGACGATACAGACCATAGCAATACCGTGGATACGACGGTATCGGCAACGGCAGGCTACGTAGACAACGGCGGTTTGATAACGGGGCAGACTTGGAATATTGCCTATGCGCCCACCATTCGTGAAGTGCTTTGGGTAGATGGCGCTGTAAGCGGTATTGAGAATGCGCAAATTATTGAAATTATCTCTGCAAACGGTTACGGTGACGTAATCAATAACTACGTGATTGAAGAAATCTTCGGTACGTTGACGATAACGCCTCGTAGAGTGATTGTTGTAACGGGCAGCGGTGTATGGGAATATGACGGTGCAGAACATTACAATTATGACGACACCGAATATACCGAATGGGTCGAAGGCGAAGAATATGGGCTGTTGCCTGGGCATGCGTTGACCATTGATTCGTATGCGACCATCGTAGATATTGGGTCTACTGAAAACTGGCACAATATCTCGATTACGGCTGATGCAGGCGCAAGAAATGTAAAGGCGAATTATGACGTTATCTACGAATTGGGTATTTTGACGATCTTAGATAATGAAAAACCTGAAGACGACGGTTCCATTGTCGGCCCTGGCATTCCTTCTGGCGGCGGCAACTTAAAAGAAGACGGCGGCTTAGACGGTGAATTTGAGGGAAGCACCGATGGCGAGGGCGAGGAACCTGCTCCCTTGTTTAGCTTTGTCGTTGGCCAAGACGGTATGGTTTATTTCCGTTTCAAGAGCTTCGGCGATTACGAGTATAACGGCTGGGCAGAAGCTGAGGTATATACGTCGGCTGACTTGACGGTAAATCCTCTTCAATTTGTAGGGCTTGCTTTGCAAAATGCAGGCTATGGCATGACAACCATTGCCGTTACGGATATCCAAGGCGGTACGTATTGGATGTTGCCATATTATGCAATGGACGATAACAACAACTTGAATGACGTTGTGATTGACAAGGGGACATGGGATTCGTACACGATGAATATGTACTTGTATGATTACTTCACGGGCGGTACGTTGAGCTTGGCTGGTACCGAATATGAAGAAATGGAACAAGCATATCGTGATTTCGTGTACAGTCAATACGTTTCCTTGCCTAAGGATACCAAAGCGGAAATGCTGAAGATTATTGATAAGCAAGGCTTCAGCGCGGCTTCTCCTACTATTATTAAGGACGTAGCAAACTTTATCAGCGATTATTTGCCGTATGATATCAAGACGAAGGATTATGAAGGCGACCGCGCGGTGTACTTCTTCACGAAAGCAGAAACGGCATTGTGTAGATATTATGCAACGGCTGCAACGGCGGTTTACCGCGCGTTGGGTATTCCCGCAAGATACGTAAGCGGTTTCGCGGCGAAAGGCGCGGCAGGCAAAGAAGTAGAAGTAACCGCAATGGATGCGCATGCGTGGGTAGAAGTGTATATCGACGGTTTGGGTTGGATTCCTGTAGAAGTAACGGGTAGAACTTCAGGTGATGGCAGTGGTGGCGGCATAAATCCTGGCCCTGGCGGTCCTAGCGGTCCTGGCGTACCTAATGACCCCCATGAAGAATTGCCGATTATCTTAAGACCTTTGGACGTATGGGATAAATATTCGTATGCGACCACGACGTTGTACGCGACCAATCAATTGGATACGACCTATATTGACCAAGGGTACGAATGCTTGCAAGCATATTTGGATCAAGGGTATACCTATTACGTAGAAGTTTCGGGCGAGCAGTTTGGTATTGGCTCTTCGGCAAGCACGATTGTAACCTTTACCCTCTACAATCCCGACGGTGTAGACGTAACCGACGAATTCGAGTTTAAGTTTGAAGAGGGTACGATTACCTTATACGGTGATTTTGCGGTAGAATTGATAAGCGAGCTTCGTATTACCTATGACGGCAACACCCATTCGTACCATGATTTCGAGTTGATATATCAACAAATGGGCGAAGAATTCGTTTGGTATAAGGCAGACGTTCCTGACGGATATGAGATTACCTTTAACACCGAAGCGATTGCGCTTCGTGACGTGGATACACTTGACGTAGAAAAGTTGCGCGAACATATGGTGATTACGCTTAACGGAGTTTTGGTAACCGATTCGAATATCTATGAAGGCGTTTATATCGTGGGTAAGACCATGCGCATACAGAGAAAAGTAATTGAAATTACCACTGGTTCGTACACGGCAGAATACCAAGAAGGAATCAAGGTTACCAACGGCTCGGTATGGATTACGAAGGGTAGTTTGGCGGAAGGCCACAAGTTGGTGGCAGTCACGAATGGTCTGCAAACAGAGGTTGGTTATTCGGAGAATAGATTGTCAGTTTGTAAAATTGTGGACGCGGACGGTAACGACGTGACGGACAATTATGACATTGTAGAAATATACGGTAAATTGGAGATTACTGACTCCAAATAATCCATGGGTTAAAAAATATTTTTTCGGTTCAGCGTGTAGCAACGCTGAACCGTTTTTATTTGATTTGGGATAATAAAAAGGGGGCAGGTATGCGTTCAACGCATACCTGCCCCCTTATTTTTACCCTAAAGTGCTTTTTTTTGTCACTCTGAAGCGCTTTTCTTTATCACTCTGGAGCGTAGCGATAGAGTCTCTATTTATGGCGACACTACGAGCTTCGCGCGAGTATAGAGTCTAAAAAATTCAGTATTTATTCAAATTGATTTGCAAGGATATCTGCCGTGAGGCGGGCAAGGTTCATGTCCGAACCATCCATTTTCGCACCGTCTTCTTTGGACAGTACAGCTACTGCGCCAAGGCAATCTCCGCCTGAAACAATGGGTACAATCACTTGCGCCGTGATACCTTCCTCGCGGTTACTGGTGATGGGCACGATGTCACCGCCCTCTGCTGCATTGGCGATATAACTGCGTCTTTCGCGCAAAATCTTCTCCATATCCTCGGATAAGCCCTTACCATCCAAATCCTTTTTTCCCTCGCCAAAGGCGTGTAAAATGCCGTCTGTATCGCAAATCACGGCAAGTTTTCCGCTGAGGTCGTTTAACGAGCGCGCGGTGGCTTTGCTAAACCGTTCAAGTGTTGCGATAGGGGAATACTTTTTGAGCATTAGCTCGTCTCTGTCGGTGAAAATTTCCAAGGGGTCGCCTTCCTTAATGCGTAAGGTTCGGCGGATTTCCTTGGGGATAACCACTCTGCCGAGTTCATCTATTCTTCTGACAATACCAGTTGCTTTCATATATTTTCCTCCATTTACTATTATTGTGAGTAGAGGAAAAAAGAATATGCATGACAGAATAAAAAACCGCTCCGAGAAGGAACGGTTTTTAGTCTGTAAATTACAGTAAATGTTTGTGGATTAATATTCCTTGCCGCAGCCATGGTCGCAGAAATGGTCGCCATCGGAATCTTTGCAATAGCCATGAAGCAGACCGCAACCGTAGTCGCAGAAGTGGTCAGAATTGGTATCTTTGCAATCACCGATGGTGGCGTTACAACCATAGTCACAAGCGTGGTCGAGGTTATTATCTGTACAGGAACCAAAGGAAGCAGTGCAACCATAATCACACTTGTGGTCGAGATTATCGTCTTTACATTCACCGATGAAAGCAGAGCAACCATAGTCACAGTCATGGTCGAGGTCTTTATCTTCGCAAATGCCATAACCTTGATTGCAACCGTAGTCGCACTTGTGGTCTTTGTTAGCGTCTTCGCAAGTACCATATTCCTTATCGCAACCATAATCGCAGTCGTGGTCAGTATCGGTGTCTTCGCAAGTGCCCCAAACTTTATCGCAACCGTAGTCGCAGTCATGGTCGAAGTCTTTGTCTTCGCAGGTACCATATTCCTTATTGCAACCGTAGTCGCAATCATGGTCGAAGTCTTTGTCTACGCAAGTGCCATATTCTTTACCACAACCATAGTCGCAGAAGTGGTCCTTGTTGGAATCCTCGCAAGTGCCATATTCTTTACCGCAACCATAATCGCAGAAGTGGTCTTTGTTAGAGTCTTCGCAAGTGCCGTATCCCTTACCGCAACCATAGTCGCAAAGATGGTCAAAATCAGTATCTTTACAGTAGCCATGGGGTTTACCGCAACCATAATCGCAGAAGTGGTCAGTATTAGAATCTTCGCAAACACCCCACACATTATCACAACCGTAGTCGCAGTCATGGTCGAAGTCTTTATCTTCGCAAATGCCCCAAACTTTATCACAACCGTAGTCGCAGTCATGGTTGAAGTCTTTGTCTTCGCAAGTGCCGTATCCCTTACCGCAACCATAGTCGCAGTCATGGTTGAAGTCTTTGTCTTCGCAGGTACCATATTCCTTATCGCAACCGTAGTCGCAGTTATGGTCGAGGTCTCTGTCTTCGCAAGTACCATATTCTTTATCGCAACCGTAGTCGCAGTCATGGTCGAAGTCTTTATCTTCGCAAATGCCCCAAACTTTATCACAACCGTAGTCGCAGTCATGGTTGAAGTCTTTGTCTTCGCAGGTACCATATTCCTTATCGCAACCGTAGTCGCAGTCATGGTTGAAGTCTTTGTCTTCGCAAGTACCATATTCTTTATCGCAACCGTAGTCGCAGTCATGGTCGAAGTCTTTATCTTCGCAAGTACCATATTCCTTATCGCAACCGTAGTCGCAGTCATGGTCGAGGTCTTTGTCTTCGCAGGTACCATATTCTTTACCACAACCATAGTCGCAGTCATGGTCGAGGTCTTTGTCTTCGCAGGTACCATATTCTTTACCACAACCATAGTCGCAGAAGTGGTCATTGTCGGTGTCTACACAAGTGCCATATTCCTTACCGCAACCATAGTCACAGAAGTGGTCATTGTCGGTATCTTCACAGGTACCATACTCTTTACCGCAACCGTGGTCGCAGAGATGGTTGAAATCAGTATCTTTACAATAGCCGTGGAGTTTACCGCAACCATAGTCACAGAAGTGGTTGGCATCTTTATCTTCGCAAACACCCCAAACTTTATAGCAACCATAGTCACAGTCGTGGTTGAAGTCTTTGTCTTCGCAAGTGCCATAATATTCATCACAACCGTAGTCGCAGTTATGGTCGAGGTCTTTGTCTTCGCAAGTGCCATATTCTTTACCACAGCCATAGTCGCAGAAGTGGTTGGCATCGTTGTCTTCGCAGGTACCATATTCCTTATCACAACCATAGTCGCAGTCATGGTCGAAGTCTTTGTCTTCGCAGGTACCATATTCCTTATTGCAACCGTAGTCGCAGTCATGGTCGGTGTCTTTGTCTACACAAGTACCATATTCCTTATTGCAACCGTAGTCGCAATCATGGTCGAAGTCTTTGTCTTCGCAAATGCCCCAAACTTTATCACAACCGTAGTCACAGTTGTGGTCGGTGTCTTTGTCTTCGCAAACACCCCAAACTTTATCACAACCGTAGTCACAGTTGTGGTCGGTGTCTTTGTCTTCGCAAACACCCCAAACTTTATCACAACCGTAGTCACAGTTGTGGTCGGTGTCTTTGTCTACACAAGTACCATATTCCTTATTGCAACCGTAGTCACAGTCATGGTCGGTATCGGTGTCTTCGCAAGTGCCCCAAACTTTATCGCAACCGTAATCGCAGTCATGGTCGAGGTCTTTGTCTTCGCAGGTGCCATATTCCTTATTGCAACCGTAGTCGCAATCATGGTCGAAGTCTTTGTCTTCGCAAATGCCCCAAACTTTATCACAGCCGTAGTCACAGTTGTGGTCGGTGTCTTTGTCTTCGCAAACACCCCAAACTTTATCACAACCGTAGTCACAGTCGTGGTCGAAATCGGTGTCTTCGCAAGCACCAATTATAATATCGCAACCATATTCGCATTTATGATCAAGGTTGGTATCTTCGCAAATGCCATAGAAGAGGTCGCAACCGTAATCGCATTTGTGGTCAAGGTTAGAATCTTCACAAGTACCGTATTCTTTCTCGCAACCATAGTCGCAAACATGATTGGTATCTGCATCTTCACAAACACCGATTGGCGTTGGACAGCCATAATCACAGATATGGTCAATATCAGTATCCTCGCAAACGCCCCAAACTTTCTCGCAACCATAATCGCATGCGTGGTTGGTATCGGTGTCTGTACATTCGCCAAACGTCATATCGCAACCATAATCACAAAGGTGGTCGAGGTTAAAATCGGCATGTTCAAAAATTTCACCGACAAAGAAAACGTTATCGTCGTTCGTGCTGACTGCACCGCAAACGCAAGAACGATAATATACAGCAGGGCTCGCACAAGTGGCTTCGGATTTTAACGCTTCATCCGTTACCTCTTTTAAAATATATGCGTGGGAGGCAGGCATACCCGTCGTAATGCCGCAATCTTCACAGGTCTTAGGATTGAAACAGTCCGCGGCAAGCCACGTATGTCCATGCGCTTCCAGGAGCGAGATTTCTGTTTCTCCGCAATCGGTGCACATGCGTTTTTGCGTGCCAGTCTCGGTACAAGTTGCATCGGTTGCAATTTTCCATTCGCCCCATATATGCGGGCATGCTTTATCACCGCAAGCGGATAAACCGATCGCCCAACCAGTAACTGCCATTAAGCTCAAGAAACCTGCTAATAATGCCTTTTTCATGGTGATGCCTCCAATTTGTTGAATTTACCATTGTATAATTATTATATCATTGATATAATAACAAAGTCAACGATTTTACGAAAAAAAAGAAGTAAGAAATGGTATATTTTTCATTTTTTTGCTGAAAAAACCTGCAAAAGCTTTTTGCCTTTGCAGGGAGATGGATTATTTTAGTTTTTGTTGGTTCATCCATACACGCATAACCATGCGGTGGGGGAGAATTTTTACCAGTAAAGCTTGCCCGCGCGCTGTTGCTCCATGAATAGATACGTCGCGGTTCTTCTTTTTTAAATCCTTCCACGCGCGTTTGACAATCTGTTCGGGTTTGTACATCACCACGTATTTTTTAACAATCGTCTTTTCAGCGTACGCGCGGTCAAAAAAGGCGGTTTGCGTCCAGAACGGGCATACGCAAAGACAGCGCGCGCCCTTGGCAGAACGCAATTCCTTGTTCAAAGCGCGCCCATAGGAAAGTACGAATGCCTTGGTTGCACCATAGGTTGCAATATAGGGGATAGGCTGTAAAGCCGCCATCGATGCAATCAAAATCATCGTACCGCCTTTCGCCATATAGGGGAATGCGGCGCGGGTGATTCCTACAATCGAACGGCAGTTCAAATCCACCATGTTTTCCAAAATTGCGGATTCATCGTCGGCAATCGCATTGAAACGCCCGAAGCCCGATGCGCAAATGAGGTATTGAATGGCAGGTTTTTCTTCTTCAAAAACTTTTTGCATGGTGGAAGTTGCATCCTGCGCGGATAAGTCTAAAGGGAACACACGCAGAGGAACGTCTGTCAGTGAACGGAGTTCTTCCAATTTACTTTCGTTGCGGGCGATGACCCAAATTTCGTCAAGACCGTCCTTACGGTCGTTTAACGAGAGGAAAAATTGTTTTCCGATGCCGCTGGATGCGCCTGTTACTATTGCTATCTTCTTCATAATTCTCCTTTCTGCAACGCATATATGCGTCGCGATACTTCGTTGCGCTACGTTTTTCTCGCTCACGTACGTCTCTGTACGCTCCCATCGAAAAGCCTCGCGCGCCTCGTCTCGCTCGCATCTCTGCGTTGCTTGGTTTGCGTTTAATCTATTGCGCTACGTTTTTCTCGGTCACGTACGTCTCTGTACGCTCCCGTCGAAAAGCCTCGCGCGCCTCGTCTTGCTCGCATCTCTGCGTTGCTTCTTCTTTAATCAGGTTTATATTTTTAACAGTAAAAATTCAAAATGGGTATACCATGTATGCGTTGAGTTAATATTCCGCGCTGTCAATGACGCCACCGCCAAGGCAGTTGATACCATCGTACAACACGGCGTATTGACCTTCGGTGACGGCGCGTTGCTTGTCTACGAAATCAATGTGTAATCCGCCGTCCTTTTTCACGGTCACGTGTACGGGTTGGTCGGGTTGGCGATAGCGGAACTTCGCCATACAGTCAAATTCCGTTTCCGCGCGTTTTGCGGGAATCCAGTTAAAACCCGATACTTCGCAGGATTTTGAATAGAGTGGAGCCTCATCGCCGTGAGAAACGTAGAGGATATTATTTTTCAAATCCTTTCTCACCACGAACCATCTACCGCCCTCGTCGTCGCCCTTGCGCCCGCCGAGATATAAACCTTTGCGCTGACCGAGGGTGTAGTACATCAGTCCCATATGTTCGCCTACCTCTTTGCCGTCCAAATCGAGAATTTTCCCATTTTGGGCAGGCAGGTATGAGCTGAGGAAGTTTCTAAAGTTCCGTTCTCCGATAAAACAAATCCCCGTGCTGTCCTTTTTCTTAGCTGTTGCCAAGCCGTACTCCAAGGCGATTTTGCGAATTTCGGGTTTTTCCATATCTTGTAAAGGGAATAACACGTCTGCCAATTGGTTTTGGGAAAGCTGGTTTAAAAAGTAGGTTTGGTCCTTATTTTGGTCCTTTGCTTTTTGCAAAAGGTGGATACCGTTCTCGTGGGAAATTTTACAATAATGCCCCGTTGCGATATAATCCGCGCCCAATTTTTTCGCTTCGTGCAGGAAAGGGCCGAACTTAATTTCGCGATTGCACAGCACGTCGGGGTTGGGGGTTCTGCCCGCCTTGTATTCTGCGAGGAAATAGGAAAACACGCGATCCATGTATTCCTTGGCGAAATTAACGGTATAATAGGGGATATCGAGGACGGAACATACCCTGCGTACGTCTGTATAATCATCTTCAGCGGTACAGCAACCGTTTTCATCATTTTCTTCCCAATTGAGCATAAACAGCCCAATGACGTTGTAACCTTGTTGTTTGAGTAGAAGTGCGGCGACCGAGCTATCCACGCCGCCGCTCATACCGACCACGACCGTTTTCGACACAAAATCCTCCTTTTTAAGCGTTTCAAAGAGAGAAACGTTGAAAAATTTTTTTGAATTTAGCAATAGTATACCATAAACGCTTGCAAAAAGGAAGTAAAAAATAGTAAAATATAATAGCATTTTACGAAAAAGTAAAAATGAGGAATGTATCCGTAGCTCAGCTGGATAGAGCACAGGCCTCCGACGCCTGGTGTCGTTGGTTCGAATCCAATCGGGTACGCCACAAACGCCCGCACCAAAATATTTTGGTGCGGGCGTTTGTGCGTATTTGGTAGAAAGAAGCGACGTTGCGTTGGTTCGCGCGAGCAAGCATAGCTTGCGACGCTTTGGCGAAGCCAATATCCAATCGGGTACGCCAAAAAATCGACAAGTTTCAAAAAGAAACTTGTCGATTTTTTATCCAAGCCGAAAGGCTTGGCATGTAATCACGGCTTGCCGTGTATGAAATCGCCGTCAGGCGAATGTTATTTTCGGCTTGATACCATGCAATTCAGCCATTAAAAAAACGTTACGCGTAATCAGTGCGTAACGATTTTAATTAGTCATGTTGCCAAGTATCGGTTTTTATGCCGTTAAAGGAATCACCCAAAGGTTTATATACGTATCCTTTGCCTAAGTAGGTTTCATAATCATCCCACTTACCGCCTTCATATTTCAAAAGCACTCTGTATGCGGGAATGGTAGTTGTGGATAAATTGTTCTGCAGTATGGCGTCTTGCGCATCCGCTTTTTTATACAGATAAACGTAATACTCTGTTTTAGAGCCATTGATGGATTCAAGGGCAAAGAGCAAGGAAGCAGTACCATTGGCTGTATCTTTGTCAAATAAATGCGCTTGGTTACCGCCCGTTACGTTTTGTGAACTGTATAACAGACCCAAATGGTGAGGATTTTTCTTTTTATTCCAAGCGGCATCCTCTAACAAGTCGGTAGGGTTTAAACCAGACTTGCTCGAATTTAGAATAGCTTCCAACAGCATGAGGTAATTGGAACCAAGTTCCGTGTCTTCTGGTTTGCTTGGCAGTACGACGTCGGCGGGCCAAGTGCCTATAACGGCAGATAATTCCGTGTCGGCGGGCTGAGGAGAGAGGTAATATTGCCAAACAGCCCACACGCCAGGGATGGTGGCGAGGAATGCAATCACGCCGAAAACGATGAATTTAATTGTTTTAATCATGATGGCACTCCTTTCAAAATATTGCGGATATAGAAATCCATAATCTATTATATCATATTTTATAAAGGTTGTCAATATTTATTGGCGGTGAAGAGGGGGGGGGATTGTGTTTTTTTCTGTAAAAAACAACCCGACGGAAAATTCCGTCGGGTTGAAACTTTTATAAAGTTTTATTTGCCTTTATAGTTGACGTTAATCGTAAAGTTGGTATAATAGTCAGTATCAGCCACTACCTTAAACCAGTAAGTGCTACCTTCAGACAAATACCAATTGAAGTAGAACGAAGTACCGTTATTCATTTCTCTAGAATACGAACTATATTCGGGATTGGAATCATATCCGTACATATAAACACGGTTGTTTGCATCCATTACAATGTCGTAATAACCAGTGTTCGTTGCCGTATACTTGTACCAAACGGAATTATAGCCATCCACTGAGCCGGAACGGTATCCATCAATGATATATGCCGTAGAGGAGGACATACCATCTTCCATGTTAGGTCTTTCGATACGGAAAGTGATATCGGCGCTATAATCAGAGGTGTTGTTTACCTTGAACTAATATGTATTACCACCGTAGAAATGATATGCTCTATCAATGGTATAACCAGAGTCGGAATAATCATACGAATTGTATTCAGGGTTATTGTAGTAAACGTATACTTCAAGGCGTTCATTACCATTTACGTAGAGGTCGTAATCTCCGCTTTGATTGGGAGAGAATTGATACCATATACTGTCATTAGAGGAAAGATAATAGCTGGTTTCATTTCCTTCGTAAACGTAGGTAGCCTTGCCCGAATAGTCACTGTCACCGCTGATAGCCGATTGTCTTCTGCCCGGAAGCTTCGTAAGGTAAATAATGCCCGACGTAGCAAACACGAGTGCCAACGTAATGTAAATGATAGCGATAGGCACATTGCGTTTGATTTTTCCTGAGGGAATCACGCCTAAGCAGATTGCAACCAAAACACCGCTTATAATCATCAGCAAGAAAGAAAGGATGATTGTAAATACGGGGGCTTTCATTCCATCGGGGAATCTGATTGCCGCCGTAAGCATCTTAACGCTCAACAACATGAGGATGGGGAAGACAATCAGTAACGCGAGGGTAGCTTTATCTAACGTTGCGGCAGATTTTGCTTTCGAAGCAGAGCTTGTTTTTACAGAACGCAGTTTTGTTTTAACGGCGGACTGCTTACCGCCATTATTTGGGTTTATTTTGCTCTTGATTTGTTTAAAGAAGTTTGCGCAACCTGCAGGCATTTTTACCGAGCTCAATGCGCTGGTCGTGCCAGGTACAGCTTCTTCTTCAGGAGCGTCGGGAAGGTCTTCTTCACCGTCTTCATAATCAGGGTGCAAGCCCTTGTATTCATATTCCTGAGGAATGAAATATTCTTCATAAATATGTTTCTTAGGCTTGAAGATCTTCGTCAAGCAACCCGTCTTTTCTTCATCTTCGGGCCAACCCATGGTAAGTACGAGTTCGGTTTCACCCGTTTGCTTATCCATTTCATAATATCTGGTGATTTCATGGGATTGGATAACCGCTTCGTCTTCTTTCTTAGGAAGATATACCTTGAAGTCAACGTTTTCTTTTCTTGCATAAGTAATGATACCCGTGTTAAGGTCTTCTTTGTAGGAAGTAAGGTTGAATTCTACCTTCTTCACGTTATGACCGCCCTTATCCATGAGGTAGAGCGAGAAGCCTTTCTTACGGCCGTTAACGTTTTCAAGACGGGTGTAGTACAAGCCTTCCGTGCTGGTGATAACGTTGGAAACGTTTTCTGCAAGTACGCGGTTGTTCTTACCGTCGATACGCATTACGTGCAACGAATTGTAAACGTCTACGTAGTATACGTAATGATCTTCGAACTTAGCAACTCTCTTGAACTGCGAGCAAAGAGGATATTTTTCCTTGCCGTCCGTGCTGATTTTCCACAATGCGGAGTTCGCACCGCGGCCTCTCTTGATGTACAAGTAACCGCCGCGTTCGCCTGCAACTTCTGCTACACGAGTCATGATTTCAAGACGTTCGGTACCAGCGAGGTTGTTGCGTACCAAAGGTTGATAATCTTGGTTACCAACGGTGTAGTAAACTTTACCGTCGATAAGTTCGTTCTTCGCGTTGGTCTGGAAGTATTCGTAGATGTTACGTTCAATCAACGTATCTTCGCCCGTAGTAAGGTTCAAAGCGTGCAAGTCTTTGTTCAATTCATTGGGTTTCCAAAGGGTATATACGATATAATCTTGATATACTGCGTTGATGGAGCAGGAGCTGTCCAAAGCTTGTTTACAAGCGCCCGTTTCTGCATCGCATACCATAAGGCGGGTGATGATTTCGGGATCTTTTGCTTTCTTACCCTTAAGTTTTTCTACACAGCCCATTTTTACGGGTTTCTGTTTTTCGCGTACGGTGTAGAAAATCTTGTTTTCATGCGCTTCTGCAATCGCCGTCAACTTGTTGATGAGGGGCTTGCAGGTGTTGGTCTTCATGTCAACAACTACAACGGTATAAAGGTTGAGGGTATCTTCTTCTACAACCGCTTTCTTTTGGAATTTAGAAAGAGTCTTCGCGCAACCCGTCTTTTCTGCTACTTCTTCTTTCGTGATAAGTTTCTTTACGAAGAAAGAGGAGCCGTTGGTTGCAATACGATATTCGTATTCGTCCTTCGCATTTTTAAATTCTTCGCTCTTACCCTTGCAAAGCGTTGCTTCCGCATGGGTGGTAATGTCGTAGCTGTAAATACCGCCGTCCGACTTGAAGTAGTACAAACGACCGCCGTAGCAGGTGATGATTTTGTCAATACCTTTGATGGACGATTCTTTTGCGGGTTTACCGTCAACAACTTCAAACAAGGACCACGCTTTGATAGCTGCAGGTTCATTTGAATCCGCTGCGGCTGCTTTCTTGGCGTTCTTTACTTTCTTACCAAGTTCTTTGAGGTCAAGTGCAGCGGGTTTGTATTCTTCTTGCTTATAGATGAAGTGCGAACCGAATGCGCGGTACATTTCCGAATGGTAGTTGAAGTATTGGTTAATCTTTTTGATGATACGAACGCTGTCTTCATAACCGCGAACTTTTTCAAACAAAGGCAAAGATGCGATTTGGTTGTGGATGGAAGGATCCTTGTACAACGACATAGCTTGTTCGTAGGTCGTTACAGCGTCGATACCCTTTGCAGCCAATTCTTCCGCGAGCTTCTTGCTTGCCGCTTTCTTTACTTCGGCATAAGCGGGGATTTCAGAGATATCCTTTACAGGAACAACTTCTTTTTCCCACAATGCTTTCAAGTTTGCATAATCGCTCTTCATTTCGCTCATCTTGTCAGCGGCGAGTGCGAACTTTTCTGCATATTTGATGGCATTATCCAACTGCTTGAATACGTTTTGCTTACCTTTTGCCAAGGCGCGGCAAACTCTTTGATACGAATCGAATAACGTCAAGGAAGCGGTAGGGTCTACGGGGTTGTAGAGGTCCGCCATTTCTTTTTGGTGTTTTGCCAAGCCCTCAATTTTCTTGCGGATGGGATAAGCCAATGCCTTATAATCCAAATACCAAGAAATTGCGCAAGCACCATTCTTCATCTTGTTGTTGTCAACAACCTCTGCGATTTCGCGAATCTTCAAATCGGGGCTGATCATGTAAGGAATCCAGTTGTAGTTATCAAAGAAGTTTTCAATAAATACAACACCGGATTCGGGGTTATCAAAGCCCATCGGCGCAGACATGGTAGAGAAGTTGCTGTTCGCTGTTTCCACAGCCGCAGGCGAACGATCGGCGTCCCAAGAAACGGTTTGTTCACAGCATTCGCAGAGCACAGGTGTGTTTACGTCTTCGAATACAAGGTTGAAACCGCAATTGGGGCAAGTTCTTGTTTTTACGTTGCTCAAAATTATATCCTCCTATTGTTTAAATAATTTTATTTTTATATAATTCATGATGGGGGGATTACGGGTAATCCACGCCGCCGTTAGGGGGCTTACACCTAAGCAAGCGACGGATGCCTTTTATCACTCCATACACCAATCCGTATTTTTGAATCGCCATAATCATGTACGTGGAACAAGTGGGTTCAAACCGACAGCTTCTTCTCACGTCCAAGGGGGCAAACGCTTTGTAACAAAGCACCGCGCCGATGGCGAAACGTTTCAAAAAAAAGTAACTTATGATGCCTGCCGCCGTATAAAATACCCATGGGGCAAGGGGCAGGTATTGCAGGGCTAAACTGCGTACAACCGTCCAAAGCAGGGTGGCAAATACCACAGGGAAGAGGACGTACGTAATCAAATCCCATATTTTAATCTCGCGGATTTGCCTACTCATGATTTTACTTTAACATAGCGCATTGTGCGTTTCTTCTGGAGAGTTGCATTTCCGCCTTCTTAATCAAGGCAGATACGTCTTGATTGCCGTCCGTCAGTTTCAACGTAATCTCGTCGATTGTATTGGCGAGTTCACCTTCGATAACCGCAAGGGCTTGGTGGCTCATAGGGTCGCTGAAACGGATATTATCCGCCAAGGTTTCCAACTGCGCGCGTACCGTTTCATCCGTTGCCATAGGCAAGCAGGTGTTGACGTTGGATGCAAGCATACGGATGAAAAACACCTTTTGTTTGGTAACTTTTTCTTCCTTTGCAATCGAGTCGGTCGTGTTCATCGAATACATCACGGCAATCAAGTAAATCACGGTGATAATGGCTTCGATGATGATGAGGGCGGTCAGCGTTTCGATATTCGCATACATGAAAATTAAACCGACAACGAGATATAAAACGCCGAATATTGCACACAGATAATAGGCAACGGGCATGCGCAAAACTTCTTCGCCTTGCTTTTTACCCGCCCAAAGGTGCAATACGAGGGCAGAGAGCAAAGTCCAAGGGGTTGCAAATCCCCAAGCTACCCAAAATGCCGTTGTTTCCAAACGTGCCTGATCGATGGTCAAAAAGACAATTAAATTGACCAATCCGCAAAGCAATACCATGGAAAGTAAAATGATAAATTTACCTAATTTCTTCATGTTAGAACCTCGTTACGCGCGTTTACGCGTCCAATTTTGTACCGCAATTGATGCAGAATTTACTGTTTTCAGCACAGCGAGTACCGCATTCGGGACAGAAACGAGCTTGAGGCATCGCTTGACCGCAATTTCCGCAGAATTTTGCGGTTGCCGCAACTTCACCGCCGCATTGAGGGCAGATTTTGGTTGCC
Source organism: Clostridiales bacterium (assembly GCA_015069495.1). Classification (GTDB taxonomy): domain Bacteria; phylum Bacillota; class Clostridia; order Christensenellales; family Borkfalkiaceae; genus Scatosoma. Next base: position 17,250 of record SVIN01000004.1, read on the forward strand.
GCGGGGGCTTGAGGTTGTGCGGGTTGAGCTGTTTGCTGCAGGTTTTGCGCCATGTTGTTCATCGCCTGACCTGCGCCCATACCCATGCCCATGCCCATACCCATGTTCATGAACGGGCTTGCCCCGCCTTCGTTTTGCGCCATCGATTGCATAACGTCAAACTGGCGTTGTTGTTGATATGTATAACCGCGAACCTTCTGCGCGTACGCGTCCGCGTCTGCCTGCGCCATTGTCGCCCTTGTGTCGTATATTTTCGAGTCGGTTTCCGCTGCGCTCAATTCACGGATGCGGTCGGATTCGAAACGAGTGTCAAGGCGTCTGTTTTGTAACTTTCTCAGCGCGTCCAAATCCCCGTCGCTGGGCATAATCGATTCAATAGAGAAATGGTCGATTGCCAAACCGAGGTCGGCGATGCGCGCGTTAAGCTGGGTTTGGATTTTACTGGAAATCGCGCTCAGCTTGGTGATGATTTCCAAGATGCTGACGCCTTCTTGAATGATTACCGAGGCGATGCATTCTTTGATGGAAGAAATCATCATGCCTTTGATGGCGCGGCGCACTTCGTCCACCGAACATTCGGGCAGTTGTCCGACCACTTTCACCGCGAACTTACGCGAATCGGTGACGTGTAAACCCGTTTGACCGTTTGCGCGGACGCGAACGAGAATATCATATTTCGGGTCCATCAATTCGATGGGGGAAGGAGTACCCCAAATGATGTCCATGACGTTGACTTTGTTGATAAAATACACGTCGCAGGGCAACGGGGTTTTCCCACCGAACAATCCGCTGAAAAAGCGTTTTAAAAGGGGGACGTTTTCCGACTTTAATTCGTGTCTTCCCGCAAGGAATAAATCCAACGCCTGTCCGTTTTTGTAGAACAACGCTTCTTGCGATTCGTACACAATCAATTGTGATTTTGCGTTGAAGTCTTCCACGTGGTGGCGGACAACCAATTGGTTGTTGTTCATTTCCTGCTCGATGACGTGTAATAAAGCCATAATTCCTCCCGCGTATATACGCATGACGATAATATATTATATATAGTTTAGCACTTACGTATGAGCTTGTCAATACCCTTTTTAAAAAAATTTTCCATAAAGCGACAAAAAAATGCACGAAAAAAAGTGATAGGTTTTATGCATTTTGTTGATTGATTGGTGGTTAGGTAACAAAACGGGCATACCATGTACGCGTTGAAATTTTACAGGCAGAATAAAAAAAATCGCCCAAAAAAATGGCGATTTTTATGTATTCGATGGGGACATGTATGCGTTGAGTTTAAAATTTAGTCCAAAATTAAATCCTGCGCGATTTGCAAACGTTTCAAATTTCGGTACATCGAAACGGTGTTGTTAAACCCGCACGCCGTACAAATTTCCTGCAAGCTGAGTTTTCTGTCGGAGGCGGTTAACATTTTTTTGGCTTGTTGCGCGCGGGTTGTGTTCAAAAAGGAAAGGAAATTTTTCCCCACCGCATGCTTGAACATCTTAGAAAAATATTCGGTGGAGTACCCGAAATGTTTCGCCGCTGTCTCCAACGTGAGCGGATTGGCGTAATTTTCGTTGATATAATTGACCAATTCGATGGCGGTGGCATTGAGGGGGTTTATCGCCTTCATATCCGAAAAGCCGTACAGCTTCACCAGCATATCCAACAACAGATTGGCATACGCGCAATCGGTCAAAAAGGTGCGGTTTTCAAGGTTGAACCACTCGGTCAGCAGGGCGTAAATCTTCGCGTTATGCTCCTTATTGGTTAAAAGCGAGGGGAAGGCGGTGTCCTTGTGCACCTGACGGAAATCGTGGGTGTATTTGTGGCTGAGTACCACGCAAAACGCTAGCTTCTCCTGCGGGTAGTTTTCGTAAAAATGCACCTGTTGGGTGTTGCAAATGGAGATATCCCCTTCGGAAAATTCGTACGAAGTGCCGTTGACGTAGGTTTTGGCTTTACCGTGTATCATGTAAATAATTTCGATACTGTCATGGTAGTGCGGTACGTCCAACAAAAAGGTTTCTTTTTTGAAGAATAAATAAAAGGGCGCGTCCGCCAAATTGTCGTACGTGGGGTTAGAAAATGCAGTTGTTTTCGTCAGTTTATCCATGGTTTGCATTGTATCATAAAAGACAAAATTTGTCAATATGTTTTTAAAAAAAGTTCAAATATATAATATATAGGCATCTAATTTACAAAATGCAAGAATTGGTAATGACAAAAACTGTAATATATTGGTTAATAATTGCTATTGACATAAGGCTCGGTTCCATATATAATGGTAATAGGTTGGTAAACGCGATTTTTACCATCGGGAAATGAATAAATTAAAATACGTCACGTTAAGGAGGATTGTATGAATAAGAAGATATTGACCAAAGCAACGGCATTGTTGACCTGCCTTTTGATGTCGCTTAGTGTAACGGCATGCGGGGGCGGTTCGGACAGCAGTGTAAACAGCACGCCGAACAGCGACAGCGCAACGGAAACGGTGAAAGGGACGATTACGGTAGACCCCCTTACCGCAAGTGAGTTGGGCGCAGGTTTCAACGCAACGTACTTGCCCAACAAAAAGGCTATCAAGCAGTTGTCGGGTAAAATCGACGTTTCGCTTGACTTTGAAGGCACGCAGGAAGGTTGGAAAGCCTTGGCGAAGGAATATGAAAGATTGCAGGGCGGTGACGTTGTTGTAAATATCAACACCGAATTCTCTGGGTCAAGATACAGCGAACGTTTGAATGCGGAATTGAAAAATATGAACACCGATTGGGATATCGTGGAAGGTAACCTTGGTTACGGTTCCACGCAAGAGCGTTGCATCATGATGACGGCAGGTATCGATGCGTACAACCCTTATTGCGGTGAAAACGTACAATGGTCCAGCGTATTGCAACCCGCGGCATATCGTACGAAGGAAGCGGCTACGGGCGAAGATACATATATTTTGAACAGTGAAATCATGCAGACGTGCTGGTTTGTCAACGACGTAGCGTTTGACGAGGCGGTGGCTAAAGGCTACTTGAACGCTGACGGCGAAGCGGAATATCCCATCACTTGGGACGATTTGATTTACCTTTGCGAATGCATGGAAGAAGCAGGATACAGCAATCCTTTGGGTATCACTCTTTGTAACGCAAGTATCGACTCGTTGCAGTTCACGTGGTTGCTTCGTGTATACGGCGACTACTACTACCGTCAATTCTATCAATATATCATGGGCGGTGAAGCTGGTACGGAATGGGCTGGTTACGATCCCTTGGCAACGGTTGTGGAAAACAATACGGGTTACGGTGTACAGTATGCCAAATTGCTGAATATGATGTTTGAAAAGGATTGCGGTTTCGGTAAGGGCTACGTTGGTTTGACCAGTGAAGTTTACCTCGATTTCGTGGGTAACCTTGCGAAGATGAAAGGGCATTTGATGAACAACGTGGACTCGACCGAATTCGGCGCGCTTCGTGACGAATTTGAAACGCAGGCACACGGCAAGCAATCCCCTCAGATTATCCTTGACTACCAAGGTTTTGGTATCACGTATGATAAATCGGATAAGTTGGAGTTGGGTTACTTTGACTATCCTCAAATGATTGCAGGGAAGTACAAGAGCGGTGAATTTGCAGGTCAGGACATCGTAGACAACGAAAACACGATTACCCGCGACATCGGCGGTAACGGCGGTTTCCTTTCCATCATCAACCACACCAACGCATCGCAGAATGAATTGAACAAAGATTTCATTAAGTTCGTTATGTCCCCTTATGGTCAAACCATTTATTACAAAGGTTTGGCGGCGGCTGGCGAAGTACCCAAGGGCTTGACTTCGGTGAAGAACGAATTGGTGGTATTCCCCGCAGAATGGAAAGCATTCTTTAATGAAAGCAGTGAAACGATTACCTTCAGCGGTGACGTTGACGCGAACCCCTTCTTGAGCTGGGGCGTAAGATATGCAATCGGTTACAGAGAAACGCAAAACGTTATCCGCGACTACTGGAAAGGTTTGCTTATGACGGGGCTTTCCGCAAACCAGACTTTGACGGTAAATGCATTTGCATCCAAGTGGGATACGGCAGTACGCGCCGACCTTGTGGATATCGTTACAGACAATGGTTGGGCTCCTGAATTCTGGAAGAACCCCAACTACAACTTAGGCTAATCACATTACGTAGGAAAAGCGCAGTCCGCAGAGGACTGCGCTAACCTGCTTATAAAAGGTATTGGCAGGCAGAGAGGTATATATGAGTTTAAACGTAACCAATCAAGACAGAAAAAACGTCAAGATAACCAGCATTGTTTTTGGTGTTTTGTTTTTCGTGTTTACCTGTTTAACGGTTTTATTTGCGGTATTGTTGCCGAACACCGAGGAAATCAAGGCGTTGGGTGAAAATAACGAACAGTTAGAAGCGTTGATTGAGGGGAAAGACGGGGAAGATTATTTTCTGCTTAGTAAGGAATCGTCTACACTGTACCGTTTTGAAACGGATACAAACAGACAAATTTCCACCTTTTCCATGTCGAAAATTGCCGACAAGTTAAAGGAAAAGGGGGATTATAAAGACGGTTTTGAATCTCGTTTGACCCAATGGTCGATTTCGTGTATCGATGGATTGGAAGAAACGTATTTTTTGGCGAGCGACGGGTATGGCGATATCTTTAAATTGTTGGACGACGGTGAAAATTTGACCGTGACCGACGATTATTATTTGGCGCCTGAAAAGACTCCTTTCAAAGCGTTGGACAACGTAGGCGATATCGTGTACGTTTGGGCGCAATACAGAGGGGATAACTACGTGCGCAAATACTCCGCAAGCAACTTAAAGGGCGGATATTCCGCACAAAAAATGCTTTGCACCATCAGTAATGCAACGGAAGGCGCGGGCGCGTCGGCGGTGACGTATAAAAAGTTGGAAAGCTTACAGAAAAACCCCTTATCTTTCAACGCTACCGAGGATTATATCTATATCTTTGCAGACGGCGGTATGATGCTGAAGGTAGGTGCAAATTTGTGCGATGCAATGGTAGACGGCGAGGCGGTGGATTACTTCCCCTTGGCGCAGGTGCAAACGCAGGGTTTTGACTGGAATGCAGTTTACGCGCAGGAAGAAAAAAATTACTTCCTCGATAAGTTAGTGAAAAAATTGAACAGCGAAACGCCTGAATACACGGCAGAACAGCTGGCAAGCGCAGACGTAGAGCAAATCATTGAATGGTACAAAGCCCTTGGCGGTACGGTGCGCGCCAACGATAGACAAAAAGCAAAAGATCAAGCGAAGGTGGAAGCGGACAAGGCGTTGCAGGAAAGAATGCCTTGGTGTTACCAGTGTGAAACAGACAGCGTAGGCGGGGTAAAAGCCATCCTTTTGGAAGACAAATACTTGGATGAAACGCAATATGCCGTAGCAAAGTGGGACGCAACCATCAACGGTGCCATCTACTCCAAGAAAAACCAAACGGCATATTTCGCCAATGCAACGGACGGATACGTTTACGCGGTAGAAAAGGCGGATTTGGATGGCTTGCACAACGCATCTTTCATCAATGACGCTGCGAAAAAGATTGAAAGCAGTTATTGCGGCGCAGGCAGAAGTTTCAGCTCGTTCGGCAACGGTATCAGCAACAACGAATTTGCCAATACGTTGTTCATTAAATACGAAAGCGAACGTACCATTTCCATCTTGGATTTGAACGATAAAGACAATTATGAAATCATCTACACCTACACGGGCGCATATAATGCGTACAGTTTGACGGGGGATGCGGACAACGAAACCAACTTGATTTGGCGCCGTGTGGAAGCGACTGCGTTGGACGGTACGACGGTGACCTATCATTATTTGAGCAGTTACGAACCCGTGTTGTATCAAAACAAAACGCTGACGACGTGGGTGATGGTGATTTGTTTGGCGTTTGCTGTGGTAAGCGGGATTGTGGGCGCGTGGATGTTGTTTGCCTCGAAAACCGACGTCGGGATGTATAAAATCAAATGCATTCAGCGCGACTTCCACAAGAATAAATACGTATATTTTGCGTTGGTGTTTTTCGTAATCTTGTTGATTATGTTCTGTTACTACGAAGCAGTCGGGGCAATCTCGATGTCCTTCTTCAACTATACGCGTGAAGAACCGACGTGGATTTGGAATAATTTCGGTAACTACCTCAAGGTCTTCCAATCGGATTTCTGGCCGTCGGTATACAATATGTTGTTCTTCTTGGTATTCGACCTTGTATTGGGTATCGCGCCCCCCGTTATCTTCGCGTTCTTGTTGATTTTGATTCGCAACAAAACGGCATCCAATTGGATTCGTTCGTTGATGTTCATTCCTGGGATTATCCCCAGCATGGCGTCGATGTTGATTTGGCGCGAAGGTATTTACGGTGCGTATGGTATTTTCAATCAGTTGATACCGGGCGATACCATTCCTTTCTTGAGCAACGACGATTATTCGCGTTGGTCGTTGATATTGATGGGTTTCCCGTTTGTGGGCGGGTACCTCATTTTCTACGGCGGTATGATGAATATCCCGCACGAATACCACGAAGCGGGTTGGTTGGAAGGTTTGGGTGTTGTGAAACGCTTCTTACTGATAGACATTCCGTTGATTATGCCACAGATTAAGTACATCTTTATCATGACCTTTATCGGGTCGGTACAAAATTACGCGCGTACGTATATATTGAAGTCGGCGGGTACAACCACGGTGGTGGAAAAGATGTACCGCGCGATGATGGAAGAAGCCAACTATGGTTTGGCGAGTGCGTATGCAACCTTGATATTCGTCTTCCTGTTCTTTGCGGTAGCGATGAATTTCAAGATGCAAAAGAAAGATACGATGGGGGAGGATTTGTAATATGGAAAACGTACAGGCACAACCTATCAAAACGAAAAAGAGTAAATTGCGTATGCCGTATGAAACCAATTTCGCGCAGGCATGCATTTTAACGGTCGTTCTTTTCTGTTTAATCTTTTCCTTCCTGCCCTTGTTTTTGACGGTAGTAAACGCATTCAAGCCTGATATTGCCGTACAGACCAATGCGTTCAGCTTGCCGCAGCTTTCCTCGTTTTTGCAAGCGGCAAAGGATAATTTTTCAACGGCATGGAAAGCGATCGGGGATCATTATTTCACCACCATTGCCGTGGCATTGAGCGGTGCAATCGGTCAAACGGTCATCAGCGCGGTGTTGGCGTATATTTTGACCTTTAAAAACTTTTATTTTAAAGACGCCATCTTCATGTTGTTCATCGCGGTGTTGTTGGTGCCTTCCATCATCGGGTATCCCATTCTGTTGCCCTTGATTCGTGATAAATTCGGTTTGGATAACAGCCATTTCGGGTACTTGTTGCCCATCGTGGGCGGCGGTCAGGTAACGGGTATGTTCCTGTTTAAAACCTTCTTCGGACAGCAACCCAAATCGTTATATGAAAGTGCGAAGTTGGACGGCGCAAACGATACGATTATCTTGATTAAAATCACGGTGCCTTTGGCATTGCCGATCATTTTGTATCATTTCGTGGGCTGTTTCTCGGGGATTTACAACGAATACCTTTGGGCGAGTTTGTTGCTCAGCGGGGATAAGCAGACCTTGGCGAACACCATGGAAGCGGCGGTTGCCAATTTGGACGTTAAATACGGGTCGATGTACGCAATGTATTTATTGTCTTCCTTCCCGTTGATTATCACGGTTATTATTTCGATGAAGTATTTCAAGAGCGGTGAATTTGCCGCCGGCTTAAAATTATAAAAAATAGGGGGTATACCTTATGAAGAAAAAATGGTTAACGTATATGTTGGGTGCGGTGTTAGCGTTCGGCTTTGCGGGTACGCTTGCGTCGTGTAATGACGGCGATTCGCAATCCGAATCGATTTCACAATCGGAAACCTCTTCTGAGGAAAAGAAGACGGGTGTGGTGCATTTTGATTTAAACACGGACTTCCAAACAAACTCTGTCAAGGATAAAACGGTTACGCTTGGCAAGCGCGTGGTAGAACCCAGCGTTTACATTTTGGAAGAAAATCCCAACAACTTGCACGTGTATGGGTGGTATACGGATAAGGATTTTACCACGAAATGGGATTTCAAGAAGGACAAAGTGGAAGGGAATATGACCCTTTACGCGCGTTGGGTGGAATTGTTTGACGTAGCTTACTACGTAAACGGTACTTACGTAAAAACGGAAAACGTCTTTAAGGGCGATTTGTTGGAAGAAGACGCGACCATCGTGGAAGGGTTCCGTTATATGGGTACGTACACCAACGATGATTATGAAGACAAAATCGATTTCACAGAACCCGTAACCAGCAACATGGACGTATTTGTACTCCGTTCGGAAGGGTTGTATATCAGCGACCACACGGAAGAAGGGGAGCTTTCTTCCGGCACGCTGACGGAAAATTTGGTGGCGTACCTCGGTACGTTTGGCGACCCCAAAAAAGGTGAAAAGGACGAAGAAGGCTGGGTAGAGGAATACACGGTACAAACAGCGTATGAAACGGGTACGGTGGAAGAAAAATGTACCTACGTCAACTTTGGTTACACCCCCACCTATGGCGATGGTTACGTGGAACTTTGCCGTAATTTCGATATTACGCAATCGCAAATCATCCGTATTTGGATGAAGAACCTTGGCAATGCGGAAAGCGTATGTATGTACTTTACCACGATGTTGGACGTGGAAAATACTACCTATTCGGAAACGGGTATGAATTATACCCAAGCGTTCTGTTATCCCAACTATATCGGGAATGACTCAGCGCGCATTACCTTTACCGAAGACCAAAAGAACATGGACGAATCGGATGAATGGTTCTACGTGGATTTTAACTTGTATGAAATTTACAAGAACGGCTACTCGGTATGGGGTACTTCTCCCTTCCTTGGCGCGTTGCGTTTACAAGCAAACTACAACAGTGATAAGGACACGGAAGATTTGTCCAACGTATTCTTGATTAAGGCGATTGAGGGTATTCCTTGTGACGTACCCGTGGAAGACAGCGCGGAGATGCAGACGAAGATGGACAATGCTGCGGGGTTGACCGCAGAACAGCTTGCAGAGGCTTCTTCCACGCAAACGGAAAACCCCAACGGGTTTGTGTTCCCTAAGGATTATGCGTGCGTAGAAGGCGCAAGCGAACACGCGAAAACCGTCAACAGCACGGAAGGTTTGTTGTTCTATGCGGACAATGAAATTCTCGTGCGTGATTACGACTCTGCAATCCATTCCTTCGCCATCGACGTTCCCGAAGGGAAAATCGTAGATATGGCTGCGTATACGACTTTGCACGTGAAACTCTGCAATTACGGTTACGCGTCCAATTTGATTGTATACATATATAATAACGAAGGGGTTCCCATCAAGGCGGAACTTGACATCGCTTCGCGTATGACGGCAAGCAAGAGTTATTCGGTGAACTTGTACGGTCAATTCGGTATGGAAGGCTCGCTTTCCCGCATTGAAGTATTGTATACTTCGCGCGGTGTGGATAACGTGATTGCCTTTGAAGAAATTTACCTCGGTGAATTTAAACCTTACGACAGCGTAGGTATCAACTTCAATGACAAGAATTGCTACGGCTTTACCTCGAACGATCAGGTAGACGTTTCGTTTGAAACAAGCCGAGGCGGTACGTTGTTTAACGTGAAGGAAAGCGGTGCGGTTGTGACCTGCCCCGATAAGACCTATAAGGCAACGACGGACGGGTATGGTTACGCTACTTTGCAATATATCTTGTATAACAGCTCGAACGTGACGGCTGTAACGGTAGAATATAAGATTGACGGCGAATTTACCACTCCTTATGTGTATGAATTGAATTTGGACAATAAGGGGAAAGTAAACCAAGTTACCTTGCCGTTTATTTTGAAAGAACGCGGTACGGTGCAAGCGTTGCGTTTGACCTTTGCAGGTACGGGCGGTATCATCTTGAAAGAAATTTCTTACAGCGCATTGCAGACGGGCTTGCCTTTCTACGAATCCTACGCCAGCGTATACCAAGGCCATGCGGATTGGGTATCGGGCGGTCAGTATACGTATGATGAATCGTTGCAAGCGTCCTTGTTAACAAAGAGCGCCAGCGCATCGGTTGTCAGCTGTTCGTTGTATATCGGTTACACAAAAGCAAACAACACGCATTTGGAAATTCCTCACGATACTTACAGCGTACTCGTTACGGAAACCACCAAGGTAAAAGTCGTTTACCAAAACAGAACGGATTGGGGCGCGGTTACGGTGAACCTTGTCTTCTCGAATTGGAATGACGCGTCGGGTGAAGAGAATCGCGAACTGCCCCTTAAGATTAAGGAAAATCACTTGGGCGCAGACGATGGATTTAAAGCAGGTATGAATGAATACGAATGGTCGGTATTGACGATTGAAGTGCCTACGCAGTTCGTAGGTAAGTATCTGTCCAAGGTAAGCGTTGGTTTCGGCGGTTCGGAACTTGCAATCCGCTCTATTTCCATTGAAAACGGTTTGGAGGGTTAATTATGAAGAAAACCTTTGATAAAACAACGGCGAAAAAATGGCTGTGTCTTTTGTTGGCAACGATGACGTTGGCGGGGACTTGTTCGTGTAACGGCAAGGACAATTCCTCGTCCGTTGATGCGGGCAATTCGTCTGCTTCGGAAGCGCCCGAAACAGGCGAAACTAAGCCAAATTATACCTTGGATAGTTACGATTTTATCACCGTTTTTACGGATGGCGCAAAGAAGACGTTAAAGCGCTACAATGCACAGGTTCCTGCGGAAAACGGTCAAATCGTATACGACGTATACAGCAACCTCGGCAATAGAAATTACTTGAAATTGAATTTAAGCACGAACGTGGATTTGGTTGGGTATATCAACTACTACAACAACGCGGATAAAACGGTGACGCATTCGGAAAAATTCTTTGTAGAAGCGGACAGCACCGAATTTATCACCTTCCTCGATGCATTCCGCGCGGGTGCGTACGGTGCGTTTGAAAAGACGATCACGACCATCACGTTCCAAAACGTAGACGCGACCAAGGAAGGGGTGATGCGTTTTGATTCGGCAGAGATTTGCGACCGTAAAATTGTAACCGACGAATACATGTACGTCAGCGATGGTTCGACCGTGGTGGGGACTTCCGCATATTACGGCGGTTGTATCACCTATCTTGAAAAGTTGGAACAAGACGTTGTAGAATACATGGACAGCGACGGTAACATTTGTATCGACCGTGACGTTGACCCTGATTCAGTTCCCCGTGTGACCAGCACGTCGGTAAACATGGTCAATATCATGGATCTTGGCCGTGAAATTCAACCGTCCTATTATTCGGGCGTTAAAAAGGAAAACGGCTACGATCCTCAATACGATCCCGAAGACGTATACGATGGTTTGACGGGTTCTGAGCCCATTTACAATCCCATTCAATGCGGTGACTACGGCGGGCACAGCCCCCAAATCATTGATTACAATTATCAAAGCGATAGATTGTATATCAAGATGAAAGCGCAGGAATGGTTCTTCGGTTGTAACATTCAGGCGAATGGGTATATCGAAGTAACCTATTACTTTGATGAAAACGGCTCGTTGATAGTCGACAATCGTTACACCGATTTCTCGCAATTCATCAACGAATACGAAGTGCCGATGCACATGCAGGAAACCCCCGCAACGTACATCGTATATCCTTTCAATTACTTCTACTGTGAAACCAAACAGGGTACGATTTTCGATGAAAAAGTCGGCGAACAAAACGGCAGAACACAGTCCAAGCATACCAAAAACCATGCGGTGACGGGGGATTATATTTACGACCTCAAAGCAAAAACCTTGAAAAACAGCTGGTGTGCGTTCGTAAACCAAAACAAATTCGGCGTAGGTATCTACATGCCCAATGCGGATAAGTATATTGCTTCCCGCGGTAGAAAATCTGTAAACTATTTCAGTGAAAAGGGCAACAGCCGTTATTACGAAGAGTTCTTCCAATTCAGCGAAGACGAATTGGTGCCTAGCTACGCGGTATTCAATTACAGCTATATCAACCCTTCGTTGGAACGCAGAATGATTCAGTTTGTGCCCCTTGAATATTCCTACGCGTTGTTCATTGGCGATACCGACGAAATGGGCGCGGCGTTTAACGACTTAAAAAAGAGCGGCAAATTGACCAATGCGCACTTGAATGATGATGCGACTAGAGGCTGGCCTGATTTTTAAGGAGGGATAAAACAATGAAGACGTTTAGAAAGATGATTGTGACAACGCTTTGTGCATCGTGCGCGGTTTGCGCAGGTGTTGCAACGGCGGAATGGAATGATATCAACGTGGCAAGCGCGGCGGTGGCAACCGAATACACCACCGTGGAAACCGCCATGATGATGAAGTTGGAAAACGTAAGCATAGACAACGGCAATTTCAATATCTACGTGACTTTACCTGAATATGATACGACCGTTACACAAGATTACGTAAGATACACGGACGTGAATTTGACAAACGTATTTAACAATTTCGGGTTTTTCGACAGCGTAAAAATCGGGGAAAAGACCTTGCGTGAATTGGGTTGTACGGAATTTTGGGAAAATACGATTGCATTTGGCGTAGGCGAACCCAAAAACGTTGTGAAATTGTATTTGCATGCAGACCCCGCTGTATGGACGGCGGCGGCACAAGCAGGGGAAGTTGTTTTTGGCGACGAACAACCTGACGTGACGATTGCAAAAGGTACGATTATCCCTGGGTATACGTACTTGACGGGCGCAGAAGACGCCAAGATTTACAAGGCAAATCAAACCTACGTAACCGAACGTATTACGCCTTTGACCTACAGCTACTATACCGCGGCGCAAACGCAGATTGATGGGGTGCGCTACGTACAACCGTACGATAATACGTACAATTGCGGGTATCTCGGCGTTTCCTTGGTTGGGGATGATTATGCAGCCAACGGAACGCAAAAAGAATTTATCCCTGCTTACCAAAATGCCTATGCAGGGGATTTGATTCCCGACAACTTTACCAAGAAAATTCTTGTCAACGGTGAAGCGGGCAAGGTAGGCACTTATGCCTTGGTTAACCTTGGCGAAAGAGGGAAAGGGTATTTCTCGTTTGTTATCCGTGTGCCTGAAGAAGAAATTGAAACGATTACCATCCCTAAAGGTACTTGTTTCCCTTCCTACCTCATGGAAACTTTCCGTTCCCTCAACAGCGGAAATTTCGTGTATTTTGGTTTTGCAACGACGGAAGACGTAACCCTTATGAAAACCACAAGCGGTGATTTCGTGGTCTTTGAAGGTTATGCGGATAAGAAAATTGCAGAATTGAACGCATACCGTGCAGGAAAGACGGAAACGGAATATTTCCAAACCGATTTGACGTTCATGGATACAACGGTAGAAACTGCGATTGTTGCGTTAAACCAAGCAACCAGCATTGCGGAAGTGGACGAGGCGTTCGATTTTGCAAAGTCGGAAATCGACGCTATTGAAACCAAGACGGTTGTGATTGCAAATGCGAAGGCGGAATTGGAAGGCTACAAAGCAGACGTTTTCCGCGCAGAAGAAACGGCACAACGTACAGCGATTGTGGAATCGGCTTTCACAGCGATTGACAATGCCGTAAATGGAAATGCGGTAGAAACTGCGGTTTCGTCGGCAAAAACGCAAATCGACGCGTTGAAGACTGCGGCGCAGTACGCCGATGAAGAATTGGCGGTGGAAAAGGCGGCGGCGAACGCGGAAATCAACGGATATCGCGCGGACGTTGTATACCTTGCGGAACAAGCGGCAGAACGCACGGCGGCGGTCGAAGCGGGCTTGCAAGCAGTGGTAAACGCAACCACTTCGGAAGAAATTGCGCAAGCGGTTGCAGGCGTAAAAACGGCGGTAAACGCTTTGACGGCGAAGGCAACGATTGTGGATGCGGCGAAGGCGGAAGTGAGCGCATATAACGCGGATAAGGTATACCGTGAAGCGGAAGCAACGGCGCGCACTGCAGCGATTTCTACGGCAAATACAGCGTTGGATAACGCAGTAAGCCAAGCGGACGTAGACAATGCCATCGCAACGGCAATCGCAACGATTGACGCATTGAAGACGGATATCGAATGGACGGAAGAAGAAAAAGCGGCGGCGGATGCTGTGTACGGCGAAGAAAAGAAAGCCGCTTTGACGACGATTAACGAACTCAAAGCCACGGTCGTGTATGACGATTACACTGTTGAAAACCACGCAGTGATCAACGAGTTGTACCGCGCGGCAAAAGAAGGGGTAGAATACGCCTTGACGGCAGAAGCCATCAACGAAGCGGTGGAAACGTTTGAAACGGGTCTTGCGGCAGTGGCGAAGCTTAGCGAAGAAAAAACTCCAAGTGACTGCGTGTTGCCCGATGATTCGATCGACAAAGAAAAGTCTGGCTGTAAATCCAGCGTAGGTCTTGCAAGTTTGGCGGTTTTGACGGCGCTTGGCGGGGTACTTATCCACAAGAAAAAAGAAAATTGACGGTTTGTAGAGAAAGAGAGTAAAAAAATGAAAAAGATAAAGATTGCGGTTGTTGGGTATGGCAACCGAGGGCAAGTGTATGCGGATTATTCGTTGGACGAACCCAACGAAGTGGAAGTTGCCGCTGTCATTGACCCGAATGAATATAAACTGAGCGTAGCAAAGGCGAGATATCACATGACGGACGGACAGTTGTTCACGTCGTATGCGGATTTTGTGGCTTCTAATTTGGAAGTGGATATCGTGGTGAATGCAACGATGGAACAATACCATTATCAAACCGCGATGGAAATTTTACAATCCAAACGCCACATGTTGATTGAAAAGCCGATTGTGGCAAACAAAGAAGAACTCTTTGACATTCAACGCACGGCAAAGGAAAACGGTTGCATGGTGTTTGTGTGCCACGTGCTTCGTTACAGCCCGTTCTACAAGGCAATCAAAAATATCATTGCTGACGGAAATCTGGGGGAAATCACTTCCATGGAAATGAACGAACACGTGTGGGTGCCTCATTTCGTCGGCAGTTACGGCAGGGGGAAATGGAACAAGGAAAGCGTGTGCGGAAGCCCGATCTTGCTTGCAAAATGCTGTCATGACATGGACCTTATCTGTTGGTTAAACGGTGGAAATAAGCCTCGTAAAGTGGCTTGTTTCGGTCATCGAAAACAGTTTATAAAAGCCAATAAACCCGAGGGCGCGACCGAGTATTGTTTCGATTGCCCGCACGAAAAGGAATGTCCTTACAGCGCGGTGGCGATGCATTACGACCGCGATACGATGCCTTTTTTGACTTGGGACAGCTTAAACAAACCCTACAACGAAATCACCAAAGAGGAAAAGGAAGCATTCTTGCGCAAGGATATTTACGGGCAATGTATCTTTGATATCGACGGTGACGTAATGGACAGACAAAATCTGATTGTGGATTTCGACAACGGCGCAGTGGTAACCTTTACCCTTTCCTGCGGAACCTGCCGACCCGATCGTTATATCCATATCGTGGGTACGAAAGGGGAAGTGGAAGGCAAGTTGGAAGAAAATAAGTTTGTTTTGCGCAGATACAACCGTGAAGTTTCCTACCGCGAAGAGATTGTGGACGTTAGCAAACAGATTGTGAACAACGTACAATACGGCGGTCACAGCGGCGGGGATTACGGGATTATGTACGACCTCGTGCGGTACTTAAACGGGGAAAGAAATTCGATGTCGATTACTCTGCTGGATGATTCGGTGGCGAGCCATTTGTTGGTATATGCCGCAGAAGAAAGCCGTAAAACCGAACGGTTCGTGAAATTGTAAATTATTGGAAATCAATAAAAATAAAAAAAGGAGAAAAAAGATGAGAAGGATGACAAGACGGTTCGCAGTTGTATTGCTCAGTGTTCTGATGTCGGTATTTACCTGCATTGGCATTGCGTTTAACCTGCCTACCAAAACAGCGAAAGCGGAAACCATACTCTCTACCAGCGGTTGGACGCTTGCGCATGAAGGGGATACCATGTTCCGTGTACAAAACGGTACCACGTATTGGACGACGGGCGAAGGTACCAACGTAACCCCCGAAGCGATCATGAAGAATACCGAATTGAACGGTAAAACGCTTACCCAAATCAACGCCGAAAAGCCCGGCGCGATTACGGTAACGATGCAACCCGCAGCCGCTCCAATCGGTAGCTTTTTCCGTGTAAACATCAACACGGCAGTCGCAGGGTTCACCACCCAAGACGTAGGTACGGTGGTGGTAAGAGCAGGCTGGTCGCATAGCGATTCCAGCGGTACTTACACCTTGAACAGCGATTTGTATTTCGCACGTAAACAAAACCACAGAAGCCAAAGCGATTTGTGGAAGTATATCCCCTTGGAAAACGTGGTGGATATCTCGGATATGATTTCCGTACAAGACCAAGGTGCGTTGTATACAAATTCCCGTACTATCTTGTTCAGTACGCAAAACACGAAAACGTGGGGCAATAGTCCCGCAACACCCAACGAAGCGGGCGGTGCGTTCCTCAATACTTTGTATATCAATGGTAAGAGCGTTAAGCAGTGGAACAATGAAGCAGAAGCCATGCTTGCAAACGGTGAAATCACCGATATTACCTTTGGTTCGGCGCAAGGCAACATTAAAAACGGTGTGCCTTACGCGCCTATCTTTGGTTTGAACAGTTATTCTGACACAGTCGGCAGTTACATGCAGGTTACGATGCCTACGGCATATATCTCCAACGTAAGCTCGTTCAAGGTCGGCAAAGGGTTTGCGAACTTGACCGACGAGGGTATTTTGTATTATAACTCGAAAGACGTTGAATACGTAAGATCGGGCGGTTCGTATATCAAGGTTGCTTCGTCGGTGGATATTTCCGATGCGTTCAAATTAGTTGCGCAGAATATTACGGCAAGCAACGGTACGATGCTGTATTACTTACATACCGACAACGTGAAATATTGGACGCAACAATACGGCGAAGCTTCCATGGCTATCAATGAATACGAATGGAAGAACGTAGCGGATTCTGCTAAGCAAGGCGGCGCGGTACAAATGTCCTATTTAGCATTGAACGGCACGCCTTTGTACGATATCAACGCAAACGACAACGGCGCATACGGCGCAACGCAGGGCAATATTGCAAGCGGCAGCAAATACGCGCCCATCCTCGCATTCTTGACTACGCAGGAAATGGGGAACGCCATTAAGATTCAAGTTCCTTCCGCATATCCTTCGGGAAGCGCAGGTTCGGAACACAAAACTTTGACCATCAAAAAAGGGTTCTTTGTTTTAGATACCGCAACCAATATCAAGTACGAAGTTACGAGAGATATCCAATGGGATAAAGAAGACGGCGCTTGGGTTGAACATTATAACAAGATTGAAACCAACGTTACGATGGCGACGATGTTCGGTTCGGCAACCGACGCGTTCGCAGGGATTGCGTTGGAAGGCTGTGATTATGACCTTGCACCTGGTACCTATGCAGGCGACGTACAAACGGCAAAGAGCTTTGCGCAAAGCGCAAACTTCCTTTCTCATATTTTAATTAACGATGCGCCTTTAGCGAAACCTGGCGAAGCGTTCTTGAACGTATGGGGCAACAAAGGTTACTTTACTTTCCGTCCCGGTAATAACACTGCGACGAAGATTACCATCTTGGCAGGCTGTCAATTCCCTACCTATAAGACGTTGGCTACGGGCGCGAAAGAAGTGTACGTAACGACCGAAGACGCGACGTTTGTCAAAGAAAACGGCGTTTGGGTACAAAAAGCAAACGGCTTGGAAGCAGGCGAATACGAAACGACCATCACCAAAGTACAATACGGCAAGGGGGACAGCAACTGGATGATGTTTACCTTGTCGGATAAGGATTATCCCAATGCAGGTACCGATTACAATATCGCGGCTGACGCGAATAAAGTAGCGTCGTTGAACTTGTACGACAAAGTAGTGGTAGACGGTTACACCGTACGTTCGTTATTGACCAAGTATTCTATGACGGAACCCCCGAAGGTAAACCTTTACGTAGAGGATTGCTTCGCGTTCCGTATCCCCGGTCAAGCAATCGGCTTGAACGGCGCGCAGACGGTTACCGTAAAAGCGGGCGCGCAATTCCCTTCGTATGAATACGTTGTGAATGGTGTGGAAGCGTATTACGTGCTTGAAGAAGACGTTACCTTTGTGAACGTAGGCGGTACGTGGGCGCAACAATACAAGGTAACTTACATGGCAGACGGTGAATTGGTTGGCGAATCGACCTACGTTTACAGCAAAGGTGAAACCCCCATCGCACCCGCAGTACCTGAAAAAGAAGGGTACAGAGGCGCGTGGGAAGCTTACACCGTAGGCAGTTCGGCAAATATTACGGTACATGCCGTATATACCGCAAAACCGATTTCAAAAGGCACGACGGGCTTAAAGGAAATGAAACGTATCGACAACACCTCGAACATTCTCGTTATCAACCCCACCGTCAGCGATTATCCCAGCGATTACAACCTTGGTTTGGACGTATCGCACTTGCAGAAATTCAACTTGCTTGACTACGTCACCATCAATGGTCAAACCTTGCGTTCGATTGGCGTAAGTGGCATGGCAATCAATAAATTCACCCGTTCTGGTTTGGGTCTTGAAGTGAACGGCCTTAGCAATTCGATGACGATTGTCATTCAAGAAGGCTGTGAAATTCCTTCCTACGAATTCTGGAAGAATCCCAACGGCACGACAAGCTGTTATACGATGGACAAAACTTATACCTGCGTATATTCGGCTGGCGGTGAATCGGCATTTGTAATCACCAGCGTATCCGATAAACAACCCGTAGAATTTGCAGACAATTATATTCTTTCCGATTTGAGTAAAGTCGGTTATGATAAGACGGCTTGCTTTACAGACGGTTACGAAACGTTGACCAATGCGGAAGGCGAAGCGGCTTACCGTTACGGTTACATGGGTTCGAAGTCCTTCACCTTATCCTTTGATTTGATGTTCACGGGCGCGACCTATTATGAAACCTTTAACGTAAACTTGGGTACGGAAGGTTATGAGGGTAATAAATATCACTTCGGTTGGCGTTTCTACCTTTTGCGCGGTAGCGAAGGTAATACGGTTCCCGACCAATGTGTAGAATATTTCTCCAACACCAGTAGCTTCGCTGGCAACATTCCCAATTCTGCGAAAGCCGTAGGCAACAGCGCGTTTGTAGCAGGGCAAGTTTACAAAGTTACCATTGGGTATAAATTGGTAAACGAAAGCACGGGCGAAGTATTGGTTTACACCTCTATCAACGGCAACAGCAAGATGGACAGCTACGTGCTTGGCGGTGACTTTGTCAAGTTTGCGCCTTACGCAACCAGCTTGACAATGAATGCGATTACGGCAGGTACCGTAACCGTCGGCGATCCTGGTATGAATTTGAACAGCGCACCTTACAAGGTAACCCTTGACGGTGTTGGCGATATCTACACGGACGTATTGACTCTTCCTGCATTGAACGCAGCGGATTACAATATCAACAACGGTGTGTTGATTGGTTGGACGACCGAACCTGCAAACGTAAAAGCAAGCAACCTTTACTACGTAGGTCAAACGTTTGATTTGACAAGCAATATGACCTTCTATCCCGTATGGATGGAATTCAGCATGCAGAGCGGTGCGGCAGTACGCGCAACGGCAGGTGCAAGCGGTTTGCGTTACACCGTAAATATGGATAAGGCGCAATACCAAGCGTTTGTAAACAGCGGTATTCTTTTGGAAACGGGTACGATTTTGGCACCCACCGATTACTTGAAAGGTATCGAATTGACCCACGATCTCGGTGCAGGGAAGTACGCACAAAGCATAACCGATAAGTGGCAAATCGCAGGTCAGAGATACACGTCTGCGTTTACCAACATCAGCTATGACCAGTACGGCAGATTCTTCTCGGCAAGAGGGTATCTCAAGATTCAATATGCAGACGGCGTGAAGTACGTATACACGGCTTACAACGCAGACGACCATTCGAGAAGTATCTATGGTGTTGCAACGGCAGCATACAAGGATATCTATTCGGATAACGCAGTGGTAAAATCCTACGTAAACGACGTGGCAGACCTTGTTGTTGACAATGGTTTGAACGTAAGCAAAGATGCAAACGCAGTCGGCGCATATAGCGTATCGGCTACGGTTTCTGGTAACACAGTAACGGTGAACGTTTCCAACGGCAGTGTGAAGGCAGTTGTCCTCAACGGCGTTCGTTTGGTAATGGGCAAAGAAACCAGCGTGATGGTGAACAGTACGAAGTATATCGTCAGCGAATACAAGTTGAACAACGATGGTTTGCAGATGAGCTTTGTATTGACTCCTTACGGCGACCTCGGTGCGGATTACTACGTGGCAATGTTGCAGAAGTACGTTGACAGTGACGTATACACCGCAACCAACAAAGCGTACGTAAACAGCGTAGCAACCGACGCTATCAATCGTATCAA
The DNA here is from genome assembly GCA_015069495.1 of Clostridiales bacterium. Taxonomy (GTDB): domain Bacteria; phylum Bacillota; class Clostridia; order Christensenellales; family Borkfalkiaceae; genus Scatosoma. The sequence continues at coordinate 37,670 of SVIN01000004.1, forward strand.
AAACGGCGCGCAAGGTACTTGGGCGGCAACCTATGCAGACGCATCGGCAACTTTGAAGCGTGTAAAGACTGCGGTAGAAGCGGAAGCAAACAACACGGGCGTGGCTTTGAAAACTCCCGTTTTGGCAAAAGGCAATGGTTATACCGTAACGTGGAACCCTATTGCGGATGCTGACTACTACACCGTATCCGACAGCAACGGTTATCGTGACGTCGTAGTGGTTATGGGCGGTGAGAAATTGGTATACAAGGCAGAAGTGGTTGGTAAACACAATATCACGGTTACCGCGCATTCCTACTTCGATACCTTCAATAGCAGTGCTGCTTCCAACCAAGTATCGACCCCCGAAGTAAAACCTGTATTTACCTATAAATCCATGTTGGATGGCTTGTACAAGTTCAGCTCTTCGCAGATGTCCACGATGGGCATTTCCACGACGGGTTGCTACTATGACAGCAACGATAAGAAATATTTCGTATACTACAACAAAGACCTTGGTTGGACCCCTTATCCTTCGCAGGCGACCGATTGGACTTCTCCTGAAGAATTCCCCGCGCACGCGCAGAGATTGAAAGATATGGGTAACAACATCATCTTGCTTGCATACGATACGGAAGGTATGTACGGTAAGAATGATACGTGGGCAAACAGCCGTATGAAATACGTCATGGATACCGCTTGGAGCATGGGTATGAAAGTCCTCGTTTGCGACCAAGTATTCTATGATTTCTCCATGAGCGACGGTTCCAGCACGGCGGCAACCAGCGTTAATCAGGTAGCAACTGCAATTGCGAACCGTAACGGCTTCACCGAATACGTAACGCATCCTGCATTCTACGGTTTCTCGTTGGACGACGAACCTTACGGCAAGTATATCAGTGCAATGAGCTATACCATCTCCGCATTGAATACGGCTTGTGAAAACTTGGGCGTAGATCCTTTCTTCCTTGCATGCTTGTTCCAAGCGCAAGGCGGTGAATTGGGTACGGAAATATATTTGAGCCAAAGCTCGCTTGAATCCTACTACAACAAGTGGTTGGCAATTGACGGTGTAGATAATTATCTCTACGTAGACATCTATACGCAACACGCAATGGATCAGCCTACCGACCGTTACAATACCTCGTTTGAAGTCATTTATGACAGCGATTATTTGGGCGGTAAGTACGAATTCCACCAAGCTATCACAGCGCACACGCAAAACGACGGCGTATTGCTTGAACAAGATTTGTACATGTCCTTGTTGTACGCAGCGGCGCACGACGTAGCGGGTTATTCGTGGTTCTGTTACTTCCCCATTACGGGTGAATTGGCTGGTTCCATGGTAGGTTACGACGGCAACGGTTACGGTAACGGTATTGGCAACGGCGCAAACGGCAGCTACTACGAAGCAGCGAAGACGGCTGGTATGCAATACGAATGGATTCAAGGCCTGTTGGACGGTTATGATTGGAAGACGAGAAGCGTGAGCGGTAACTTGTTGACGACGACCCTTTCCAACGGTTCAAAGACGGCAACCATGTACGTAAACGCAGACGTAACGCAGGTATCCCGTTCGGTTACTGTAACGGCAAGCGGCAGTCAGTGTTACCTTGTAGGCTACGGCGTAGGTACGGCAGAAACGCCTTATCAGGCAGTTTCTGGCAGTATTACCCTCGCACCTGGTCAAGCGGTAATTTGCATCAATTAAAGGAGGAAAAGACAATGAAACAATATCAAAACATTACGGTGGAAATTCTTTTCTTCCCCGCGCAAGACGTATTGACTTCGTCGACGGAGAATGACAACGTAACGGATATGCCTGATTTCGCATAATGCAAAAAAGAAGACCCTCTCTCGGTTTGCGTGTTGTCCTGAACGGAGAATACGCACCGATAAATCCCTTGCGGGATTTGTGATATTTTGATTCACAAAGCGATATACGCTTCGCGTGCGATATGTTTGCTCCGCAAATGAGGGATTTATATCATATCGAGCCGCGCATAGCGAGGCATATCGCAACCGAGGGATAGGCGGGTATATCGTATTCGCGTAGCGAATATATTGCAGAGCAGAAAAAAGAGAGGACATTTCGGTTGTGAACCGATTTGTTCTCTCTTTCTGTTTGGCGTAAGGATTTGGGTTTGGTGCATTTGCGTTTGCCTGGTCGAATTTTGCTAAAACCAAATTTCTCCGCTAAGGATATCACTCTTTTGAGTGGGGGATGAAATAAAACCACCCCGCGGGCAATCCACGGGGTTGTTTGTCAAGAAAGCCACGCGATAACTGCGCGGATGATTGTATATGGGTTAGATAACGACGATATCCATATCCTTGAATTGTTCTTTGAGTTTGTCAGGGAAATTTTGGTCGATAATCAACACGTTGATATCTTCCGCGCGCGCGAACGTGTAGGGTTTAATTTTACCGATTTTCGAACTGTCGAGCATCATATATAAGAATTTTGCTTTTTTGCAGACCACGCGCAGGAGTTCCGCTTCTACTTGCGATTTACACGAGAAACCGCTTTCGGGTGTGAATGCAGATGCTGAAATGATGGCAAGTTCGAAATTGGTATCAGTGAAATAGAGGGAAGAAAACGCCGAAGCAGTGGAAAGATTTTCCTTAATCAATTGTCCGCCCAAAAGGTTTACGACCACGTTTTTCTTTTTCGCAAGCTCGGTTGCAACCGCAAGCCCGTTGGTGAAGACGTTGCAAGGTCGGTCGGGCATTTCTTTGGCAAGGTAAAGCGCCGTCGTACCGCCGTCAAGGAAGATGGACGCACCCTCGTCAATCAGCTCAGCCGCCTTTTGCGCGATGGTGATTTTTTCATCAGTGTGAATGGTGGTCTTCTTGGTGTACGGCTCGCCTGAGGTTTTTTGTACTTCGCGTACGGACATTGCACCCCCGCGGACACGGATGATTTTGCCTTCTTCTTCCAGTTGGAATAAATCTCTGCGTAAAGTCATTTGCGACACGTTGGGGAAGTATTCTTCCAACTGTTCCAACGTCAATTTGCCGCGCTTATCTAAAAGTTCTGCGATTTCCGCAATACGGTCACGTTTCATAATCGCCTCCTTATCCATTTTATTTTGTTACATTTTATCACAAAAATGTAAAGATAGCAACCATAAATCGATAATATTTTACATTTTTTATAAAATTTTCTCATAAAAAATGAAAAAATACCTTAAAAAATGTTAACTTTGTCAACAAATGAGGAAAAAATGTGAAAACAAGAAGGAAAAATTTTCACCTGTTTTTACTTGCGATTTACGTGGTATATATGATATAATAAGAAAAGTAAGTTAGGAGAACAAGCTGTATGTACGATTTCATTGCCGATTTAGACGGATATTTTTGCGAAACGTATGCCAATTATGACAAACTGTGTGTGTTACCTGGATACGTCATGCCCGTGATGCAACGTTCGGAGGTGCGCGAGGATGGCAGAACGTACGCGTATACTTTACCTGCGGAAACCATGCGGCTTGCCAATCAGGAAAAAAAGGATGAAATTTTGGCGGAGTTGAAGACTCGCTTGACGGATACCACCTTTTCCTTTTCCTTCCGCCCCGTAGGGAAGTTTAACCGAATCAAAAACGTGTTTTCCAAGTACGCTTTCCATAAGGTTTTGAAAAATATGCTGTCGAAGTACGGCGTATCGTTTGCGGATGCGAAGGAACATCTTGCGATTTCCGATGAAGTGTGGACGGGGATTGAAAAGGGAAAATTCGAACCGACGCAAAATCTTTTGTATTCGTTGGCGTTGACTTCGCAATTTTCTTACGACGATACCCGCGCGTTGATGCGCTTGTGCGGGTATGTGCTGGATTTTGCCAACGTAAAGGACGTGGTGATTTGTTACCTTTTACAGCAAAAGGTGTATAATCGTGGGATGATTGATGCGGCGTTGAAAGAGTATAAAGTGGATAATCTTTTCATAAAATAGTGAAAAGAGGGTTTTGCACACTTGCAATCCTACGCGGAATATGCTATAATAGTGAAAATTCAATACCGAGCGGGAAAAGAGTAGCTTGCAACGACCTTGACAGAGAATCGCGCCATTGGCTGGAAGCGCGTAAGGCAGGGCAGGGGAAAGTGCGTTTCCGCGTTATTAGGACAGACTAATCCTCTGCGGATGCCCCCGTGATCGGGCAAATGAGGGAAAACGGAATGTTTTCCGAAGTAAAGTGGGACAGCGGTAACACGCCTTTACGATTCATCGTAAGGGCGTATTTTTTTCTTTTTGCCTATAAATGCAGCCAATGCGTCGCAACCCTCGCAGTTACGTACTTCTTGTACGCTCCTTTGAGGCTTGCTATCCTTGCCCGCATTTTCCTACGGCAACGGTACCAGACAATGCGTCGCCCCCCCAACTGTCACTCTGGAGCGTAGCGCGCGAGCCATTTATGGCGACGCTACGAGCTTTGCGCAAGTATAGAGTCTTAAAAAGTAAAAATGTCTTTTACCAATACATATAAAATAATTTCTCGTTGTGAGGTAGAATATGTGGTTTAAAAATCTTCGTGCCGACATAAGAGCAGCCAAAATAAACGACCCTGCGGCGCGCAATTCGTTTGAAATATGGCTCACCTATGCGGGCGTGCATGCGTTGGCTTCCCATCGTGTGGCGTATTTTTTCCATAAAATTAAATTTAAATTATTGGCGCGTATCATCAGTCAAGTGTCAAGATTTTTTACGGGGATTGAAATTCACCCCGCGGCGAAAATCGAGGGCGGCGTATTCATCGACCACGGCATGGGCGTGGTGATTGGCGAAACGGCAGAGGTGCATCGCGGCGTAGTCATTTATCAAGGCGTAACCTTGGGCGGTACGGGTAAGGAACGCGGAAAACGCCATCCGACCATTATGGAAGACGTGGTGATTTCGTCAGGCGCAAAGGTTTTGGGCGGTTTTACCGTTGGTAAGGGCGCGAAAATCGGCGCGGGCGCGGTGGTTTTGAAAGAAGTTCCGCCTTATGCGACCGTGGTGGGGATTCCTGGACGTATCGTGCGTATTCGCACTCCAGAATCGGAAGATGCGACGCATGCCAATATGGTGGCGGCGATTGCGCTTTCCCACGAAGCAAAGGAAGCGGCGGCGATTGAGGCGGCGCGCATAGCAGAAGAAGAACACAATCAAAAGAAGTAGCTCTGTGACATAGCTAAAAAATAAAATGGGCATACCATGTATGCGTTGAAGTATAAAAGGAGAAAGTAACTGTATGAAAATTTACAACTCTTACACCAAAAGAAAAGAAGAATTTATCCCTTTAGAGGGGAATAAGGTAAAAATGTACGCCTGCGGTATTACGGTATCGGGCGAAGCGCATATCGGGCACGGATATCAGGCGTTGATTTACGATATCATGCGTAAATACCTCAAAAAACAGGGGTATGACGTTACCTACGCGCGTAATTATACCGACGTGGACGATAAAATCATTGCAAAGTCCAAGGAAACGGGTATCCCCGCTGATGAATACGCGGCGAAGATGATTGAAAATATCAACACCATCATGGATAAGTTCAACGTGGACGACCCTGACGTGTGGTTGAAAGCAACGCAAAATATCGACAACATCATCGATTTTGTGTCCACCTTGATTGCAAAGGGACATGCATACGCAACCAAGAACGGCGACGTATATTTTGACGTTGAATCCTTCCCTGGGTATGGCAAATTGTCCAACCGCAACATTGAAGATGCTTTGGACGGCGTGCGTGTTGACAACGACGATGAAAAGAAAAACGCCTATGATTTCGCTTTGTGGAAGAGTGCGAAAGAGGGGGAAATTTTCTGGGAATCCCCTTGGGGTAAGGGTAGACCTGGCTGGCACATCGAATGTTCTGCAATGAACCGAGCGGCGTTTGGCGACCAAATCGACATTCACGGCGGTGGGCGCGACCTCATCTTCCCGCACCACGAAAACGAAATTGCGCAGACGGAAGCTTTGACGGGCAAGCAGTTTGTAAAATATTGGACGCACAATGGTCTTATCAAGGTCAACGGTCAAAAAATGAGTAAATCGCTTGGCAACAGCTTGCTCCTGGCCGACCTTTTGGAAAAATATTCGGATGAAGCGGTGAAATTTGCGTTGTTGCAAACCAACTACCGCAACGATATCAACATCACGGACGATTTGTTCCCTGATGCGGAAAAACACCTTTACGATTTCTACTCGGTACTTGCAACCTTGGAAGAAGTGATGAGAAAACTCAAGGGAATGGAATTGACGATAGAGAGTGACGACGCGGCGAAAGCGGCGGAATTTGCACAGAAAGTGGAAGACGAGTTTAACGCTTGCATGAGCGACGATTTCAACACCGCACTTGCGCTTTCCAACTTATTCGGCTACTTCAAGGAAATCAAGAAACAGCTTGCGGAAGGGACGACCCTTGGTTTGATGGTTGCGCTTTCGATGGCGGTGCAAATCCGCAAGACCTACGGCTTGCTTGGTTTGTTCGTGAAGAACGCAGGGGAATACAAGACATGGTACGAAGGGAAGAACACGGTGGTGATTCCTGCCGAAGTGCAAGCGGTGGCGGAAGAGCGTTGGACGGCGCGTACCAACCGCGATTGGGCGAAGAGTGACGAACTGCGCGCGAAGCTTGCCGATATGGGTTATGCGGTCAAAGACAGCAAAACGGGCTACGAACTGACGAAAATTTAAGGCAAAGCCCCATCTTTGCTTGACAAAAACAGCAAAATGATTATATAATGAATGTTGAAAGAGTGATTTTTCAATTTTTACAGTGTAAAACAAACAAGAGGAAATAGATTATGAAAGCGAAAGAATTAAGAGAATTGTATCTTGGTTTCTTCAAAGACCGCGGACACAAGGTGATCCCTTCCGCGTCTCTTATCCCTGAAAATGACCCCACCGTATTGTTTACGACGGCGGGTATGCATCCGCTGGTACCCTATTTGTTGGGTGAAAAGCACCCTGCGGGCAACCGTTTGACGGACGTGCAGAAGTGCGTACGTACGGGGGATATCGACGACGTTGGCGATGAAAGACATTGTACTTTCTTCGAAATGCTCGGCAACTGGTCGTTGGGGGATTATTTCAAGAAAGAAATGATTCCTTGGAGCTATGAATTTTTGACGGGTGAAAAATACCTCAACATTCCTGCGGACAAGCTTGCCGTGACTGTATTCGGCGGTGATGATACTTTGCCTTGCGACGATGAAGCGGCGGCGCTTTGGGAACAAGCAGGTATCAAGAAGGAAAATATTTATTATATGCCCCGTGAAAACAACTGGTGGGGTCCCGCAGGCTTGACCGGTCCTTGCGGTACGGACACGGAAATGTTCGTTATCCGTAAACCCAAATGCTCGCCTACTTGTAACCCCGACTGTAACTGCGGTGCGTTCTTGGAAATTTGGAACGACGTGTTCATGCGCTTTAACAAGCAAGCGGATGGTTCGTACGTAGAATTGTCGCAGAAGAACGTAGATACGGGGATGGGTTTGGAACGTGCGCTTTGCGTGTTGAACGGTAAATCCAGCGTATACGAAACCGACCTTTTCGAAAATGCCATCAAGACGATTTCCGATTTGACGGGTAAGACCTACGGCGAAGACGAAGAAACGACTAAGGCATTCCGCGTGTTGCTTGACCATACGCGTACGGCAACCTTCATGTTGGGTGACGAAAAGGGCATCGTGCCTTCCAACACCGACCAAGGTTATATCTTGAGAAGAATCATCCGCCGTGCAGTTCGTTACGGCAGAAAGATTAACTTGCCCGAAGGCAGTCTTGCAAAGATTTCCGAATCCTTCATTGAAGAATATAAGGACGTTTATCCCGAACTTCAAATCAACAGCGCGAAGATTGCGGAAGAATTGGCGAAGGAAGAAACGAAATTCAACAAGACCTTACAACAAGGCTTGAAAGAATTTGAAAAATGCATCAACGGTATCGAACGTAAAAATGCCTTCATGGTGCAGAAAGACCCCGCATACGTAGCGGAAAAAGCCATCAACGGCAAGCAAGCGTTCCACCTTTACGATACGTACGGTTTCCCTGTGGAAATCACGGACGAAATGGCAAAAGAACGCGGTTATTCGGTGGATTTGGACGGCTACAAAGCAGCGTTTGAAGAACACCAGAATAAGAGTAAAGCGGGCAGCGAAGGGAAATTTGCTTGCGGTCTTGCAGACCATAAGGAAGCAACCACCGCATTGCATACGGCAACCCACCTGTTGCATGCTGCGTTGAAGAAAGTATGTTCGCCCGACGTCAACCAAAAGGGTTCGAATATCACCGAAGAACGTTTGCGTTTCGACTTCAACCTGCCTCAGCCTATGACTGCGGAACAAATCAAAGCGGTTGAAGACCTTGTCAACGAAGTCATCAAGGCGGATATTCCTGTGGTAATGAAGGAAATTACCTTGGACGAAGCGAAGGCGGAAGGATTCACGGGCTTGTTCGAAAGCAAGTACGGCGAAGTGGTAAAAACCTACACCATCGGTGATTTCTCCAAGGAAATTTGCGGTGGACCTCACGTGGAATCGACGGGTAAATTGGGTCGTTTCAAAATTCAAAAAGAACAAAGCTCTGGTTCGGGCATCCGCCGTATCAAGGCAGTTTTGGAATAAGATAACCTATCAAAAAGGAACGGTGCAAAAAACCGTTCCTTTACAATGATTATGTAGAAATGGAGGGGGCATGTACGCAACGATTGACATGATGACCGCAGATAAAGTAAAAAAATTGATGCAACCGCTGTTGGATAAAGGCTGTTTTTACGATTACTTTTATGAAAAGGGCGGGGACAGCAGCTGCGTCTATATTTGCCGATTTAAGCGCGGAAAGGATTACTTTGATTGGCGTGAAGTATCGGGGGCGGAAGAAGTCCACCTTGTTGCCTACGTGAAAGGGGAATTCACCTTTCCCAACCTCAAAACGATGTACAAGAAAGAGCACCGAAAATTTTGGTTTAAACATATTTTCCGCAAAGCTACGATGGATGAAAAACGCGAATTTGTCGCCAAGCTTTTGTTGGCGGAATTGGACAGCGGTAAACCTGACTTTTTCGGTTTAAAATTTGAAGAGTAAAATAAATCCCGTCCTTGATGGACGGGATTTTTCATTATCGAATATCGTAAACGGATTTCAAGGTCAATTTCGTGGCGTTGCCCGAAAGGATGCGTACTCGTTTTTCGCCTTGTTCCATGTCGAAGAAATTATCTTCTAACAGCAAATCGCCGTCCGCGTCCTCGATTTGTACCGCTTTCGCGTAAGCGTCGCTCTTCACAAGAATGGTATCGCCTTGGATTTCCCAAGTCAAATGGGGGTTGACAAAACGGTGGTATTTCGCGACACAGAACAACACGCTGTTCTCCGATACCGTTTGACCGTCGATTTCCAAGGTGAAATGCAGGTGTTGCGTTTCGGGATCAAGGTTTTCGAAGATAACCTTATCCAGCCATTTTACAGACAACGCGTCCACGCAGATATCTTGGGTTTTCGATTGTAAAATACGGCTGTCCGCAGAACGCAATTCCCAGCGGATTTTACAGTTCATCTCATACATGGTATCGTTTGTTACGCAAAAATGCGCGGATTTTTCTTCGTTGTAAACGCCCTTTTGCGTGTTGATAAAGGGCTTTGTTTGCACTTCGCCGACCTCTTCGCAGGAGAGTAAAACGGGCGCGTAAAAACGTTTCGCCATGTACTGTAAAGCTTTAAAACGGCCGTCGTAATCGATACTCGCCCACGAGGTTACGGGCCAGATATCGTTCAATTGCCAATACAAAGTCCCCATGCAACGCCCGCGGTGTCTGCGGAAATGTTCCACCTTGTATTTCACCGCTTCCGCCTGCAACAATTGTGAAGCGTACACGAAGGTCGCGAAATCATTCGGGTATAAGTAATTGCGGGTGAGATAGGTCAAAATCAAATCATTACCGCCGTTGGACCGCTGATGGCGGTCCATGATTTTACTGTGCACGTTTCTATCTTCGGGCAAAGTGAACCCCTCAATGGTCTTCATACAGGGGAAACCCTCAAACCCGAACTCGCTGACGTAGCGGTAGAAACGGTTACGGCAGACGAGGTAATTGGCTTCCCAATCATGGCAATCGCCGTACCCCTCGCCGTTCGGGTCACGGAACCCGCCCACGGAGGTGGGGGAAGAGGGGATGTACGCCAAATAGGGCGCAACGCGCTTCACTGTATCGGGTAAGAGTTTTTCGAATAAATCCAAGTACACTTGGCTGAGGCGGTCTAAGTCGGGTCTGCCTGAAATGGCAACGTATTCGCGGAAATGCCATTCGATTTCATTGTTACCGCAAATCAATCCCAAGCACGCGTGGTGACGGATGCGGGTGAGGTTTTGTTCGACTTCGGTCAGGATGCTTTCCGCCATAGCGGGGGTAGGGTCATACACCGAACACGCAAACATCAAATCGAAGAAGACGACCAAACCCAACTCGTCGCAGATATCGAAGAAGAAATCATCGGGATAATACCCCCCGCCCCATACGCGAATGGCGTTGAAATGACAATCACGGCAATGCATCAACAGCGCGCGCGTGCGTTCGGGGGTAATACGGCGGAAAATGTTATCCTCAGGGATATAGTCCGCGCCCATTGCAAACATGGCTTTGCCATTGATTTCGTAGTAAAAACTTTCACCGTAATCGTCCTTTTCACGGATTAATTTCAAATTGCGCAAACCGATTTTGATTTGCTTTTCATCGACGGCAACACCGTTTTCCCAAAGCGTTGCGGTCAAAATATACAACGGCTGAGCGCCCATACCGTTCGGCCACCAAAGCTGAGGGTCGGGGATTTCCGTTTCGGTATTTGCAGGTAAAGTCACTGCCTTGCCATCAGGGGCGGTCAGGGTAATGATCGTTTCCGCGCCGTCCGTTGCGATGGCGGGGGTGAGGAAAACTCTGCCGTCCGCATGGCGTTGGGTGACGTGCAAATCCAAAATCTGCGCGCTGTCCTTTTCCAAGAGGTAAACGTCCTTCCAAATGCCTGCATCGGGTAAGCGGGGACCCCAATCCCACCCCATCATGCAATGCGCCTTGCGCACGTGCGGATAGCCCACCATGCAATCGTTTGCACCGAACAGGTTGGCTTCGGCATTTTTCTCTTTGATATAGGCGGGTACGGAGTGGCAAACCACCTGCAAACGGTTTTCACCGTTGACCAATGCATGAGTGACATTAAAGGTATAACGCACGTGCATATTGTCGGTGTCAGCAATTTTTTCACCGTTTAAGTATACTGTACAAAGAGTGTCCAATCCCTCAAAAACGAGGGAAACGGTGCGTCCGTTGGGGGTAAAGGAAAAGGTTTTTTCAAAAGTATATTCGTGGTCGGCAAGTTCGAGGTAAATATCCTCGTTGTCGCGGTAGTGAGGATTGGGCAACAGTTGGTTGTCCAAGTACAAGAAGGAGTAGACAGAACCAGGGATTTGTCCGTCTATCTCGTAATGGTTTCCGCTTAAGTGCCATTGACCGTTTAAAAGATATTTTTTCATAGTGAAATACTCCTTGTGCATAGTATAACATATTGCAATGGGGTTTGCAAGGTATTTGGGGAAAAGTGTGAAATATTGAAAGTTTGGTAAGGAATTTTGGGAGGCGGTGGTGGCGGGAGAACAAGCCTTCTCCCGCGGTCGCGCTGACGCACTCTCCTGCTGTCACTCTGGAGCGTAGCGATAGAGTCTCAAAAGGCGCATTCTTCGTATAGATCGTTCCACTCTGGATTTAAAGAATTGATTAAGTCCTCTTTCTTTTTACGCAGTAAATTTTTTATTTGTTTTTCCCTAATAATGGCGTTTTTTATATCTGTGGTTGATTCGTAGTATACCAATTTGCAAATTTTATATCGAGCAGTAAAGGAGTTTTTATCTAAATGATTTTTATGTTCGTATACTCTACGAGTTAAATCATTGGTTACACCAGTATATAAAACGGTTTGCGTTTTGTTTGTCATGATATAAACATAATACATAAGCTACCTCTAAGTTTATTATATTCCATATACTGTGAAGTGTCAAGTATTTGAGACTCTATCGCTACGCTCCAGAGTGACGAGGGGGACTGGGGTTGCAAAAAAAAACTCCGCCCGAATCATCGAGCGGAGTTTCCTACCCTTACGGGTTAACTTCCAAATAATAATTGTATGCATCCTGAATCGCAATCATGTACGGTATAATTTCCGAACGCGTCGAATTACGTTTTACCTTGACTTCCTGACCGCCGTTGTAAACGTTGTAGAAGGGCGCGGCGTTTTCAAAAGCAACGCGCAACAACTCGTAACCAGGCTTATTGTAGTTGTTTTTGTTGTTGACAACCTTCCAAATCGTCTGCAAGAAACGCGAGTTGTCAATATCGTTAAATACGTCTTGGTCAGCTGCGGACATTAACTGTTCAGCGGTTGTGTATTTATCGTATTGGTCGCCTTGTTCATAACCAACCTTATACGTCCAGCCATCGATGAAGGAGTAGTCCTTTTTCGAGGCAACCCAATTTTCGTAATCCACCGCATATTCACCCGAATCGCGGTAAAGTTCGGGTTCTGCCGTACCTTCGTACATTTGCCCCAAGTGATACCAAGTACCATAGGGTGAGCCCACACCGCCCGTGGAATAGCCCATAATGTAGGTGATAGCTTTCCCCGTAGGGGAATCTTCCGCATTTACGGTGATATACAATACGTATTCACAACCCGAAGGGCCGTTGTTGTAAGCATCGCCCGTGGTTCTTGCGTCCATGTTTTCACGGCGAATCATGACGGTAACGGGTACGTCCTCACCGTCCATGTTAATCATCAAATCCCCGCCGAACAACCGATCGAAGAAGGCTTTGTCTTCCCCAAGGTTGGCAATAGCCATCGATTTGTCTTCCTTATATCTTTGGTCGAAGTATTCCGCGAGGTAGTAATACCCATTGTCCGATTCCTTATCGTTCAAAATTGCAAGGAATTTATCGTGTACAGACCCAACCTTTTTACCGAAACGCAAGTTAATCAAGGTCAAAAGGTCTTGATTGACCGCAGCGGCGTCGATTTGGTAGGTAACGTAGATGTCGCGCGTGGTGTAAGGGGGAATCCAGTCCTGCGTGTTAAAGGTAGGGGTGGTATCCGTGTCCACGTCCTTGGTAATAATGGTCAAACCATTGCCAATCAACGCGTTGTTTAACGAAGCATCGTTCCATTGCGCACCCAAATACCAATAGGTCATGGGGGTGTTGTTCCACAACGTAACTTTATAAGTAACCGTACTGTACGTCCGCGAACCGTTAACCCCCGCGGAAAGGTAAGTGGGGTGGGTAAAGTGTACGTTGAGGTTGTGCGCATTTTGCGTAGCATGCAAGGCTACCGCGCTGATATGTAAAATTTCGGGCGGGCCAAAGGTGATTTCTTCCAAGGAAACGTCAATGATATCCGAATCGGGTATCGCCTCTCCTTCGCTGTATGCCCAGGTAGCATAAACCCCCGTTATACATAAAGAAAGCGATAAAACGGATGCAACGATGGCTTTGATAGCAGTCATTGGATTCATTTTATCACCTCCTTTGTGTGCATGTAAAATTTTATACGTCGTCTACGTAATCGGGGATTTCCGCCCCGTCAACCATCATGTATTGCGTGCAGATATAATCGCCTACACCCGAACCGCCAACGCCGCCCGTGTATTGAATGAGTTCAAAACGTTCGCGTTCTGCCTCTTCAATTTTCTTGGTAATCAAAGGCGCCGCCAACATTTCAACAACAATCAAAACCAAACATGCGTAACCCGCAGGGGATTGCAAGAACATAACGAAGCTTCCTGCAAACTTAATCTTTTCACCTCTGTAAATAGCGCGCATTTGACTGTAAGTAACAGGGTCGCGGTCAGGGCGTTCAACGTAGTCGCCTTGGAAGCGGTACCAACGTTCGTTGGGGTGTTCTTCGTTCGGTTCTTGGATCTCTACGATACGGTGGATAACCAAGGTGTGGTCGATTTCGTATACAACGATATCGTACAATTTCAAATCCTCTTCCGCAGGTAATGCGTGCGTTTTGATAAGGTCGAATCTGTCGAATTGATTGCCTAAGTCGTTTTCAAACAAATAGGTATTGTTTTTATATTTCTGCGACATGGAATCACTGTATACCGCGCGGTAAAGGGGAATGTATTCCTGCGTTTGCTTTTCCGCGAGCTGTAACGTGATAGAGAACCCGAAAACGATAGCGGTCAAACACGCAAAAACCAGGGTGCTGATAAAGGATACAGCCCCTGTGGTGTCGTCGCTTACGTATTTTAACGCTTTCGAGTGTGATTTATAAATGCGTTGATCTTCCGCGCCAGAGTGAATCAAACGAACGCTGAGGTTCGTCAAGACAACCAACATAACGGAAAATACTGCGGTCAAAAGCGTCAAGACGATGAAGCATAATATTAGGACAAACTTATCGTAACTTGACATATTTTCGCCTTTTGCGCCTTACGCGTATACGCACGCGCGCGCCAATAATTACAAGAGAACATATCCCATGACGCATAATCATGGGATACATCCTTTGTTATGATTATTTTATTAAAAATGCAATTGAATGACAATTAGTCAAGGCATTCTTCAACGGTAAGTTGGAAGTGACCTTTGGTCAATTCAGTAGACAATGCATTGTAGTCCTCCAACGTATCGATGAGCTTATCGTCGAAATTATCATGCAAAATGATACCAACGTCAGCACTGTCAATCGTCCAAGTGAATACGCCGCCATCCAAAACAGCATCTTCTTTATCCAAGTGATAAGGGGTGGCTGTAGTGTACATGATGTCGAAGATTTGCGTACCATCATAAACCCATTCTTCAAGGGTAGCGGGACCGCCAGGATTTGCTACGTAAGAAATAACAAATTTTACGTCAATACCCTGCGTCTTAACTAGTTCGGAAGCAGAGGCGCTAGGGGTGAAGGTGATGGTTACTGCGCCTTCCGTTTTGAGGTCGGGAAGGTGGTTGTTATCCGAGTCATCAATGAGCGCTTTATAGGTAGCTGCCATTACCGAAAGCGTACCTTTTTCGGTTGCAGCGTTTACACCGGTCATACCAACAGTGGTGGTGGTGTGCGATGCAGCGGTGTTACCTTCTGCGAAGGTCCAGGTTGCGTATACGCCGCCTACGGTTACGATTGTGGACAACAATGCCAAAAATGCCAATTTGCCTTTCATAAATAATTTCTCCTTTATAAGAAAATATCTTATTCAAAATATATTGTATATGCATTGTATCATTTTTACATCTATTTGTTAACGTTTTTTTACACTTTTTTTTATATTTTTAATAAAAATATCTCATTTCGTTTTGGATATTTGCACGGATTGCGGAAACAGAAAAAAAGGAGCGTTTTATCTATTCGCAAAAGCGAATTTTTTGTGAAAAATACAGTTCGTAAAAGCGAATTTTTCTGCAATTTTTTTACCCAATTAAGAGCGGGTGTGCGCATGGTTTTTTATGTAAATACCACACATATCATCAAAAATATATATTATTGTATACTTGGGGAATTTGATAAAATTTCCGTTTTTCTTTACCAAAATGTTGACATTGCCATAATATAGTGGTATAATAGCCATGTAAAACTGTCTATTATATAATAGACATAGCGAAGAAAATATAAATGGAGGCATAACAATGAAGATGAAAAACAAATTGTTAGCAAGCATTTTAAGCTTACTTATGGTTGTTTGCTGTTCGTTGGGTTTTGTTGCCTGCGGTGAAACGACGTGTTCGCACCGTTGGGATGAATGGACTCTTGTAACAGACGCAACCTGTACAGAACAAGGCGTTCAGGAACGCGTATGTTTCGAATGCGGTGAAAAGGAAACCGAAAATTTTGAAGCGTACGGACATAACTGGAAAGCTGCAACTTGCAGTGCGCCTAAGACCTGTAAGACCTGCGGTGAAACGACGGGCGGTTTAGGCGATCACGCTTTCGTTGTGGAATGGGCAGACGGCGAAACGAGAAAATCGAACGCGACCTGCACCAGCGGGGCAGTATATTACAAATCCTGCGAATGCGGTGCAATCAGCGACAGCGATGAAAACACCTTCACGTTGGGCGAACCCATTGCACACCAAGATAACGACAAGGATCATACCTGCGATTTCGGTTGCGGTGAAGCCTTTGGCGAATGCGCAGACGGGGATTTTGACCACGCCTGTGATTACGGTTGCGATAAAGTGTGGGGCGAATGCGTAGACGAAGACAAAGACCACGCGTGCGACTACGGTTGCGCTAAAATCTTTGGTTTGTGCGCAGATAATAACAAAGACCACGCGTGCGACTACGGTTGCGATAAAGCCTTTGGCGAATGCGCAGACGGGGATAAAGACCACGATTGCGATTATGGTTGCGATAAAATCTTGGGTGAACACACCGACGGCGATGACAACGACCACCTTTGCGATTATGGTTGCGGATTGATTGCCGATGAAGGCTGTTATGACGTTGTAGTAGATGGCGCGTGCGACGAATGTGGCGCGATCATCGGTCACGTTTGCGAAGACGCAGACAAAGACCACGCATGTGATTCTTGTTCGGCTTATATGGGTGTACACGAAGACACGAACAGCGACCACAATTGCGAATATTGCGGTAAAGAATGCAGTGTTTGTGTCGATACCAACAGCGACCACAAGTGCGATTATGAAGGCTGTGGTAAGACCTTGAGCGAATGTGTGGATGACAACAAGGACCACAAGTGCGATTATGCAGGTTGTGCTGCAACGTTGAGCGCGTGTGCGGATGAAGATAAAGACCACAAGTGTGACTTTACTGGTTGTAAAGCCGCATTGTCCGAATGTATCGACGAAAACAAAGACCACTATTGCGATTATGCAGGCTGTGGGGAAAGATTGAGCGCGTGCGCAGACGATAACAACAACCACGTTTGCGATTACGAAAGTTGTCAAGCAAAGACGAGCGAATGCGGAGACAAGGATAACAACCACATTTGTGATTATAAGGGTTGTAAAGCAACGTTGAGCGCATGCGCTGACGAAAACAAAGACCATAAGTGCGATTACACTGGTTGTAATGCAGTATTGTCCGAATGTAAGGACGAAGATAAAAACCACGATTGCGATTACACTGGCTGTAACGAAGTTTGTGGCGCGCACACTGACGGCGACGACAACGACCACCTTTGCGATTATGGTTGTGGTGTAATTGCCGACGACGGTTGTTATGACACAGTTGTAAACGGTAAGTGCGACGAATGTGGCGCGGATATCAACCATGAATGTGTAGATGCAGGCAAAGACCACGCATGTGATATCTGTTCTAAGTCGATGGGTGAACACGAAGACGGCAACAAAGACCACGCGTGTGATTATGGCTGTACGACCGCTATTGGCGCGCACGAAGATACTAACAAAGACCATAAGTGTGATTATGGTTGCGCGACTGCTTTTGGTGTTTGTGAAGATGCCAACGCAGACCACGCTTGTGACTATGGCTGTAACAAAGTCTATGGTACTTGCGTAGATGCAGACAAAAACCACGATTGCGATTACGCGGGCTGTGCAGAACGCGTAGGCGCGTGTGTAGACAATAATAAAGACCATACTTGCGACCACGGTTGCGGTAAATCTTTCGGCGTGTGCGAAGATATCAATAAAAAAGACCACGCTTGTGATTATGGTTGCGATAAGACCTTTGGCGAATGCAAAGATGATGATAAAGACCACGTTTGCGATTATACTGGTTGTACGGTAGTACATGGTGTATGTGCAGATTCCAACACGGATAACGACCACGTTTGTGACTACGGTTGCAAAGCGGTTCTTGAAGATTGTACCGACGCCGAAAACGACGGTGACCATATTTGTGAAATTTGCGGTAACATAGAGGCTACCGCACATACTTACAGCGAGGCAACTTGCGCAGCGCCTGCGACTTGCTCGGAATGCGGTGCAACCGAAGGTTCGACCATTGACCACATAGATGAAAACAAAGACCACAAGTGTGATAATGGTTGCGGTAAAAATGATATGGGCGAGTGCGCAGACTCCAACACGGATGACGACCACGTTTGTGACTATGGTTGCAATGCGGTTCTTGAAGATTGTATCGATGCAGAAAACGACGCTGACCATGCTTGTGACGTTTGCGGTAAGGAAGACGTGACTGCGCATAAGCTTGAAGTGGTTTCGACAACGAATGCAACCTGCTACGAAGCAGCGACCAAGACCCTTGTATGTAATTGCGGTCACGAAGAAGAGGAAACCGTTGGCGCTGCATTGGGTCATAACATTACGGGCGTAACCCCTTTTGAAAGACAGGTTGCTGGTTGCGAATACGAAGAAGTATACGAATGTGCTGTTTGCGGTGACGAAGTAATCGGGGAAACCGTTTACAAACATAAACATATTGCAAGCATTGCAACGCCTGCTACTTGTGCAAACGATGGTTTGAAAGTATTCGTTTGTGCTTGCGGTGATGAAAAAGAACCTGAAGTTATCCCCGCTGACGCGACTGGTCATAACTGGGTTGAAGGCAATGTTGTAAACGGTACGAGAACGGATACTTGCTCCGTATGTAACGAGACGAAAGAAGTAACCGTATACACGGGTACGACCACCGATGAAATCAATGCAAGCGACCTTGCAAATAAGGAAATTGCGTTGAATAATGCAAACATTAGCTTGGGCAGCGGCGTTGCTGATGCGATTGGCGACCAAAACGTTACCGTTTCGGCTGACAAAGTGGAAGGCACCGACCGTGAAAACCTCGGTTTGGGTGATAAGCTTGCGCAGGTAGGCGACAGCCCCATCTATAACTTCACCATCAACAACGGCGAAGAAAATATTTCCAACTTTGGTGAAAACAACTACGTAACCATTACGCTTCCTTATGAGTTACAGGAAGGCGAAGACGTTGACAGTATCGCAATTTGGTTCATTACCGACGAAGGTGAAATCGAATCCATCAGCGCAACCTATAACAACGGTTACGTTACCTTTAAAACCAACCACTTCTCGTACTATACGGTAACGAGATTGACCCCCGCTGAAAGATGCGCTTTGTACGGTCACGGTTATGCAGTGCAACACGTAGAAGGCAGCTGTACGAAGGATTCGTACGACCTTTACGTATGCGTACGCTGTCACGATAAATACGAAGCCAACCGTGTAGTGGCTGACGGTCACAATTATACCTCTACCACCAACCCGGCAACTTGTACGGCAAGCGGTTCTACCGTTTACACTTGTACAGATTGTAACCATACTTACAGAACGAAGATCAACGCAACGGGTCACAAGTGGGCATTGGTAGATTCGGCAGAAAAAACTTGTACGGCAGACGGTTTCGAAAAGTACGGTTGCGAATACTGCGACGATGAATATACCATTACATATGTAAAATTGTCGCACGTGTATACGCGCACGACGTTTGCGGCAACTTGTACTTCCAGCGGTTATACCTTGTATGAATGCGACAACTGCGATTACAGCTATACCGATAATTACGTGGAAGCGCTTGGGCATGATTACAACACCTATGAATTTGTTTGGGAAGCAAACGGCAATAAGGCTGTTTTGAACCTTGCTTGTTCGCATGATGCAACGCATATCACTTCGTTCCGTCTTACGGATAGCAAACATATCCATAAGGAAGTTACGAAGGGCGAATGTTCGAACTATGTTATCAGAAAGCATACGGCAACCATCGAAGTGAATGGCGTAACGTATACCGATACCATCGTTATCGAACAGGGTAACCCTAGCCATACCTATTCCGCAAACTGGACGACGGATGACAACGAACACTGGCACGAATGTATTTGCGGCGCGAAGACGGACGTAGGCGCGCATGCTTTTGACACCTATACGGTGACCAAGCAGGCTACTTGCGCAGAAAACGGTGAAAAGACTTCGTACTGCGAATGCGGTAAAACGCAAGTAAGCGTAATCCCTAAGACGGGTAAACATAATTATGAAAACGGCACTTGCACGGGTTGCGGTGCTACCTATTCGGAAGATTATTACGTAAATCTTATCACTTCTATCAAGAATATCAACGGTTTTGCAATCGTTATCGAAAACTTGAGCTATGAATTCTTAGAAGAAAACAAACTTGGCGAACTTGAAATCGGCGGTTATCTTAAACAGATGGACATTGCTGAACTTGTACTTTACGTAGAAGACGGCGAATTGAAGGGTGCGGCAATCGGCAGCATCGTTATCTTCAATGGTCCTATTAAAAACGCAGAAGCGCGTTATGACATGAAAGCCTACATTGAAGGCGAATATATGTATATCGTACTTGCGGGCGACATAACGGGCGACATGTATATCAAGATGTCGGTAGAAGCTTGGATTTACAACATCTTGGACAGCATGGATATTTCTGTGTCTGAGATGAGCGACGGTATGATTTCCTTCATCACGGATACGGTACTTCCTATGGTGGATACGTTGATTGAAACCAATTCGGCAGAACTCAACGCTATCTTGGAAGACGCGTTCAATATCATCTTTACGTTTGAACAACAAGGCGATGGTTCGTACGTTGCAACGTTGGATTTTGACAAGTTGTACGCATTGAACGAAAACCTTGCAACGAAGTCGATTGCAGAAGTCGTTGATATTTACTTCGGCGAAGGTGCATTTGACTATCTTGTAGAATGGGCACTTGAAGTGCTTGCACTTGAACCTTCGGAAATCCCTGCGTACTTGGATGAACTTGGGTTTGATTCGGCTGAATTGATTGAAAAAATCAATGAACTGGCACGTGAATCGGGCGCGCCTGCGGATTATGACATCAATGATATCATCAACGAAGAAAGCTTGGAAGGCGTAGCGCTTGGTATGCTTATCTTTGAAATCAAAGATGAAACGTACGTGGATAGATTCAACGAAGTTGTGGGCGCTTTGCGCGAAACTTCCGTATATGAAATGTTGAACGTTGGGTCTGCTGAAGACTTTAAGGCAAACATCGACGATATTCTCGATGCGTTTGTAAATGACGTTGCATTCTCGTTTACGACCGACAGCGCAAGCATGATTCAATCCATCAACCTTTCGGCAAACAATGCGGGCTATACCATCAATGACATGGAAATGAATTTCACGTTTGACCTTGAAATCACCATCAATGGCAGAATTGATGCTACTTGGTCCGATATCGTGGACGAAATCGAAAACAATATCGTATTGCCCGAAGAAGGTATGCTGAATAATGGTATTTTGGTGGATGGCGAAAACAATGGGAACAGCGGTGTAGTACGCCCTGACGCTCCCAACACCTCGGCATGGGAAAGTGCAGACGATTTCAGCTACGAACTCGAATACGACAGCATATACAGCTACAATGATAGTTACGACAACGACTACGACGTTGGTTACGACAGCGGTTATGACGCTGAGATTGTATTGCCTGAAAAAGCGAAGCTTAACAGTGCATATCAGAAAAACTACAACGAAATGTGGTCGGGCAATGCAATTTACCAAGGCGTAGAATATCACTACAATAACGGTATTCGTATCGAGGTATATAAGAACGATTACAACAAGTTGGGCTATATTATGTATAGACCTGATTGTTCGGGTTGGATTGAATACCAAGCTTGCTATGCAAGAATTCGTTATCAATTTATGCTTGCACCCGTTGTAATTGATGGCAGCGACGTTATTTTGGTCATCGATGAATATACTCGTGAAGTAGTCGGTCTTTTCGAAACGGAAAACGGCGCGAAAGCGGTATATGAAGACGGTACGGAAAAAGAAATCGTTATCGATGTAGAAGGCAACGGCGGGAATATTGCAAGAGTATATGCGGATATCTATTTCCAAGTATTTGAAGATGCAGAAGGTATCATTACTTGGTCGGAATACGTAGATTATTACTACAACGCTGAAAAACAAGAGTATGCAAATAATTCGCAACACGAATTGGAATACGAATATATCCCGAACGGCGAACGTTGCGGAGAAGACGGTACGCTCCGTCGCATTACGTGTAAGCATTGCGATTACTATCAAGAACGTACCATCTATTATTGCGAATGGGAATATGACGTTGTCATTGACTTTGCGGAATACACCGAATGCGGCGGTAAGGCTATCGTAAATCGTTGTGCGCATTGCGGTTATATTTCCCATGTCAGAAGAATGGACCTCAATTGCAAGATGAGTGAGGCAGTAGAAGAAGAAATCTTCGACGAAAATGGTCAAGTGATTGGTTATCAAGCTACGTCAACCTGTCTTAATTGCGGTTTGGTATTTGTTGAAAAAGCATGGACAGAACACTATTCTGTCTGCGGATATACCGAATATCGCGGTGCGTATATCTACAAGGCTGAAGATTGTATCTTTGAATATGTACAATACAGCTCTTATGAAGAACACGATTATCAATATGAGTATGAACTTTATGGTGATGATTGCAACAGCTCGTATAAAGTAATTGAAACGTGTACGAAGTGCGATTACAAGTCCACGTGGCGTGCGTCTGGCCACAGATATGAATCCTTTGAAATCAATCTTGGGGAATACGGTTGTGAAGGTTATATCGGCGGTAATCGTTGTGCGATTTGTAAAACCATAGATGAATATCTCAAGATGGACATTCGTTGTAACGTAGGCGAACAGCCTACCCCTGACGAAGTGATTGGGGAAGACGGTATTGTGCATTACGTGATGACGGCGACCTGCCCTGATTGCGGTTTGCGCTTCGTTGTAGAACAATGGTCGATTGTACAATCAATTTGTGTTACGAATGATTATCAATCCATGAAGATTTACAGCGGTGAGGATTGTATCTTCGATTACACGCAAGTTCGTATCAATGATACCCATAATTACGAATATACTTACGAATGGTCGGGCGAGACTCCTGATTGCAATCAAGAATACAAAGTCAACCATTATTGTACGAAGTGCGGTGAAGGGGATTATTGGTATGGTATCGGTCATAAAACTGATTACTTCCATACAGAACTTTCCGAATACGGCGCGTGCGGCGGTTGGCTTGAAGGCGAATCTTGCGTCATTTGCGGTGAATTGATTAACATGTATGGTATGAATATCCACTGTCCTATGGAAGGCGGTCCTGCGGAAGAATGGGTAGACGAATACGGAAATATTCATACTGTGAAGAGAGCTACTTGTCCTGTATGCGGTTTAACGTCCGTAGAGGAATGGTGGTCTGAACAAACAAGTTCTTGTGTTCGTTATGAATATAATAAGCAGACAATTTCTATTAATGGGGTTTGTATCTTTGAGGATATTCGCTCTAGCTATCAGGAAAACCACAACTATGAATACGAGTATGAGTTCTTTGGCGAAGGCTGTGAAGACGGTTATCGTGTAACGCAGACTTGTACGCTTTGCGGTCAAAGCTGGACCCATGAAGGTTGGGGACATAGAAGGGATTATAGAGAAGTTTACCTCACTGAATATGGTTTCTGTGGCGGTCGCTTGGAAGAACGTTATTGTTCGATTTGCGATACAGTCATTGATGCATATATCTATGACGACTATCGTTGCGATTGGCAGTCGGTAGGTACGACGCCTGACGGGTATACTGTACAAGAATGCGCAAGATGCGGCGGTCAGAAGTTGTTCAAAGCCACCAATACGGAAAAAGATGAAAATTGTTATTATCAGCATACGGAAAGCTACGTTTACATCATGGACGAAGAAGAAGTATGCAGAAGCGAACGTACGTATGGAATGACGGAACACAACTACACGTACAGCTTTGATATGAACGGCGAATCCTGTAAGGATGGTTATACCGTTTATGAAACTTGTACGAATTGCGGACATTATTCGGAAACATACAATACGCACCATAATACCTATACCATTTATAGATTGGAAGCAGATGGTAGCTATTGTGAAGAACATCATGCACGTGTTTACGGCTGTCCTTGCGGTTATAGCTATGCTATCGAATACGATATAGGCAACTTCAATTATGACGTTGAATTGGGTATGTACGTATGCGAAGATTGTGACTTGGTAATCCTCAACACCGATTATGGTATGGATGAAGGTTGTTATCGTGTACATTACAAACCGATTTCGATTATTTTGAACGGCGAAGCGGTTTACGAATATGTAAACGAAAGGAGATACGCAAACCATAACTTTGTTGATGCAGAAGCAATCGTTGTAGATGGTATGACCTGTATATCGGTTACTTGTTCGAAGTGTAACGAAGTAAGAGAAACTACCGTGAACGTGCTTGAGGCAACCATGGAATATCATGGGGATAAAGACGGTCAATATTACTACGATTACACCTTTACACCTAGCGAATCTGCATCTTATACGATTCGCAGCCTTGAGAATCGTGATACGTATGTAAGATTGTACGAAGTATCGCTGGGTCAATTGATTGAAATTGGCTCTAACGACGATGGAGCTGACAATCTCCAGTTCCTTTTGACTTCTTACTTGACGGAAGGTAAGACCTATATTTACCGTATTGGTTTCTTGGGTTATGACGAAGAAGGCACAATCAACTTCATGTTGACGCAAGGTGTTGCTGACCAAACGACTTGTAATCATAACCATTATGATTCTTATTCTCAATTGTTGGAAGGTTCAGAATCCTGCGAAGACGGTAACCTCTACTTCACCGTTTGGGTAGCTTGCGGTTGTATTGGAACTATGCAGGTGAGATATGACCATTACACGGTAGAACAAGGGATTAACCTTGGAGAATTTGGCGCATGTTACGGTGAGTTCTATTACAGATCTTGCGCATGCGGTCAATCGGCAAGTCATTCCTACTATAACTCTTGCGCTCATAATTGGTCGGATAACAGTTACTACGATGAAAACGGTCAGTGGATTAACGTGGAAGCACGTACCTGCTCCAACTGCGGTCTTCGTTACGATCATTCTTACTATTCGGTAAAAGATCGTGAAAACTGTACGTTGACGACGTATCATACGGTTTTGATTACCATCAACGGTACGATTGTTGTGGATAAACATTATCAAACGGTAGAAGAAAGCCATGATTATACAATCGTTGGTACTTTGATGAACGGTGAAGGTTCGACCTGTGAAGACGGCGTAACCATCACGTACACGTGTAAGGATTGCGAATATTCGTACAGCTATGAAACGCACAGCCATGAAACGTTTGCAAAAGAAACCATTGATTTGTTCGACGTAGGCAGTGTTTGCGGCGGTTATGCATACGTATACGGATGCGCTTGCGGTTATCGCGGCTCGTTAGAACTTGACAGCCTTTGCGATGATCGTACACAAAGTTGTAACCTTTGGATTGAAGATGCGCTTAGAACCACGCAGTACAACATGCAGTATATTTATGGCAATAGCTATGGTTATAGTGCATACGTCTATATCTGTGCGGTGACCGACCCTGCGGATAGAGCTTGCGCGTATAAGATTAGATATGCATCGTATTGGTTGAAGGATGAAAATTCGTGTACCGCTTATCAATATCAAACCTGGCAGTTTGGTTATAACCAAGAAACCGATACTTGGTTGTATGAAGTAACCTTCAAGACTGGCAGCAGCAGAATGTATCACGACTATATTGTTACCAACGTAGATACGGATACGGAAAAGGGTACTAAGTACGATTGTCCTGATTGCGGCAGTTACCATTACTATCTTGACTCCTATGATGCGGAAGGCCGCCATAGTGGTTGGCAAAGAATTGTTGCCAATACCTTGGATAACAGCTATGATAAATACCGTGAAGAAGTTTACGAATATGCTTATTTGGACGGTTCTCAATATACCAGCCGTGATTATTATAAGGTAACTTATTCGCATGGTTCGACTTATTGGCGTGAAACGTTGAGAACGGAACAAGTTTATGAAGGAACGTTTGGTTACGATGGCCGTGAAGTGTTAAGTTCTTACTCGAATTCCAATGGTAGCACTTGGACGGAAAACTCTGCGTACGTATGGCATCAAACCGCATATCGTCATACCACTTATACCATTTACACCTATCATGAAGAAAATGGTACCTGGTATAGATATGATTATACCTATACCTTCGGTGATGATACGTGGTCTCAAATAACCGTTTATACTGATTCTAACGGCAATACCCATACGCAAGAAAACGCGTGGTTGTGGTATAAGGGTTACGAATATGAAACGCTTGACTACTATGTAGAAGGCGCATCCTGGTATAAATACGAACGTACTTATACGTTTGAAGACGGTTGCGGTTGTACGTGCACGACTAGATACACCAACAGCGACGGTGCAGATGAAACGAAGGAAGAAAACGTTTGCAAACTTTGGTCTAGCAAAACATTGAAGGCGCCTACCTGTACACAAGATGGTTTGGCTTGTTACGTGTGCGAGGTTTGTGAAGTGGAAACGAATCATTATACGCTTAGCCCCAATGGTCACAGCTGGCATCAGATTAGAGAGGATTGGTATTATTGTTTCCGTTGCGGTTTGGAAAATGCAAACGGAACAAGCGGTAGTGTTATCATGGAAGATTTGACCGCAACCTATGGTAACGGCGAAAACTACGTGGTAGGCTACTACGCACAAAACAACGTTGCGTTCACCACCTATATCAGCCTTATCTGGGAAGATAACGAAGTAGCGATTTGGTCGGGTATTGACTTTATCGAAATCGAGGGTATCCGCGCGTATGCGTTCAGCAAGGCACAGGTAGATGCATGGGCAACCGAAAACGGTTATACGGGTTATGATATCAGATTCTCGTTTGTTCCCGATGGCGCAGACGGCAGTTTCGATTATGGTATTACCTTTACCGAAATGATGGAAGTGGGCGATATCACTACAAGCGTATCCTTTACCGATTATGTTGGCATGGGTGAAACGAAAGTCTATACCATCACGCCTACGGCAAATGGTACGTGGACGTTTACCTCGAGAGCATATAGCGATACGTATGTAACGTTGTGTGATGCAGAAGGCAACTATCTTGCTTATGATGATGATAGCGCTCATAATTATAATAACTTCTTGCTGACGTATTATTTGGAAGCAGGAAAAACCTATCAGCTTCATGTAAGATGGTATCATTCTGATAGAGGTGGTAGCATGCCTTTGGTTTTCACGCAAGAGGTTGATCCCGAAGTAGAAGAAGAGATAACGGAAGGCGACTCCATGACGAACGAGGATGGTAGCTTCGATGTTTCCATTAATACTGATTATATCTATAATGCGGGTAACAACGATTATACGACCGTATATTGATATGAAAAATCCATTGTCATAAGACAAAAAAGTTTGGCTATCGCAAGTTTATCTTGCGATAGCCTTTCTTTAATGAATGCGTGCAACAGCAGGTTGCCGTCACTCTGGAGTGAAGCGATAGAGTCTATAAAAAAGGATTCTGCATATTTAAACTTTATATGGTGAAAATAACGATAAGAGGACTTGCAAAAGCCATAAAAGTATGATATAATATCAAAGATAAATGATGTTATCGGGGGTAAAAAATTGAAAGAGTATTTATTGCCGAAAAGGGTTGTAGATGGTACAAATATTGAAAATCAGGACACGCTTTTCCGCTCGAAGGGGTTGTACGCGACCATCAATTACGATGTGAAAGCGTGGAACCAATACCTGAAAATGTCAGGCGTGGGTTCGTTTATCGTCTTGGATTTCGGGAAAGAAATGCATGGCGGTGTACGCTTACTGACCGATTGGATAGAAGGCGTAACCTGCAAGGTGCGTATACGTTTTGGGGAAAGCTTGGGCGAAGTCAACTCTGAATTGGGTGAAAAAAATTCGCAAAATGCCCACAGCGTGCGTGATTTTGAGGCGATATTATGCGCTTACGAGGATGCTACGTTGGGGCAAACGGGCTTTCGGTTTGTCCGCATCGACTTCGTGGAAGGGATATTTGTTTATTTTAAAAATATCTATTGTGAAAATCACAGATTTAGCAAGAAACCCGTGTATATCTATCATGGCGCGGATCAGAGAATTTCCGACATTTTCCAAGCGGCGAAACGTACGGTGGATTTATGTTCCAGTTCAGGGGCCGTTTGGGATGGGATTAAGCGCGATCGCATAGTATGGGCGGGGGATTTAGCCCCCGAAGTCATGGCGCTCAGCACGATTTACGGGCGTGTTTCCGTGATAGAAAGAAGCTTGGATATCGCCAAGAACATCGCGCCGTTGCCCAAATTCATGAACGGTATTTACACCTATTCGATGTGGTGGGTTATCATGCTTGCCGATTATTACAAGGAATTTACTTGTACCGCGTATATCAAAAAACAGTTACCCTATCTTGTCGGCTTGATGGACGTAATGGACGATTTGGTGGACGATGAGGGTATGCTTAGTACGAAAACGCGGTATATCGTCGATTGGCCGACGAGGGGAACGGAAGATGAACTTGTCGGGGTTCGTGCAATTTTCCTAATGGCGATGAACGGGGCGGAGTATCTGTTCCGCGAGTTTGGTTTGTCCGTTGAAAAAGTCGCGAAAATCAAGAGAAAATTGCTGATGCAACCTTTACAGGTAAAGGAGAAAAAGCAAGTCATTGCCTTGAAGTATTTTGCAGTCGGTGAAATTACGGATGAGGAATATGCAAAATTGATTGAAGGCAGGGCAAAGGGTTTTTCCACGTTTATGAGCTATTATATATTATCTGCGATTGCATCCCGCGATGAACCTTTGGCAGTTGAGTTAATGAAGGAATATTACGGTGCAATGTTGGATAGAGGCGCGACGACGTTTTGGGAAGATTTCCAGGTGGAATGGTTGGAAGGTACGGGCAGGATTGATGAATACGACCCGACCAAGAAAGATATACACGGTGATTGCGGGGCGTATTGTTACGTGGGCTTCCGTCACAGTCTTTGCCATGGTTGGTCGTCGGGCGTTGTGAAATTTATTAAGGAGCATTGTCATTGATGGTTTACAATATTAAAGAGTACGGCGGGGTCGCAGATGGGAAAACGCTTTGCACGGATGCAGTGCAAAAAGCGGTAGATGCATGCAGTGCGCAAGGCGGAGGTATTGTGCGATTCGAGGGGGGCAGGTATGCGTTGAGTACCGTTTTTCTCAAATCTAACGTAACCGTTCAGCTGGATGCGGGGGCGGAAATTTTAGGCGCGGAAAGGTATTGCGATTACGCGCAGGAAGAAAAGGTGGATTATCCGCTTTATCAAGATGCTTCGCACTCGTATTTCCATGCGTCGCTGTTCGTGGGGATTGATTGTGAAAATATCAAAATCACGGGCGCGGGAAAAATTGACATGCGTTCGGTTTGGGATGAAGAAAACGTACGCAATATGGCAAATCGGGGCGCGAAATGTATCGCCTTGAAAAACTGTAAAAACGTGGAGATATCGGGTATTGAAATTTGCAACGTAACCGATTTGGCGGTATATTTTGCGGGCTGTGACAACGTGGACGTGTACGGCTTAAAAATGCGGGTATACATCGACGGAATCAGTCCCGATAATTGTAAAAACGTACGCATTCACGATTGCGATATCGAGACGGGTGACGACGGTATCGTATTCAAATCATCCTATACCTTAAATCGCTTGGATATCTGTAAGGATATTCACGTGTGGAACTGTAGGATAAAAAGCCGTTGCAACGCAATCAAATTTGGTACGGAAACGAACGGTGGGTTTGAGGATATCTTGATTGAGGATATTCAAATTGCGAATACGCGCATTTGCGGGATTGCCATAGAAAGTGTAGACGGGGCAATCATTGACGGCATTACCATCCAAAACGTTTCCATGCAAAACGTAAACGCGCCGATTTTTATGCACCTTGGCAAACGTATGCGCGGTCCTGAAGGTTTGGAAATCGGGGCAATCAGAAACGTTATTTTGGAAAATATAACCGCGGAAGGTCCGTATGAACCGTATGAAACGGTGGCTTGGAATTACGAATCGTTTTTGAACAACGACGTTTATCAATTGCCTTGGCGTCCGGGAAGAATCGCATATTATCTGTACGATGATGAAGGGGGCGGGGAGCAAAGCGATTGGCAGATGACATCGAATATCTGCGGTTTAAACGGTAAACCCTTGGAAAATATCACCTTAAAAAACGTGCGTTTGCATCTGGAAGGCGTGACGAATCCCGTTCCCGAAGAAGTACCTGAAGAATGTTTGCCCTACCCTGAGGTAAACAGTTATGGTAAATTTTTACCTGCAAAAGGGATATATTTTAGAAACGTTGACGGTTTAACGAT
Organism: Clostridiales bacterium; assembly: GCA_015069495.1. GTDB lineage: Bacteria > Bacillota > Clostridia > Christensenellales > Borkfalkiaceae > Scatosoma. The sequence continues at coordinate 67,825 of SVIN01000004.1, forward strand.
GGAAAACGTTACGGTGAAGACGAATCGCGAGGACGCGAGAAAGGATTTTGTCTTTGACCGCGTAACCTTTAAACAGTAAAACAAGAGGAAAACGCGGGCGGTTACTACGAAGAATTGAAGGCGCAGACGAATAAGATGGCGTTTAACGGTCAATACTACTATTCGGACAGCGTAGAACGTTCGGCGGCGCAGGTAGCGGCACTCGCACTGAAAAATGGTTATACCAACAAATGACAATGTGAATTTTAAAAAGATAACAAAAAAAGCTCTTCGAGAAAAGGTTCTTGGAGAGCTTTTTTCATGCAGTCTGCTTTTATTAAAGTATAAAAATGAACCGAATATGGCGCGGATTCGATTCTCTTTTGGCTTTACTTATCTCATTCATATTGCGCCATAAAATGCGAAATGGGCATACCAGGTATGAGTTCAAGTAGGTTTAAGGAAAGCTTTTTGCAAAAGAGTGTAAATTTGACAACAAAAACACAAGTATTTGCAACATATTATACTTGCAAATATGATAAAAATTCGTTATAATACATTTGTAAGTACGTTACGGAGCGGGATGATGTGTCAATCGGTTAAAAACGTGCGATAAAATATTGACACAATGCAAAACGTCGGGCGTCTACAATCATTTTTTTAAGAAATGTTTGAAAAGGAGCGGGGAAATGAGCAATATCACTTTTGATGCAGAGGGGAAAACGAAGACAGCAAAAGAGGATATCGAATGGTTGAGAATATGGTGCGAGGAAACGAATGAAACAAAACTTCCGCGCGTTGCTCTGATTGGCGATTCTATTACAGAAGGATATTTTCGATTGGTGCAAAAAGCCTTGCAAGGCATCGCTTTGGTGGATTATCTTGCCACTTCGTATTCCATCAATTCGGCTATATACAATACGATGGTAAAAAGTTTTGCGGATGATTCCGCTTATGCGGTTGTGCATTTTAATTATGGCTTACACGGCTACAATGTAGATGAAAAAACGTATGAAGCACGTTGCAAGGCATTGTTAGAATATATTTCCCAAAAAGCGAAGACAATCGTAGCCACAAGCACGACCGTTTTGGAAAACGATTTAAAAACGGAGAGTGCGCATTGGTTAGAAAAGGTTCGTTTGCGCAATGAATCTTTGGTGAAAATTGCAACGGAATCTGCTCTTACAGTAGATGATTTGAATGCGCTTAGCCAAGGCTTGCTTGGTGAAAATCGGATGCCTGACGGCGTACACTTTTCAGAGAAAGGGTATATTGCATTAGCGGAAAGTGTGGTAAAGAGTATTCAAAAGGTGTTATAATGACAACGTACACTTTTATACAAAACAATATAGACCGTACGACGAAAACGTATGACGGAGAATGTAAAGACGGGTTGGACATTCCGTTGATTCCATTGCCTTATCCGTTTACGACGCCGTGTGCGGAAGGGGTATTTCAAGAGATGTATTATTGGGATACCTATTTCACGAATAAATGCCTTTTTTTGACGAAACGAGGGGGGCAGGTATGCAACAACTTAAAAAATTTTGCTTATTTGCTTGAGAAAATCGGGAAGATTCCCAACGGAAATCGAATGCATTATATCACGCGTTCGCAACCCCCGTTTTTCGGGTTGATGCTTGCGGATATGCAGTCGAATGCGCCAGCGCTGTTGGATTTAAAAACCGCTTTTTCATGGCTGGAAAAAGAGTATACTTTTTGGATGACGAAACGCAGAGCGGAAAACGGTTTAAATTTTTACGGCTACGATCCGATTGATAAGCAAAAATACGGCGATGCTTGGTATTATCATGAAGTATACGTAAAAACGTACGCAGAAAGAACGGGGATAGAATTGGCTGATACCGAAGAAAACAATGCGCACATCATCGCGGAATGTGAATCGGGTTGGGATTTTTCACCGCGTTTTTACGGTAAGGCGATGCAATATAATCCTGTGGATTTAAACAGTTTATTGTATGCCGACGAAATGTTGTTATCCGATTGGGCAAAACAGCTTGGCGATGGTGAGAAATCTGCGTATTATCGAGAGGCGGCAGAATCACGCAAGGAAAAAATGCTCCGTTGGATGAAAAAAGACGGTGTGTATTACGATTACAATCATGTGGAAAAAACTTGCGCGAACATAGTGAGTTGCGCTGCATTTTATCCTTATTTTGTGGGGGAAGATACGGATACTTGCGGATATTTGCGTGCGCTGGCGGAATTGGAACGCGCGCATGGTGTGATTGCTTGCCGTTGGACCAAAGATAGATTTCAATGGTCAGAACCGAACAGTTGGGCACCGTTGAATTATGTTGCCGTTGCGGCGGCGAAACGTTTGGGTTTGGATGCCGATGCAAAACGGCTTACAGAAAAATATCTTACCGTTACGGACAACATTTATAAAAAGACGGAACGGCTTTGGGAAAAGTATAATGCGGAGACGGGGGATTTATCGGTGACATCTGAATACGGTACGCCTGAGATGCTTGGTTGGTCTGCGGGGGTATATATGGCATTTTACGATTACGTTAAAAATGGTTATCAGAAACTTATTTAAGAGTATGCAGAGGTAAATACTATGAAAAATCAACGAATCTTAAATATCGAGGAAAATGAATATTGGTGGTGCGGGGTCATTGACTTGAGTGACCAAATGCCCTTTGATAAAACTACGCAACTGCATTTTGATATGATAAAAGATCCCTATACACATCTTTGTGTGAACCAATTGACGCCCTTGTTTTTAAGCAGTAACGGGCGGTATGCATACTTAAAAGACTTCGGGGTATTCACTTTTGAAAATGGAAAGTTGATATTGGAATCGGATGGGGATATTGAGTACGGTGAGAAGGGCACGCTGAAAGAGGCTTGTCTGTATGCAAACGCAAAAATTGCCCCGCCCAGCGGAAAAACCCCGCCTGCCATTTGCTTTACTGCACCGCAGTATTGCACTTGGATGGAGCTTTTATACGGTCAGAATCAAGAGGAAATTCTTGCTTATGCACGCCGTATTATTCAAGAGGGCTTGCCTGCGGGGGAATTTATCATAGATGACGGTTGGCAGGAATATTACGGGCATTGGGATTTTGACAGACGTAAATTCCCCGACCCTAAAAAGATGTGTGAGGAGTTGATTACGCTTGGTTTTAAGGTGGTGCTTTGGATTGCGCCTTACGTTTCACCTGATTCGGAAGCGTACCGCTATTTAAAAGAGAAAGATTGTTTGATTAAAAACGAAAATGGAAAACCGTTTATTACCGAATGGTGGGATGGATACTCTGCGGTGATTGATTTCAGCAGTCCGCAGGGGCAGGCATGGTTTGCGGACCAATATCGGTATTTGCATGAAAACTATGGCATCTGCGGGTTGAAAATGGACGGTGGAGACGTGTTGTATTATCCGCAGTTCCGTTCAGGGATGAAACAATTCACCGCGCATGAACATTGTCAAGCGTATGGCGATTTTGATTGCGGTATGGAGATAAAAGAACTCCGCGCTTGCGTAAAGAATACAAACAGAGCCATCATTCAGCGCGTGGCGGATAGAAAACACAGTTGGGATAGAAAGCGCGGTTTGGGCGGTATTGTTGACCGAATTATTTTGCAAGGATTGATGGGGTATGCTTATAATTGTCCCGATATGGTCGGCGGCGGTTTGATTGAAGACGAGCAGATGGGGACGGAATATACGGTAGAATTGTATTGCCGCTATGCACAAGCAAGCACCTTCTTACCGTCATTCCAATTGAGTAAATTTTTCTGGAAGAACTCTCCTGTCTTGACAGACGCTGTACATACGATGGTACAACGGCATTATGCATTGGCTCCGTATATCCAGTCGTTGTTGGAAAATACGGCAAAAACAGGGGAGCCGATTGTGCGCAGTATTGCCTATGAATTTAACGAACGCCCTGACGTTATAGATGAATTTATGTTGGGGGATAAATATTTGGTTGCCCCTGTTTTAACAGAGGGGGCGCGATCAAGAACGGTTTATTTGCCAAGCGGGAAATGGAAATATATCCCTACGGGCGAAATATTGGAAGGCGCGCGTGAAATGGAGTTTGCTGCGGACTTGACTGTATTGCCGTATTTTGAAAAAATTGTATAAGCGGGAGGGAAATATGCAACCATATAACAGTATATCTACCATTTTTGTGACAAAAGAAATGCCTGCGATTCATCAGCAGAAAGGCAGAGGTAAATACGTGCCGTCCATTGAAGAAGCGGTGCGCGTATGTTGCGATTTGCGTCGCAGCGGTATATTGCAACCCATCACGGTGCGTATCGCGCCAGGTATGTATGAGCTGTCAAATACCTTGCAATTTTCAAACGCTGTTTTTGGGGTTACTTTCGAATCGGAAACGGGGAAAGCGGAAGACGTTATTCTTAGCGGGGGACAAAAAATAGAAGGTTTTCAGGAGACGGTATTTAACGGTAAAAAATGCTTCGTCGCATACCTGCCCCCCGTGAAAGAGGGGAAAATGCGTTTTTCAGACTTATACGTGAATGGGGAAAGAGCGACGCTTTCAAGATTTCCGGAAACGGGATATTTGCATTTTGAAGAAGCGGAAAACATGGGTATTTTTTTGGATGACGTGTCCAAATGGGTGCGGCTGAAAAAGAGTGACGTACAAGGTTTATCGGCAGAGGATATCTGTGGCGCGACTTTATCTTATTTGCACTATTGGGTGGATGAGCATACGGCGGTAGAAAGTTATGACGAGGAAACAGGTATCCTTGTCATGGATAGATATTCTCGGTTTGGCATTTACGGAGAAAAGACGGAAAGCGTATATTATTTTGAAAATATTCGAAAAACGTTTGGAAATCCTGGGGAATGGTATTTGGACAAGGCGGAAGGTATGTTGTATTACGTACCGCGCGCTGGGGAGACTTTGGAAAATTTGGAAGTGCATATTCCTCGGCTTTCGCACATTGCCAATTTTATCGGTGAAAGCACTGCGCCGATTGAAAATATTGCCTTCAAACATGTAACCTTTGCGTATACCAAGGGTGATTATGAAAGTGTGCGGGATGATGGTTTGCGTGTAGCTTCCGACGGTCAAGGTGCATCTGAAGCAAAAGGGGTGCTGAATTTTCGGTATGCAAAAAATTGTAAAATCGTGGGGTGTAAATTCACGAATTACGGCTTATACGGTGTGAATCTCGAAAACGGTTGCTCGCACAATGATATCGATAAAACGACCTTTTTTGACGGCGGTGCAGGCGGTGTGATTATGGGTGGTTCGGACGCGAATGGTGAAATTGCGGATAGGACGCATTCTAATGAAATTACCGATTGCGTAATTCGTCATTGCGGCAGACGGCAGTTGGCTGCGTGCGGGATTTTGATTAAGCACGCATCAAACGTTAAAATTGTTGGTAATGAGATTTCTGATTTGTATTATACAGGTATTTCTGTCGGTTGGATTTGGGGGTATAAGGAGAGCGTTACCCGCGATAATTATATTGCGTATAACCATATTTTCGACCTTGGGAAACGCGTGCTTTCCGATATGGGCGGTGTTTACTTGCTCGGCAGTCAGCCTGGAACGGTGGTTTGTAACAATCATATCCATGATGTTTATGGGCGTGAATATGGCGGATGGGCATTATATGCCGATGAGGGGAGCGCCTGCATTACCTTTGAAAAGAATATATGTTACCGTTGTTCGGATAATTGCATGCATCAGCATTACGGGCGCATGAACGTAGTTAAAAATAATATTTTTGCCTTCGCGGAAAAAGCGTTGTGTTGCGTTACGTGGGGAGAATTGCATTTATCCGCCGTGTTTGAAAATAATATTTTGATTACCAACGGTGAACTTGCTTATGGATTGCTTTCCCGTGAACACGTTGAAAACGGAACGGTGGCGACGGGCAATAATATATTGTGGTCGGTAACGGACGAGGAAACAGACGTTATTTCTTATTGCAATGTAAAATATAAGCTCGCGCAGGCGCAAGAATTCGGCTTGGAAACGGGCAGTATTTATGCGAATCCGAAGTGTAAAGATTGGAAGAATTGCGATTTCACTCTTGAGGAAGATTCCCCCGCCTTTGCGCTGGGATTTCAACCGATTTTATTGAAGTAACAATGAAATAATATGCCCCTGAAAATAAAAAATGGGCGGGGCATGTACGCGTTGAATGTAAAAAACACCGCACTTCCATTTAGAAGTGCGGTGTTTTTATATGATAGAATCCATCCCATCGATTGGTTGATTTTTCTTGTTAAGCTACCCAATAATTGGGCGTAAATCTGATATAGCCGATTAGTTTTTCTCGTGTATAAAGATGCGTTCCCCATCTTTTAAACGGGATTCTTCCGCGCAAATGCCCATGAGGTGGCTTTCAATGGACGCGGTAAGCGAGGTGGCGGCATTTGCGTTGCCGTCCAGCATATTACACAGTTCCTTGATAAGGAAGAAATCTCCGCCGCCGTGGCCATAGCCGTTGTCGCCTAAGGCATTGATTTTGAATACTTGTTTTTCTTTGCCGAAAGGCATCCATTCAACAGAGTCGCTCAATTCATCTAAGACGATTTCACCAAGCGTGCCGTGGAAATTCATTCTTCTGCCCAAGCCGTAAAGTTCACTCTTGTCGTCCGTTGTGAATGCGATCATGGTTAAAGTTGCCTTAACGCCGTTTTCAAAATTTAATAACGTGAGTTGATGGTCCACAACGTCGTTATCACAAGCGAAAACGCATCTGCCGTAGGGGCCGTTTTTCAATGCGTCCGTCAATTTTTCTTCTGTCACAGGCGCGGGAACCAATACGTTATACGGCCAATAATCGGTCGGGGAATATGCTTTCTTCCAACGGTCGAGATACAACGTTTTTGCGCTGTAGGGACAGCTTTCCACGTATTTACAGTCAAGACAGCGGTTCGATGCGCCTTGGGGTTGATTTTCTTTATTGAAATAGGTCAATTCACCGACGGAAGAAACACTCTTACACTTCGACTTTGCATAATATTGAATTAAGTCGAGGTCATGACAGCATTTTGCCAAAATCATAGGTGCGGTTTCTTTGGTGGTTCTCCAATTCCCGCGGACGTAGCTGTGCGCTTGGTGCCAGTAGGTAACGCGTTCCAGTGCGTCAATCGCAACCAATCTGCCAATCGCCCCAGACTCGATTAATTCAGCCACCTTCAAAAAGGCGGGGGCATAGCGCAATACGTGGCAAATAAGGGCTTTGCATCCAGATTTTTCCTGCGCGTCCAAAACCGCTTGGCATTCTTCCTTTTTATCGGTAATGGGCTTTTCCATAAGAATGTCGTAACCCGTTTCAAAAGCTTTTAAACAATGGCGTACGTGGTCAGCGTCCTGCGTTGCGATGACCAACAAATCGGCGCGTTTTTCTTTAAAAAATTCGTTTTCATCGGTAAAGCGAAGGGATTCTTCGACCCCAAACTCTTCCCCGAAAGCCTCTAAACGTTGCGTTCGAACGTCGCAAAGCGCAACAATTTGAAAACGTTCTGGAAATTGCATAATCAGTCTGCCGTATACGTTGCCGCCGCGCGCCCCAACGCCAAGGATGGCTACGGTATATTTTTTATCTTGCATAATATATCTCCAAAGATGTTTTTTACTCTTGAGCGAGTTGGAAACATTGTACACCATTTTTCATCAATAAGAAATAGCAATTTGTTACAAAATGTTGCTATTTTGTTGCAAGACAGCGGTGCAGAGGCTTATATTTAGAGGTTTTGTTTTTTATGGCGTAAGAATGTCTTTGAGTGCGAGGAAAACGATAGACAATATTATATTAGGTCGTTTTTCTGCATTTTGAGAATGTGTAAACGGAACAAGAAATAAAATTGGGGGTTGCAACAAAAAAACAATTTTTGGTAACAATATAAACTTGACAATTGATTTGATATGCGTTATCATAAAGGGGATACGTTATGATTTTTTTTACCATAGGTAAAGAAATTAAAACAATGAAAGCAAAGTTAAAATGAGGAACAATTATGTATGAATTATTGCCGATAAAAAAGGTAAATCTTCCCCCGCATGCGTTTGCAACGGATTGGCAAGCGGTTATTTTCCGCAATTATGGAACGGTGCCTGTTTCTGCCTTGGCGAAAGTTTTACAAACCGATGAGGAAACGGTAGAAAGAGAGGCGAAACGATTGGGGTTGGAAGGTGTTTCCTATGACCCGAATTGGAAGGATAAGGGGTATATTACCATTATCAAAAATAATTGGCATTTGCTTGACTATGCGGGGATTTGCACGCTTACGGACATGGATGAAGCGCAACTTGCAAAGATATTGCTCGACGTGGATTTTCTATTTGTGAAAGTAGGGAATTTTAAACCCGAAGTGACTTCACCGAAATATGCGCCGTTGACGGAAGACCAGAAACGTTTTACGGAAGCACAGGGGAATATTGTGCGTGAAAATCGTGTAAAAGAGCGGACTTCGGCCTTTGATTTCTTCAAACACGTACCGCAAGTAAACGCTCTCTCTGTGCAGGAGTCGGACAGCTTGCGTATGGTGTACAATTACAACGAATCGTTTGGGGATAATTTGCTGACGGGGGATTTTTCCGCGTATACGGATGAAATGTTGATTTCGCTCTCCAAACTTGGTATCAATGCGCTTTGGAAGCATATCGTATTGTACGAACTGGTCGGTCTGCCGTTTGATAAGAAATTTGGCGAGGGCTGGGAAATCCGTTTAAAAAATCTTGGCGTATTGTGCCGTAAATTGGCGAAATACGGTATTAAAATGTACTTATACCTGAACGAGCCCCGCGCGTTGCCGATGTCTTTCTATGCAGACAAACCGCATTTATTAGGTGTACATGACGAACAAGTGGGTGCGCTTTGTACTTCTGCTCCTGAAACGCAGAAATATTTATATGACGCCATTCAGAAAATTGTTACCGAAGTGCCAGAGCTGGGCGGGTTCTTCAGTATTACAGCATCGGAAAATTTGACGAATTGTTATTCGAGAAGGGAATACGACGTAGAGGCTTGTCCCCGTTGCCGTAATCGTACGCGTGCAGAAGTTTGCGCTGAAATCAATGACATTTATAAACGTGCCATTGAGGATGCAAACAGCCAAGCGAAACTCGTTGTTTGGACGTGGGGATGGACCAGTGAAATGGGTTTTACCTTTGAAGAAACGTTGGAAACGGTGAGACGCTTACCGCAAGGCGTGGACGTTATGTGTGTGAGTGAAGAGGGTTTGATTGTTCACGGTGACGAGGGGGATATTGGGCTTATCGATTATTCGATTTCGCAGGTAGGACCTAGTGAGCGTACGAAAAAAATCTTCAAAACGGCAAAGGAATGCGGGCATAACATAGTGGCAAAAATGCAAATCAACAACAGTTGGGAATGCGCTTCCGTTCCATACCTTCCTTGCTTTGAATTGGTTTGGAAACACTTGCAAAATTTGAAACAATTAGACGTGGACGGGCATATGCTCAGTTGGTCGTTGGGCGGGTATCCCAGTTTCAATCTTTCTTTGGTGTCGCAAGCTAAAAACGGCGGGACTTTGGAAGAATGGTATCAGACCATGTTCGGTGCGGATTGGCAGCAGGTAAAACTTGCCAGCGGTTATTTCTCGGCAGGGTTTGAACAATTTCCGTTCAGTGTATCCTTGGCGTATTTCGGACCGCAAAACGTGGGCTGTGCAAATCCCTTTTATGCAAACCCTACGGGTTTAGAAGCGACCATGGTAGGATTCCCGTTTGACAAAATCGATTCCTGGCGCGGAAATTTCTCCCGCAATCTTTTCATGGAGCGTTTTAAGAATTTGACGGGAGAATGGCAAAAAGGCTTAAAAGCTTTGGAAAACGTGCAGGAATATAATTCTTTGAGCATGAAACGGATTGCTGAGGCGACCTATTGCGTATTACGAAGCACATATTTACAAGGTAAATGGATTCTTGAAAAGGATATGGCGGCGGTGGAAGAAGAATTTATCAATACGCAAAACATGATTCGTCTTTCAGCGGAAGATGCGGCAATTGGGTTTGAGGCATCCAATCATTATCTTTACAACGAAAACACGTTGCTTGAAAAATTACTTTCGTTAAAGGCTCTAATGGATAAGATATAGAGGAGATAAAAAATGAAAAAAGGAAAACAACTTCCTGAGGTGTTTTTCCCCGTGGATAAATACAGTAATGAGCTGTCGTTGTATCATTATGGAAAACACGTTTGCTTGCCAAGTAATCATTATGGGCCAAGTAAACGCGATTATTACCTTTTACATTTTATCACAGAAGGCAAGGGGACGTATACGGTGGGCGGAAAAACCTTTCACCTTCAGAAGAATGAGGGCTTTTTGATAAGGCCGAATGAGGAAACGTTTTATCAAGCGGATGAGGAAGAACCGTGGGAATATTATTTTATTGCGTTTCACGGTATGATTGCCGAACAAATGGTGGATGCGGTGGATTGGATAGACGGATATGTTATCCGTCCTCAAAATTATCAAGCCATACGTTTGGCAATGCGATCAATCCATGCCGTTAAGAAACCTGAACTTTGGGGTGAATATACGGTGCTTGGCAATGTGTATATACTCTTCGGAAATCTTATCAAAGAAAGCGCAAAAAATAAAATGGAAGAGATTAAGACCGCGCAGGAAGATTCGTTAAACAAAGCGATTGACTTCATTAAGAAAAATTACGAGCGGGGTATTCGCGTTTCAGATATTGCCGATGAAGTGAATATGCACCGTGTAAGCCTTTATCGTCTGTTTAAGGAATGTCTAAATGTTTCCGTGGAAAAATATTTACAAAATTATCGTATGGACAAAGCGGTGTTCTTGTTGCAAAATTCCGATTTGCCCGTGACGGAGATTTGTATGAGGGTCGGTATGTGCGATTACCCGCATTTCTGCCGTCAATTCAAAAGGCATTTCGGGTTTACGCCTTCGGAATACCGCAGACTGTTCGCAAGAAAAAAATAAAATCAAAAAGATGATATTTTTGTTGTAAAGTATCATCTTTTTTTGTTGTACGTACTTATCATATATATAGTGTTGTAACAAAACGACAATATTTTGCAACGAATCACTATTGCGTGCGAAGCATTTTTGCGTTATACTAATGGGGAAAAATAGGGGTATTGTTTTGTTGTATGTACACGCAGTGTGCAGCGTTGCACAAAACAATCGGGAGAATATTTTGGGATACGCTCTCAAAATGAGTACCCCGCGCAAAAGTTTGATTGTAACATTTGTATCGAAAATTCGGAGGCGTATATGAAGAGGAAGATTTGGAAAGCAATGACAGCGTTCAGCTTGATGGTATGTATGTTCATACCAACGATTAGCGGATGTACCAGAGGGGTTAAAAAGGCGTACCAGGTCGATGACTCCACAGTAAAATCCGTTGCGGCGACGCCTACGGTTGCGGAGGAAAATATTTCTGTTCCCTATGCGGCGGTGGACGCGAAATATACCGTTCACGTATCCCCTGATGGGAATAATGCCAACGACGGCTCTTCTTGGGAACAAGCCGTTACGTCTTTGAATCAAGCCCAGTTGCTTGTCAGAGAATGGTACGCGCAGGAAAATGCGGGCGACGCTTTGATTGTGTTGGATGACGGTGAATATTACGTGGATTCCACCTTGAAACTGTTAGAGGATGACGTGAAAGGCGGCGAACTGTACATAAGAAGCCGCAATCCGAATAAGGCAACGGTCAGCGGTTCGAAAAGAGTAGATAAAGAGGACATTATAGAAGCGAGAGATGAAAATCTCTTTGGCGGTCAAAGATATTGGAAAATTCCTTGTGCGAATAAAATCAATCAGTTGTACGTAAACGACAATTACGGCGTTCGCGCACGTCATCCAAACTCGGGTGAGGAGCTTCGTTTGTTGAATATGGACAGAACGTTGCGCGAAATCATTTTGGACGGTGCGGACGTTGCAAACTTTAACGAATCGGATTTTGAAAACGCAATTATGACCGTAGCGATTATGTGGTCGGAATCTTATCTGCGGGTAAAAAATCTTACAAAGACGGGCGAGTTTGCCCGTGTGCAAATTTCAGGGGAAGACAGTTTCGTTTTTGCGCGTGAAGGTTTGACGATTCGTCCCAGATGCGGTTACCATTTTGAAAATTCTATGGCGTTTATGGATGTCAGCGGAGAATGGTTCTGGTCGGAAACGGAAAGCTGCGTGTATTACTTGCCCTATGTAAATGAAACGAAAGAAAATACGACGTTGCGTATTCCTTATACCGAAGTGTTAATGTCGGTCGCGGGGGAACTTGACACCAAAGTTTCGGGTATACATTTAGAAGGGTTAAACTTTAAATATACCAAAAATGAAGTGGTAGACGGCAAAGTCGGCGGTCAAGCGAACAGAAATGACAACATTGAAACAAAGCGCATTTCGGGCGGAATCAATGATGGAAGACCCGTTGCGGCGCTCAGCTTTGAATATGCGGACAATATCACGTTTAGCGGCAACGTATTCGCCTGTATGGGCGGCGGCGCAATCGATTTCGTGCAAGGCGTTCACAATGCGGCGGTGCAGAAAAACGTTTTCCGTTCGATTGGCGGCAATGCCATTTTGGCGAGTGCGACCTCGTATGATATTACCATTGTCAGCAAAGATGAAAGAACGTTTATCAAAGACGTTGACGTCAGCAATAACTATTTCACAGGTATCGGTTGGCAAGATTACGATGCTTGCGCGGTGATTTTTAACTATGGTGTAAATGTAAAAATTCATCACAATACCATCAGCAACGTATTGTATTCAGGCATTAGTATCGGTTGGGGCTGGGTAGCGGATACCTATCCGTTCCTCTCCAATTTCGACGTTAGCTACAACCGTTTGACGAATTGCAACGCATTGCTTTCGGACGGCGGACCGATTTATACCATCGGTTGTATGCCCAATTCAAAACTCACCAATAACTACATCGGTGAATCGTACAACTCCGTTTGGAAATACCCCGAAGACATTTCGCAAGCAGGGCAGATTTGGTGGGCGAATGCAGGGATTTACCTTGATTCCAACTCAGGCGGCGACAGCGAAGCAAGTAAATTGATGGTGGAAAATAACTATATTGCACAAGACGTAAATACCCAGCAATACGAAGATATCAACGCCAAGAAAGACGTGAAAGGCGTGATTGAGTATTATGAAATCATCAAAGCGGCAGAATCGGATAAAGAGAAGATTTTTGCTGCTTCCGGGGTGCAAGAAGACGGATTCAAGCTCTTGCCCACGAAAGCGGTGCTGACGGGCTTTAACACGAAGAGTAAAACCGTTACGACCATTTACGGTTACAACCTCGGTAGTAGTACGGACGGTGTGTTGATTGCACTGGCAAAAGACGGCACAATGACGCAAGTAAACGTGAACGATCTAATTGAATGGACGGATCGTTGGATATCGTTCAAGTCGGAAAGATATAAGAGCGGTGACGTATTCTTACTGAAAGCGGACGGAACTTCTTCCAATAAAGTATATGCAACGATGAACGTGGACGTTGACGAATGTATGTATACGCGCTTTGAAAAGGATTGGAACGGGGACGGTAAGTTTGACGGCGCTATGACGGAACTTGCAAAACTCGGCATGGTCGTTACGTTGGAATTGAACAACTTCAGGGCGAGCAGTACGCTGAATCCAAATTCTCCTGATTGTATAGCCGACGGATATACCTCTACGGTATGGTCGATGGCAAGCAATGAACCTGCTGATAAAGATGGCGCATGGGTTGCATTTGACCTTGTGGACAAGGGGAAAGTAAACAAATTGCTGATTTATGCAAGAGCAGAAGTTGACCAACCCGAATGCCGACAAGATTTCAAGGTCTACGGTTTGAAGTCGGACGGAACGGAAATTCTGTTGTATGAAACTCTTGAGGAAAACGTACCCGTATATGCAAGCAACGACGTGTTTGTATTGGATTTTGCAACAATCGGGTATGCAGATACCGTATTCAAAGGATTTAAAATTCAGAAAAAGCTTACTTCGGGCGGAAGTGCATATCTTTGCATTGCAGAAGTGGCAATCATCTAAAATATAGGGGGGAACGGTAATGAAGAGACATTATGAATTGTTTGAAATGGAAATCATCCTTTACCAAGAAATGGAGGTCATTCGTACAAGTAAGTTTGGCGATGACAGCGACGACTGGGGATATGATATTTGGGACTAATCTTCTCAGATATCACGTATGGTAAGCGGAATGAAATTATTTAAGAGAAAGATTATGGTCATGGCATTCGCGGTCATGGCGTTATGCGGTTTGGCTGTTGCGCAAGGCGTGCCTGCGGATACAACGGCGCAAGCGGCTTCCGTTGCTGTGAATTATAATTTCACGGATACCATGGAAGGTGCGGCATTCAAAGCCCCCGCAAGCAATTACGGCTGGAAAGTGACGAAAGGCGCGCTTTCGCCCGACAATGCCTTGACGGAGAATAACCAAATCGGGTATTTGGCGCAAGCAATCGCCCTCAATGAAAATAAGTATATTTCGATGGATTTTTATGCAACAAGCTGTCCGTTTGACATCATGCTGTTGCCGTATGCGGAAACGGTAAATCCTTGGTCTAAGGACGGCGTAGGCGTGCATTGTATGGCAGGCGGTTGGCTGCGTTTGGATACGTATATTGACGCAAACGAAGGCTGGCTTGCAGATTATACAGGCATCGGAAGCGGTGCGGACGGCTACGCGCATAAGCTTGAAATCATCTCCGACGGTACCAATTTGACCTTCAAGGTGGACGGAGCGGATGCTTTTGCGGGTACAACGGTTGCAATTCCTGCGGACAGCGTACAGCTTGTCCTCCGCGCGGCGAAAGGTTCGTACATCGATAATCTGTATATTGCCGACAGTCAACCGACCGAAGTGACCGCAACGGAGCTTGATTTTACGGATAAATTGGATTTGAGTGATTTCACAGCGATGGCGCTCGACGGTTGGACGGGCGGAAACGGAAAATATCATCCCGTGCAAGAGGGCGGTTTGTACAATGCATCGGCAACGAAATACAACAAGTTGTTGGATTTGACTGGCAAACAGTACATATCCTTTGATTTCTATTCCACGGCGGCAACGTTTGACGTAGGTTTGTTGGACGGCAATTCGGAAAGCCTTTGGGGGAATGGTTTGTTCATGCACTTGCCGTTCAGCGACGGCACAATCGGTATCAACAATTACGTAGATTGTACGCAGGGTACGTATTATGACGGACTTTCTATCAACGTGGTAGACGGCCAAGCGCATACGTTGGAAATTTTCGTGGAAAACGGTAAAGTATCGTACGCTTTAGACGGAAATCCCATGATTGGAAATGGCGGAACAACGCAATTTAACGCGCCTGCGGATACGGCATATTTGGTATTCCGCGCGGTAGGTACGGAAAGCTATATTGACAATTTGTACGTAGGGGAAAGCGCGCCCGCTGTAAAGGGTTTTGATTTTGAATCAAGTTGTGACGGAAACGCATTTACCGCATGGGAAAGCAGTGGCTGGAACGTGGTAGACGGCGGTTTTACCGCGAAGTCGAATTGGGCTTGCACGCAAATGCTTGCCCCGTTGGATTTGACGAAACATCAAGACATTACGTTTGACGTATATTTGTCCTCGGCTGACGCGGATAAGCAATTTAACGTAGGTTTCTTCCCCGATGCAAATCCCGAGAACGCACACACGCAAGGTGCAGGCGTTACCTACTCGCTTGGTTCGACGTTATTCTTGGGTTCAAGCTTTGACAGAAACAATTGGATTGCAGACGTTAGTGCGACGTTGTATAACGATACGTGGCATAGCGTAAAGATTTCTGTGGAGAATGCAAAACTTTCGATTGCGGTAGACGGCGTAGAATATGACACTCTTACGGCGGATATCCCTGGGGGAACGGCATATTTGTTGTTGCAATCGACCAACACGGCAAACGTTTTGGACAATCTTGCTTTCCATGAAATCATATCTTACACTTTGACGGTGAAAGATATTGCAGGGAATACGTTGGACTGCGTGGGAACCACGGGCGATTACGTACTTCCTGAAAGAGTAAACGTCGGCAGTCAACAGCTTGTCGGCTATGCGTATAACGACAAAATATATCAGGTCGGCGACGTGATTTCGGTAACGGACAACGGAGAATTAACGGCGCTGATTGTGGATTTTACAATGCATGACGGCGGCTCGATTCGCTTACATGCACCCACGGGGATGCGCTTTACTTCCCAATTCGACGAAACCGCTTATGAATACTTCACGGCAATGGAGATTGCGGAATGGGGTACGTTGATTGCTAAGGATTCGGACGTTGTCGGGGACGGAGATTATGCCGAGCTCTATTGCGAGAATGCGTATACGCATTTGGAAATTGCGTCTACTGTCGGTTCGAAAAAAGACGGATATTATGAATATAGAGGCGTGCTTGCCGAAATCAAACCTGAACATTACGAGTGGTTGTTCGCGGCAAGAGGATATATAACGGTAACGTATTCAGACGGCAGTCAAAATACCTTTTACACCAACGTTGTAACGCGTTCGGTGAAAGCCGTTGCAGAGCTGGCGTATTACGACAGAAGCGAAACGATGGTTGAGGACGGTACGGAGCGATATCCGTATTTGACCGCGGATGGAGATTATAGCCCGTATATCAAGGAATATTTGGAACTTTTGCATAGTTTCACTGTAAGAAATGCGATATACGTTTCCGTTTCGGGGGACGATGCGTTTGATGGGAAATTGCGTTCGAAAGCAGTAGCGACGTTGGAAAGAGCCGTAGAACTTGCACAGGAAAATACAGAATCTGTGATTATTTTGTGCGACGGTGAATATACGCTTTCGCAAACGGTGGCGATTGGCAGTAATATTACGGTACGCAGTTTGAATAGAAACGGAGCGACGATTAGCGGTGCAACCGCGGTCGCCAAAGAACGTATCACAGAAAGGATAGATGCGAAGCTTGGCAGAGTGTGGGAAATTCCCTACGCGGAAAAAATCAATCAATTGTATATAAACGATTCTTACGGTGTGCGGGCAAGATATCCCGACGCAGGGCAGGAACTTCGTTTGTTCAATGCCGATGAAACGTTGCGTACGCTTTCCGTGTTTACAGAAGACATACAAGACTTCTCCGCCTTAGATTTGGTTGATAGCGTGATAGTCCCCAGCATTCAATGGGCAGAATCTTATCTTCGGATTAAGAGTGTGACGGAGAAAACGCTTGCAACGGGTTTGGCTTTGACGGATATCCGTTTGTATGACGCGGACAGTATAATCTTTTCGCGTGCATTGGCGATTTCTCCCCGTACGTCCTATCATTTTGAAAACTCAAAAGCGTTTTTGAATGCGCGCGGGGAATGGTATTATGACGAAACTGCGAAGAAGATATATTATCTGCCTTATGACAACGAAACAGTAGAAAATACCACGATTCGTATTCCCGCTACACAAACCTTATTACAACTTAAGGGGGAAGCGGGTGCAAAAGTTTCCAACGTTACGTTTAGCGGTGTAAACTTTATGTATACGAAAAACGGGGTGATAGACGGTAAAATCGGCGGTCAGGCGAACCGATACGATTCCTTCCAATATACAAATATTGCAGGGCTGAGAAACGGACGAACGTTTGCGGCAATCGAAGGCGAATTTATCGATAATATCCTTTTTGAAAATAACGTGTTTGCTTGTATGGGCGGCGGTGCATTGGATTTCTTGCAAGGCGCGTCGAACGTGTCGATTCACGGCAACGTATTCCGTACCATCGGCGGAAACGGCGTGTTGGTTGGTACGTTGAATACGGATGCAAAGGTGATGGAAAAGGCTTATGCGGCAGATAACAACGTTATCAATACCGCAATCCACACCGTAAATAATTATTTTACGGAAATCGGTTGGCAAGAATACGGCAGCTGCGCGGTTGCATATACGTATGCATCCAACAGTAAAATCAATCAAAATACAATCAATAACGTAGCTTATACGGGTATTAGCCTTGGTTGGGGTTG
Source organism: Clostridiales bacterium (assembly GCA_015069495.1). Lineage (GTDB taxonomy): Bacteria > Bacillota > Clostridia > Christensenellales > Borkfalkiaceae > Scatosoma. Next base: position 85,775 of record SVIN01000004.1, read on the forward strand.
GGAATACCTCTCCGCAGGGGCATATCTGGAAAACAATGAAATTATCAACAACCGCATTACCAACGTAATGACCTTTATGAACGATGGCGGCGGTATCTATTTGGTTGGGTGTCAGCCGAATACGCGCGTGGCGGGGAATTATATCGCGAACTTTTACAATGGTGTGTATAAATATCCCGCTGACCTTCGTGATAACGAGCAAACGGAACAGTATTGGTGGGCAAATGCAGGTATTTATTTGGATACCGCAGCGGGTAGCAATGAAGAATCCACCAAGGTCATCGTGGAAGGCAATTATATTGCAGAGGATATCGAAAATCAAAAATATGAATTCTGCAACGTGGTAAAAGTGCCCAATCAATCCGCGCACGATAAATATTATTTTTCGATTGACGGAAAGACGGGCGAGGATGATTTGAGTATTTACATGTCCAACGGTATAACGGCAGAGGACGTAGCGGCAGCTGGCGCAAGTGTGAGCGCGCAAAGGTTTGGAACGATTTTGTTTGGCGCGCACATGGTGGATAAAAACACGCTCACCGTGTTTGGCGCGGGGTTCGGCGCAAGCTACAACGGGACTTTGACAGTCAACGGCACGACCGTTGCAGAAAGGGACGTAATGGCGTGGACGGATGAGAAAATCACGTTTAGGACAACCGATTACGCAGGCTGTTCTGCCAATATAAAAATAGGCGATTCAAACCGCTTGTATACGGCGATGAACGTTGATGAAAGGGCGGAATTGGCTCGTTTTGACGGATACATTGACGTGAAAAACGTTAGCACTTGGTATAAAAAATTGGACGTAGTAACACAGAAAATTGCTTCGGTTACGGTCAGTGAGGCTGAGGATACAAAAGGCTATGTAAACGACGGTTTATATTATACCGTATGGGAAACAGACGGTACGAGCACGAATGCTTTCCTGACGTGTACGTTGGCAAAAGCAAGCACGATGGACACTTTCATTTTGTATGACAGAATAGAAAACAATATGGAAGAAGCGGAATACAGAAAGAATATTCGCATCGTAGGTCTTACGGCATCGGGCGAAGTGCTTTTGTATGAAAGCGGCAACACGCAAGCATATACCAATTTCGGGATGCTTACGTTGGATATGGAAGAACTTGGCTTTGCGGATATAACGTTTACCGGGTTCCGAATAGAAAAGGTCGGCGGCGGGGCATTTGCCATAGCAGATATCGCAGTGATCTGAGGTTATAAAGAAATAGAAGAGGGTACAGAATGAGTGAGTTAGCGGAAGAAAAACAGGCGGGGGCGCAGATTGATACGAACAGTTATCAGCCTCCCACAAACACAAAAATGCGTAAAAAACTGAATAGACTCTATCGAAATTCAAGTTATTTATTGATGTGTTTGCCTATCGTAATCAAGACGATTATATTTTCAATCGTACCGATGCTTTGGATTGTCATGGCGTTTCAGGATTATAAATTTCCGCCGTTGTTTGGCAAACAAAACGTATGGGTCGGGTTTGAGAATTTCGAATATTTCTTCACAAGCGGTGAAATTTGGGAAATTGTGGGAAATACAATCGGCTTGAACATGATGTTTATATTTATCGGTACACCCTTGACGGCAATCATGGCATTGTTTATGAATGAAATGATGAACCGAGGGATGACGAAAGTATTTCAAACCATTTGGTTTATTCCCTACTTGATTTCATGGTCGGTGGCGCAGTATTGTAGTTGGGGCATCATGGAATCGAACGGATTGATTAACACGTTATTAGGGCATTTGGGGCTAGAACCGATTGATTTTTATTCCGCGTCAAGTACGGGTTGGTGGCCATTGATTCTATTCTTATGGAATATGTGGAAGGGGCAAGGATATTCGGTTATTTTGGACTACGCCGCCTTGCAAAGCTTGGACACGGGCATTATGGAAGCGGCGGAATTGGATGGCGCAAGCCGTTTGCAAAGAATGTGGTATATTGAAGTGCCTCATTTAAGAAAAATCGTAGCGATTCAGTTGATTATGGCGATGGGCGGTATTGTTAAATCCGACTTTGGTATGTTTTGGTTCTTACCGAAATTTGAAGGCAACAGCGCATTGGAGTTGAAGAAAGCGGTGGAAGTGCTTGACGTGCGTATCTATCGATTGGTCAACGATCCGAGGATTAAAACGGATTATTCCAAAGCAACGGCAATTGGGTTGATACAATCTTTCGTCGGTATGACGATTATGTTGATTACCAACTGGATCGTTAAGAAACTCGATGAAGAATCTGCGTTCATTTAAGGAGGTTGTTTATGAAAGAAGTTTTACAACCTAAAAAGGTAAAAAAGACAACCTGCTTTGATGTTTTTAACTGTTTGTGGATGGTGTTGTTTTCGCTGTTCTGCTTGTTGCCTATTTGCATTATGGTATCAGCGTCGTTTTCCAGCGATAAAACGTTGGCGCAATACGGGTATACGTTGTTTCCCAAAGATATTACGTTTGACGCGTATAAATTTGTATTTCAATCGGGTGGATTGCTGTTGCGCTCTTATTTGAACAGTATTATCGTAACGGGCGCGGGTACAGTGCTGAATTTGTTTTTCAGCGCAATGATAGCCTTCCCGCTTTCGAAATACGATTTTGCGTATAAGCATTGGATTACTCCGCTGTTGTTGGTAACGATGCTCTTTTCTCCTGGGTTGGTGCCCACCTACATTTTGATTACTCAATTTTTACAATGGAAAGATACCATGTGGGTATTGATTATCCCGCAAATCGGTACAACGTTCAATATCATTTTATTGCGAACGTTTTTCAGCGATATTCCAAGAGAAATTGGTGAAAGTGCAAAAATAGACGGCTGTTCGGTGTTCCGTGAATTTTTAACCATCACGTTGCCTTTATCTTTGCCCGCGCTTGCCACTTGTTCCGTCTTGATGGCGCTTAGTTATTGGAACGATTGGGGAACGCCTTTCCTGTACATTGACCAATTCAATACGGATTTGTACACGGTGCAATATTTGATGGCGAAGTTGGAAGTGCAAGCCAAAGCTTGGTATGAAAATGCAGGGCTTATGGGGAACGATGAACAGAATATCAATTCCGTCATCATGTCTACCTGTATCATCGGTACTCTGCCGATTATGTTCGTGTTCTTGTATTTGCAAAAATACATCGTAAAAGGCATGACGGTCGGCGCGGTGAAAGGTTAATCTAGAAAAGGCTCTGTCACATCACTTGGTTGATTTTTGACGGTAAAATACTACGAAATACTTCGTGTTTTACTCGGTTACAAAAGCCTGACAAAGGTTAAACCGAACAAGCCTTAAACAAATCTTGTTTGCATCTTCTGCCATACTTACGCTTGGCGTATGCTATACGCGGTCGCGCCATTATGGCAAAATCTACTAAACAATCTAAAGTTTAA
>SVIN01000005.1 GCA_015069495.1 Clostridiales bacterium
GTCTTCATCGTCATAAATCCACTCTTTCGTACCCGTCAATAACGTAACGTAACGAGGTGTAATGGCTAACGTACCCGATTTCATATCAATGATATAACAATGCGTTACGTCATCGCCTTCGCCGTTTTTAATCATGACGGTTTGCTCGTTAGGAATACTGCCTACCGTACTGTTGTAACCGCTCAACCAAACTACGTCGCGAATGTGAGCGTACGTTAATACTTCAATAGCGTCGCCAAAACCCAAGCCGTCATCGGGGTTATCCCCCAAATCATCCGCCTTGGTATCTACAATATTATAATGGTATTTTCCATCATACATCCAACTGTTCGTTGCCGTACGAATGGTGATTGCGCGTTCTGTTACCGTTAAAACACCTTCCGTTGTATCGAAGGTATAATTGTCGGTTACGTCCTTACGTTTGGCATCCAACACCTGCAAGGAATCTTCGTCTAACACAAAAGCATTGTTTATCGTCCCAACCGTCGTCAACGAACCGTTGGGCAAATCAAACACGGTCAAAACGTCCCCTTGCGCCAAAGCAAAGTAACCAGCGGTTTCTTTCACACTGTAACCCGCATTGGTCAAAGGAAGGCCGTTGTATATTCTCGTCTCGCTTGCCGATTGCAACAATATGGGACGCGCCGTCATCATCAATACCCCATCGTAATGGTAATCGATGGCGTAATTGTCCGTCATGATTGCGCCAAATCCGTCTTTCACCGCGATGGCAAGTTGATTTGCCATTCCGCTCTCGCCTACGTATTTGATGGCGTTGCCGTTCGCTACAACTTCGGTCACGTGCCCTGCAATCAACCCAGACTCCATGGCTTCCGTCCCCGAAACGCTGTACGTTTGACCTATATGCTCTTTCCCATCGTATTGGAAAGTCTCATCACCCGTCGTCACCGACAGAGGACGTTGATACACGGTCAAAGTACCGTCTGTTATAATAAATTCGTAATTCTCGGTAATATCCCCATCGTTGACGTTGTAGATGGTTTGATTGGTCAACGTACAAACCGCCGTACCCGCGTTGACAATCCCATCCGAATACTCTGCGGTCAAAATATCGCCGTCACGCAAACCGTTGCCCAAGTCATCAACGCTATGACCGTTATTTTCCAAAATAATGCCGTTATAAACTTTGCTGTTATCGTTGACGGTAATATACAGCTCGCGCTTATTCACCGTCAAAGTACCCAATTCAATCGTCTTGGCGTAATTTCTCGTCACGTCGTTGCCGTACGCGTCGTAAATCAAGAAGGAACTTACCGTATTTTCACTGTCCCCGACACTGACCGCCACGCCGTCAATTTCCACCGCGCAGGTGTGTCCGTCCACCACGCCATATGCGGACAATTCGCTTTGTTCTTTGATGGTATAACTTTCTTGCGTGTGCCCTTGCCCATCCCAAACAAAGGTTGCGCTGTCCGTACAAATCGTAATCGGGCGTTGGTTGACAACCAATTCACCCCAAGTGGAATGGATATTGTAAAGATAGGTTACGTCCAAGCCGTCCTTATTCGTAAACGTCCAAGTGCCTTGGTTCAAGGTCGGTTGCCAATCCTGATCATCTTCACTGAGTTTTACGTTTACCTCTGTCACTTCACTGGCGGTATCGTGTGTAAACACGCAAACGTCGTCTTCCGCCAAAGAATATCCCTCTGCGATGGTATATTCATCCGTGCTATACATTTGCCCATCGTAAACCACCTCAAGGCTTTCCGTGGTGAGGTATACTTCACGGGCTAACAAATCAAGTTCCTGTTCTACGTATTCAGGCGCGATATACCAATCCTTGGTTACGTCATCGCCGTCTTTATTTGTAATGGTGATGGTCTTTGTTTTGAACGTGATTTTATTCTCCGAAATCACGCCGTCTTCCCACTCGCAGGTAAGCTGGTCGCCTTGCACCAAATCCGCGGTCAAGACAGGTTTATCGCCGTACGTTACCTCTGTATTTGCAAACGTTATATCAATGGGTTTAGGGTCAATGGTGTATACGTACTCATCACTGTAATTTACATCGCCAAACGTACGCGTTGATTTAGCGCGCACCTTGTACGTGCCTACAGCTTTCGGTTCTTCAAGAGTCCAACCCTCTATACCTTTCCCTGCATATTCGTACACGACGTCTTGGAAAACCGCTTTTGCGCGAAAATCCAAGGCCTCTCCGTACACCACGCTCAGCGGACAGTCCTCTACAATGTAAATAAGACCATTTACCGCGCAGCCCGTCCAAGTCCCTATCACAATGGTTGCAATGATAGAGATGATTGCTACGCGAAAACGTTTTATAAATTTTATCACGGACGCAATACGCGCCACCGCTTTTTGATATTTATCGTATAACATATTACCCTCTCAAGTAAACTGAGGTTCTTTCCGCCTTCCTACAACTTCTTACACGTATTTCCCGCGGAAAGCCCTAACGCGGACTTTCCTGCGTGAAAATATCTAAAAATTTATTTTACAAGCAAAACGCCTGCTTGGGTGTGAATAATATAATTCGATGTGATATCTTTCCCCTCGGCATCCGTTATCTTAATGCTTGAAACGTCGATTTCATTGGAGACCAAACCACGATTGTAGGTATAACTATCTGCCGTCATATTCAAAGTGATTGTCTCTTCTGCCGCCAACGGTTTATCAGGATTCTGCTCGGACGTGACACGGTAGGTATTGCAAGCAAATCTCTGTGTTCCGTCTACGTACGTAAACGTTTGGCTGTCTGCCGTCACAGTAATTTCACGGTGCAATATACTCAACGTACCCATTTCTTTCTTAATCAAATACCAGTCGGTGATATCTTGACCTTCTGCATCCACCAAGGACACCGTAAAGGTATTGGCTTTACTGCCAACGTTTAACAACGTACCTGAGGTGAACGTCACCGCGCCAACAGAATGTCCATCTTCCAACAAACCGCTCCATTCCCAACCAGTGCCCGAAGCACGCAATATGGTACCGTCGTACACTTTGCTTTCAGAATGGCTGGTAAACGTCAGTTCTCTGATATACAACTGCAATACACCAACTTGAAGTTCTACTTCATACGCTGTCGTATTGAGCTTCACACTGTTGTTTTCATAATGGTAAACGAGTTCCTCATCCGCGTTGAATATCCGCAAAGTTTCAATCGTACTCTTGCCTTTGCCCAATACGCTCTGTTCGCCCGTTGCCGTCATTTCATAGGTATAACCCAATTTACCCCACTCAAACGATGCCAATTCATTGGTGGGAACAGCCGAATTGCTTCCGTCGTATTGTACAGCCACCGTAGCAGGTTGTAAGTTGATTCGCTTGTCCTTATCTACAGGATTCGGATTTATTCCCGGCCACGGCAATGAACCATCATCCCAAGGGGCATCGCCGCTAGAGTTACCGCCATTCGAATCACTGCCCGTCACTTCCACTTGAATCCAACCCAAGCCGCTAAGGTAAACCTCTACCCATGCGTGACCGACTTTCGCCCCTGTCCATTCATTCGCTTTTGCATTAATCATAAAGCCCGTCGTGTAACGCGCAGGAATACCCAACGCACGGAACAACATCGTTCCCGCCTTCGCATAATGACGGCATACGCCCGTTTTATAATCACGCAAGAAGCTGATAACTACGTCATCTTCCGTATCCAACGATGTGGGATACTCCAAATCATACGTTGCCGCGGTTCGTACGTACATAGCCACTTTATACAAAAGCTGCGGATCGTTGATATCAAAGCCTTGTTCGCTAATAATCGTATTCAAATACGCACGCGTCGTATCAGGAATCGATAAATATTGCTCGCGTACAAAGTTTTCATATGCGTGAGCTTCGTCCGCATACGAACCCAAGGTTAACCCATCAAAATAATTCCCTTTGATTAAATCTGTATAATCATATTGGTAGTAGCTAACAGAATATTCCGAACTGTCATCGCCCGTATACGTAACGTCGTTAGTCTGGGTTTTATACCCTTCCTGCACCATTTCCATATAATAAGGCAATACAAAACCTACTTTGGATTGAATTTTGACCGTATCACTTTCCATCCCTGCCTTTTTCAACAAAATGGAAAAGAGGTAGTTGTAGCTATAGGTATCATCCAACAACTGGTCGTAACTTTCCGCTGAGCCAAATAATTGTCCATCGTAATCGCCGTAGGAAGTGGAACGCAAATAAATTCTTGCATTCTTTTCCGAATATACTTTTATCACATCCGGTCCGTCGCCCCTGTCACCCCCATGTTGCATGTTTTCCTCAGGGTTTTCCACTTCAGGCATATCATCACCATTAAAATCTCCGTCGCCCGCGTCTTCATCAAAGCCTGGCCCGCCTATAACTTTTAAAGTACCAAGTTTGGTGTTAATTTGATAATTTGCGGTTACGTCGATAAAGTTACCCGATTCGTCATAATAACCGACCAAAATTTGCGCAAAGTCATTTTCCGAGATACCAACGCTCAACTGTTGCCCTGCAAAGCTGACCGACAATTGGTGGTTCGGCAACACAGTTGTTTCAGATACAACTTCATAGAAATGACGTTCTAAGGGCGTACCGTCATACTCTTTCTCCGCCGAACCCGAACGAATGGTAATTTCACGAGGCAACACTTTCAACGTACCCATACGCTTTTCCACGTTATAATAACGGGTCACGTCCTCTGTACCATCATACACCGTTACGATGAAGAAGTTTTCAATTTCCCCCGCTTCCGTCAAAGAAGCGTCAAAGGCAACCTCCAGTCTGTGCCCATCTATCAATTGCGATTTGCAGGTATAGGATTCCTTGGTCAAAGGCGAACCGTCATACGTTTTGCTTGCGCTTGCCGAAGTGACCACCAAGGGATATCCCCATATCGTCAACGTACCGTATTCGTATTGAATATCATAATTGAACGTTACGTCTTTTTCTCCCGCCATAACCGTTGCGCTCGCTTCATTGGCAATGACGCCGATATTGCTTGCAACGCTGGTCGTCGTTACGCTTAAGGTATGCCCTTCCAACACGTTCGAATCGGGCAACAATTCCCACCCTGCGCTAGACAAAGACGAGTCATCGTATACTTTTTCAGCGGAAGAAGTACGCACACGCACCACCTTTTTAGCAACGTGCAAAGTACCGTAATTCGATTCGATTTCATAATCCTCGGTAACGTCCGCGCCTACGGAATCTTTGATTGTCACGGTGAAAGTGTTGGGATATTCCCCCGCGTCAGTGGCTTTACCCAGCACCTTTACCTCAAGGACGTGCCCGTCTTTCAACGCGCCTTCCGCAAGTTCCCATTCCTCACAAACCAATGCCGTACCGTCGTACTCCTTTTGCGCGGAAGCAGAAATCAGCACCAGTTTATATCTTTCCGTGCTGATGACGCCCGACGCAATCAAAGCAATAAATACCCCGATTACAGTGACGAGCCCTATGATAATCGAACCGATTATATATATCCATTTCGTTTTTACCATACTGTGTCAACTCCTTTTTCCGTTCGCTTATGCGTTCTTTTCCAAACGGTGAATAAACGCCTTACAAAGCTTCATCTTATCCTGCCCGAACAATTCGTCCAATCGGTCGCAGAACCCTTCCGCCGCATTACGCACGTAGACGGGGTTTTGCATTTCCAATTTTCTCATTACCTTCTTCGCCAAGATATCATCCAACGCTTCCAATTCTTCCCCGCCGCATGCTACGTATACGGGAATGTACGTCTTGATTTGCTTCATGATACGGTTACCGAACGTAATACCGAAATTCTCTATCAAATATTCGTCCAGTTTTTCCAATCTTCTTTGGTTGCGCTTCGTCAACGCGTATTCGCGTTCCGCTTCGCGTACCAATCGTTCAAATTTCTCCGCCGATACGTGCATCGTCTTCGTCTTCGGCGCGGTGAATTCTTCACTCTTTTGATCCAAATTCAATATCATTGCACGGTCGTATACCTTATCCGATATCGAGAACGTCGAATCGTCGTTGTTTGCCGTCCCGATAAACCACATGTTATCCGGCAACTTGATTTTCCCGCCCACAAAACGCACGGGGTCGCTGTCCCATTTGTCTGTGATTACGTCCAACCATCTCTTGTCTGCCGTCGGCAATTCCAACAACGACAAGAATTCTGCAAAGTAGTATTCTACTCGCGCAATGTTCATTTCGTCCAATACCGTGATATACATATCTCGGCTGTAATTCGCTTCATACATCTTTTCCAACAGCTTCGTTACGTTGAAACTCTTGGTGAATTCGTTGTAATAACCAATCAAGTCCGTTCTTTCTTTCCACATCGGCTGTACCGGGATAACCGTGGACGGATTGTCCAAAAACGAACCGAATGCGTTTGCAAGCGACGTTTTACCTGTACCTGAGATACCTTGCAAAATAATCAACTTGGATACCGCAAGCCCCGCGATAAAACGACGGATGTCCGCGATGTCATAATACAAGTGCATGCTGTTACATGCATAGTTGCGGAAGTTGTCGCACAAGCCTTTCAAACTAACGTTTTCATCGTATTTTTCACGCTTGTACTTCATGCTTTCTTCGTCGATTAAACTCAACTTGAAAAATCTTCTCTTTTCCCCGCCGATTTGGTCGGTATCTTCCAACGCCTTTTCTACGTCCTTCGTTTCAGGTTTTGCATTCGGCTCGTTGGACGCGGTGGGTGTTGCAGGCTTGGCGTTTGCTTGCACAATCACCTGATTGCGCCCGCCCACGTAAATCACCTTGCGTTTGAAACCCAAGATAATCAACAACAGCAACATAATCGGCAACAGCAACAACATGGCGATAAGAATGTATACGATTTCCGCACGGATACCGCTTTGCGCCAAACCGCCCTTCTTCAAAAAAGTAATTAACGCGCACGTAACCAGGATGCCGAGCAATAACACGGCAACCAAAAGCACGACGTATTTTGTACGCCTCGGTTTATTTGCGTTTTGTTCTTTGATATCTTTCATAACCGTTTCTCGCCTTATTCTTCATCGGTGGAAGAGGTATCCGCAATACCTTCCTGCGCGTCCGAAACTTTCGTTTCTTCCGTCTCCGTTTGAGCCATTTCTACTTCTTCATCCGCTTCGTCTTCTTCCTCGTCGGATTCCTCATCTTCTTCCGATTCATCCTCGTCGGATTCTTCGTCTTCTTCGATTTCTTCGTCGGAATCTTCCAAATTTCCCTCAAATTCGTCTTCCGCATCTACCGCGACTTCTTCAATCACGTCTTCCGAGGTTTCCTCAACCGCGTCTTCCGCATCCGTATCGACTTTCACAGCCAAATTCTCCGTCATATCCATCACTTGTTCCGCGGTGGAAACCGTCGTTGGTTCTGTGGGGATTTGAGGGGTAGGATTCACACCAAGCAACACGTCGTCATCATCGATGGTGCGCTTGAACAAAATCCACAAAATACGCGTACGAATATCCTTCTTGACCTTTGTCCATTCTTGCTTAAACAGCTTTCTGAGCATATGGTACTGACGTTCCAATTCCTCAAACGGAATCTTGGGAACAAATTCGTTTTCATCCTCGATTAAACCATATTCGAAACGCATTGCATTCAAACGGCTTTCGAACAAGACGCGTTCTTCGTATGCCTTGGCTTGCGCATTTTTCGCAATACGAACCGCCTCGTCGCATTCGCGCTTGTGTGCTTGCAATTGTTTGTTTTTCTCGTCCACTTCCGCGTAAAGAGTCTGTTCTTTTTGCGCGTACTCTTTCTTGGTATCCAAAATCGTCTGTTCGAAACGCGCTCTTTCTTCGTCGCGCTGTTGATTCAACTCGTCGATTTGTGCAGTGTAATTGTCCTTCAACTCGTCGATTTGTGCGGTGTAATCGTCCTTCAATTCCGCCATCGCGCGTTCGTGCTCTTCCTGTATCTTCGCAATGGATTCCTCGTAGGTTGCCTTTTGGGTTTCCAGTTTGCCTTCGTATTCGTACTTCTGGTCTTCCAATGCCTTGGTGTAGTGCGCGTGCAAGTCCGCAATTTCGCATTCGTGCTTTGCGTTGATTGCCACAATTTCGTCCTTCAGCGACTGTACTTCCGCTTCCAAGGATGCCACCGTCCCCGCGATGGTTTCCATTTCACCCTTCAAACGTTCGATTTCCTGATTGGCAATCACCAACTGCGCGCTGTCGTTTTCCAAGGAACGATTGCGTTTTTCCAACATAAGCATATACTCTTCAGGCGACATGCCCGATTCTTGTATACGCTTTTTCAACTTCTTAATTTGCTCGCGCAGTTTTATGCCTTCTTCAATCTTTCTGCGTTCTTCTTCCGCTAAATAATTTTCACGCAGATATCCTTCCATCCCCAAACTGTGTTCGTATGTAAGGAAGGAAAGTAAGGTTGCCGCTTCGGCAAATTCATCCGCGACAACTTCCGAGAAGGGTCGCAAGTTCTTTTTGAATTCCTCTACCGTATACCCAGGCTGATTGTAGGCGGTGATATACTCGTACAACGCCATACAGCCCTTAAAGTTTTGGTTCATTTTCAAAACGTTGGTTTTGGTAATCGGCGGTTTCAGCATCGGCGCTTTCGATACTTCTTCCATCAAAGGGGTATTCAAGTAGTGAATCACCGCCTTCAAAATCAAATCGATACGGTCGATGGATGATTTCGCTTCGTTAAATTCGCGTAAGTACGGATCATTTCTGCGCTGTTCAGAGAGCTGAATGGTAAATCTCAGCTTCTGCTTTTTATAATCTACGCTCTTATTTAACGATAAATTCCCGTTGTAGGTCGTGGTCAGTTCAAGAATTTTATCATATCGCAACGTGACAAAATCCCGCAGATAGCACAACAAACGATACAAAAAGCGGTTTTCATAGACGGCGTAATCACTCAAACGTTCGACCGTATACAACTGGTCAGGAATGATATCCTCACCCTCTTCCGGTTCCTTCGTCAATAAATTACTATGGCGCGCCAAATGTACAACGGATTCTTTATCAACCCGCTTTACCTTTTCAATAGGAAGCACTTCACCGTTGGAACGGATGAACTGTCTTTCCTCGCGTATCGCTTTTTCAATAAAGACCAAACCCTTTTCAATGGCGTCGATCCAATCGGTTTCCACCGTACAAATTTTTCTTTCCAGAGTGACCAAGTCATCCTGTTCGTTCGTCTTGGCAATCGCATCGCGTGCGCGATCGCAATCGTACGCGCCGACCGTTTGCTTTCTATAATCTATAAATGCACGGTATAATCTATCTACTTGATTCATAACCAAACCCTTGTTGCGCGCTGAGCGCGCGCATTTTTTTCTTTGACAATATCACCGAAAAGGCGACAAAGCCTTTTACGCTTATGCGTTCTTTTCCAAACGGTGAATAAACGCCTTACAAAGCTTCATCTTATCCTGCCCGAACAATTCGTCCAATCGGTCGCAGAACCCTTCCGCCGCATTACGCACGTAGACGGGGTTTTGCATTTCCAATTTTCTCATTACCTTCTTCGCCAAGATATCATCCAACGCTTCCAATTCTTCCCCGCCGCATGCTACGTATACGGGAATGTACGTCTTGATTTGCTTCATGATACGGTTACCGAACGTAATACCGAAATTCTCTATCAAATATTCGTCCAGTTTTTCCAATCTTCTTTGGTTGCGCTTCGTCAACGCGTATTCGCGTTCCGCTTCGCGTACCAATCGTTCAAATTTCTCCGCCGATACGTGCATCGTCTTCGTCTTCGGCGCGGTGAATTCTTCACTCTTTTGATCCAAATTCAATATCATTGCACGGTCGTATACCTTATCCGATATCGAGAACGTCGAATCGTCGTTGTTTGCCGTCCCGATAAACCACATGTTATCCGGCAACTTGATTTTCCCGCCCACAAAACGCACGGGGTCGCTGTCCCATTTGTCTGTGATTACGTCCAACCATCTCTTGTCTGCCGTCGGCAATTCCAACAACGACAAGAATTCTGCAAAGTAGTATTCTACTCGCGCAATGTTCATTTCGTCCAATACCGTGATATACATATCTCGGCTGTAATTCGCTTCATACATCTTTTCCAACAGCTTCGTTACGTTGAAACTCTTGGTGAATTCGTTGTAATAACCAATCAAGTCCGTTCTTTCTTTCCACATCGGCTGTACCGGGATAACCGTGGACGGATTGTCCAAAAACGAACCGAATGCGTTTGCAAGCGACGTTTTACCTGTACCTGAGATACCTTGCAAAATAATCAACTTGGATACCGCAAGCCCCGCGATAAAACGACGGATGTCCGCGATGTCATAATACAAGTGCATGCTGTTACATGCATAGTTGCGGAAGTTGTCGCACAAGCCTTTCAAACTAACGTTTTCATCGTATTTTTCACGCTTGTACTTCATGCTTTCTTCGTCGATTAAACTCAACTTGAAAAATCTTCTCTTTTCCCCGCCGATTTGGTCGGTATCTTCCAACGCCTTTTCTACGTCCTTCGTTTCAGGTTTTGCATTCGGCTCGTTAGAGGTCTGCGCAGGCGCGTTGACCGTAATCACCTGAGGCGCGCTTTTTTCCGAATACACCACGTTGGGCGTTTTGCGCTCGCTTGTCATCATAGCAACGACAAGCAAGGCAATCATTACAAAAATAATTATAGCATAAATCGCCAAAGCATACCCAGAGCTGAGCATCTTCCAAAGGCGTTCAAAAACCCCTTTAGCACTCAACAATGCGGTTGCTGTCGAAAACGCGGTACTCATCATACGTTTTCATCCCCCCAATCATCCATGAACGACATGCCGCCCCACGAGTTTTCTTGTGCAGTTTCTTGTGCTTCCTCTTGGGTTTCCGTTTCTGCAGGTTCTGCAGATTCAGCCGTTTCCACTTGTTCAGGTTCTACAATTTCAGCGGTTTCCACTTGTTCAGGTTCTACAATTTCAGCGGTTTCCACTGCTTCGGGTTCTACAATTTCAGCAGTTTCCACGATTTCAGGTTCGAAGAGTTCAGCATCTTCCGCAACGTCAGGTTGGAAGGTTTCAGCATCTTCCACAATCGTAGGGGTAAAGGTTTCCTCCGATTCCCAATCCACGGCTACTTCTGCAACCACGTTTGCATTTTCGTCTTCGATCACAATTTGACCCAAGCGAACCGCTTTGTTATACGCAACTTTGTCCAATTCTTCCTGGCGGGACGCATCGCTCAAATCCACCGCGGAAGCTTCCAAAAGCTTACGGCAACAATCCGATTTTTCATCCCCGAAGATACTTTCTACGGTATGTACAAACAGATCGTCTTCTTCCTTGCGATTGTTTCTTACCAAGGTCAACAAAGTCAACAGCATTTTACTTGCCACCACGCTATCCAAGGCTTGTTCGGGTTCACCGCCAAGCGCCAAGAATACGGATGCGTAGTTTTCCATCTTCTGCCACAATTTGTTGCTCATATGGTAACGCGCTCTTGCTTGTACAAATTCTTCCAATTTATCCACGCGCTTCCATTGTCTTTCATCCAATTCGAAGTTCAAGCACGCCTTTTGTACCATATCCATAAACTGTTTCGCGCTGATGGGTTGACGTTCGAAGAATGTAAATTCTTGCATTTGGTCTTCCGACTGTACTTCCGTTTCGATAAATTTCAACTGTACAAACGCCGCCGCTTCAGCAATCGATGCGGGCAATTCGTCTACCAGCATCCCTTCTTCCAAGCACGCCATAATCCACAAGTTGTATTTTACGTTGAACGTCTTATCGCATACCGACTTATTTCTCGTACCAACCGTATGGTCTCCGTCGGGTTTTACGATATATCTCATCAACTGAGTCATATACCCGCCAAACGCCGTTGCATCCACGTTGATGAGGTGCGCCAATTTCACCGCCAAAGCATCGTCCTTTGCCGCTTCTAATGCGTTTGCAAAGTTGGTCACATAGCACAAATCGTCCTGCATTTTATAGAACAAATCATCCGACTTTGCATAATTGCTTGCGTCGTCTACGTACTGAGCGCAGGCAAAGAATTCATTGATGGCGCGGATAAACGCCTCGCGGTTTGCACCCGTTTCCGTTTGAATCACAACCAAACGGGATACACTCATCGCCGACAGCAAGGCACGTGCATTTTCTTGATCCAAGATAATACCGCGCGAAGCAAGGAAGGAAACCAAATCGTCACGCATCCCTTCCAGCGTCCAACCAGCCTTGTGGTATACGTCCGTTTCTTCCTTGATAACGAAGGATTTTTCTTTTATTTCGCCATCTTCGGTCTTTTCTTCCTCTTCCTCTTCTTCAACGTCCTTAAATTCTTCTAAGAACAAAGACGCGTAAGAGGAAGGCGCAAATACCTTTTCCTGCGGGTTCGGCTTACGCTTTAAGGGAACGCGTTGCTCTTGTTTTTTCTGATATTCAGCTTTTGCGCCTTGCGCTTTTATGACGCCGACAAGCCCTATAATCAACAAGGCGTTAAAGAGGAACAGTAAAATCCCCATCGTCCACTTCCCGATGACGTCACGGAAGAAGCGCCATTGTCCAGAGGTAACAGCCAAGAACACATCCCCGGCGATCCCCAACAATATTGCCACAATCCCGAGCGGAGTGGTTATATCTTTATTTTTTTCTTGCTTCGTTTTCGTATCCATAAAATATCCTCCAATCTGAATATTGGATTTTCCTTGCAAATATTCGGCAATAGATTCTTTATATTTTGTTTCCTTTGCGCTAAAGAGGTTATAATCGCAATACAAGCGATTGTCCGCAACCGATTGACCCACGTAAATGCGAATCGACTTCTGCCCCTTTTCCCATTTCTGCGTTTCAGGGTCATACGTCATAAAGTTCGCGTCTTCTAACTTTTTACGAATGGTAATCGACTGCCCCGCCGACAGCGTAACGAAATCCGCGTCGAACAATTCCTTTTTCGGGGTCGGATCCAACGGCTTCGTCTTTCCGTAATAGAACTGTACAACCGACGTGCCTGGCCGTGTCCCTACGTTTTGAACGGTCACCTGAATCTGCCCGCCCATGATACGCAAGTTGGAATATTGGAATCTTGTATAACTCAACCCGTAACCAAAATGGTATTTCACCTTTTCGCCGTCCGAATCATACCGTCTGTACCCAACGAACTTACCGACCTTGTTGTAGCCGTGGTTCTTGTAGAACTTCTCTCGTTGCATGCGTTCGTCCGCATTTTCATACATGGTAAAGGGCAATCTGCCGGAAGGCGAAGATTTGCCGTATAACAGGTTTGCCAACGCTTGCCCGCCATACGTACCCATATCAGGCGCATACATTACGGCATCTGCCAGCTTGTCAAAATGCATATCCACACGCCCGCTGCCTTTCACCACAACGACAATCTGCTTCTTCAAGGTTGCCAATTCTTCCAACAGAGCCATCTGCGCACCGGGAAGTTTCGTGCATTTGGTGTTAGACAACGTTTCTTCACGCTGTTCGCCAGCCCCGACAATCAATACGACGACGTCCGAACGCTTTGCAAGTTCTTTCGCCTTCTGCAACAATTGCTTGTTGGTGTTTTGGTTCAAATCATACCCGTCCTCATAGCCCATAAATCGGGAGGAATATCGCTGAAGGCATTTGATAAGGCTGTCGCCGATTTCCGCCTTCGCGATTTGACCGATGAGGGCTACGCGTTTATCCGAACGCAGGGGAAGAATATTTTCATTGTTTTTCAACAATATCATAGAGGCTTCTGCGATGGGAAGAATTCTCTTCTCGTTTTCCATCTCGACGTTCTTTTGGCGCTGTTTGGAATATTGAATACATCCCAAGACAAAATCCAACACACTGTCTACCGCTTCGTTGACAACGTCTTCGCTGATTGCCAAGCCTTCCTCGACCGCCGTATCCAAATCTTCTATGCTCGAATCGCCAAACTCAATCAATTCCAACAAAGAATTATGGTAAGAAACCGCTTCTTTCAATACGTTCGCGTCGTTATTTAAACATAAGGTATAACCTGCTTTCAAGCAAGCCAACTCACCGTCACGGCGGGTTTCTTCACACACAACGAAAGGCTTCTTCGTGGCAAATTCTCTTTGGATAAATTCACGGACGAAGTCTACGTTAATCTTTGCGTATTCCCCTTTCAAATCCGTATACGAAGTGGTAATAGCAAAACGGTTTTTGTTTTTTGCTGCAATGCGGAATGCGTTTAAGTGGTATTCCACAATCGCGCGCGCATCCGGGGTCACGTCTGCGTATTCCGCGTCCAATTTCGACAAGGCACAGGAAGAGAACACGGGCGTTACGCCATACTCTTCTAAGGTCTTGGCGTATTCGCCTACCATATTCCCCAACAAGCACGGGTCTTCCGATGCCCCGTCCGAATACACGTTACTGCGTACGTTTGCCTTTGGCAAAAATACGGCGGGATTTTCCGATGCCAACGCGCGTTTCGCCATTTGCTTGGCAACGTAGTTCACCGCTCTAACATCCCACGTATTCACCAACCCTTGAAAGGAAGGATATACCGTCGTTTCCGACGAACGGTTCAACGTGTCCGTATCCGTCATGGAAAACGTGGGAAGCCCTTCATGCGGTTTAGAGAAAAAGGCGCCGTTGGTTAAGATAGCCAGTTTTTCATCCAAACTTAAATTGGCAATAATATCACTGTGTTTTAACATGCCGCCTTATACTCCTCCTTCTTTAATTTCTGTTGCCTTTATATTGTTAATGTAAATACGGCTTTCTACATTCGAATCGTCCGCAATGATGATTTCGAACTTAATCCTATCCCCTTGGACCAACTCTAAATCCATGGTCGGCACGTCTTGTGCCGCGAATTCGCTGAATTCTTTCCCATTGATTAAAATTCGGCAGGTAACGTTTTCATCGCCTTTTATTTTAAGATCGAAACTTAATTTAATGTTGGCTTTTGCGGTAAAGGTGATTGCACTGGTATAGCTACCCCAATTGTCATAATCCTCACGCCAATCCGAATACACGCTCTTGGAAGCGTTGATGAAGTAAGGACGCCACGTGTCGTTTTGTACGTCCAACAAGCTACCCAAATCACCCGTTTTCACAGGAGTTTGGCCACACCACTTACATGCGCCGTTTGTTCCGCTGAAGGAATGGTTCACCTTGGACAAGATTGTTTCGTGGAAATCAAGATTGCATTTTTGACATCTATCTACTTGTTTACCCGCTTGTTTGCAGGTTGCCTCCGTGATGGTGACTGTGGTGTAATAATAGGTTTCCCCAGTCGTATAACTGCCGTTGTATTTCGTCCAAGACTTTGTGGTGTCGTTGTTATGGATGCATTCCTTATAATAATATACTCTGTCACGCGAAATGCTTTGTTCGGTGGCTACGCTTGTCCATTGCGCTGCATTGCCTTTGTAGTAGATGCTTCCAATCGCCCCAATTGCGCCAACGGGAATCCTCTTCACATCAAGAGGCACCACAAGGGTCATCCCCCACGAATCGAAAACAGGCGAACGTCTATCATCTTTGAACAATTCGTAACTGCTGCCGATTTCGGGCAATTCAACAACCGAACCATACCCATAACCATCATATCGATAAAGATAGGTTTTACCGTCAAAGGACATAAACTTAAATTCATTGCTGTTCCCTGCGATCGAATAGGTAATATCCTTGTTAATTGCCACTGCGTAATATGCAACGTAACCGCACCCCGAATCACCTTTACTGAGTGTAAACGTATAGTTATCGTCCCATACTTCCCAAAGATTGCTGCAATTTCCGAAAGCATAATCTCCGCACTTGCTCAAACTGCCAGCTATCGTCACCTCTTTCAGGCTGTTACAGTTGTAGAATGCATACGCACCGATTTCCTTGACAACCCCCGTATTCAAGGATTGCAAGCTGTAATTTCCCTCAAATGCGTTACGGTAAATCCAATAGGTGGAATACGTTTTATTGCCCAAGCGAACAGCTGCAAACGTCAAGTTTTCCGCGGAGCCTTCATATTTAAACAAACAAGCTTCGCCTTCGCTTTCCGCATATTTAAAGACCATACCGTCTACGGTTGCTTCTTTCAATCCTGCATCCGAAAGGCTGTCGTGTACAATCACAGCGTTATACGCTACGGAACCATTCGTCGATTCACCGCGTACAATCGATAAGTAAGAACTCAAATTGTATACTTCGTACAATTGCGAACAATTTTCAAATGCCCCATATTCAATTTCACTCACCGATGAAGGAATCGTAATCGATTCCAAGGCATAACAATCGCTGAATGCGTAAGACGGGATATAAGACAATGAATACTTCGTCATATCCACCAAGGTCAAGTTTTGATTCCCTCTAAACGCGTAATCACCAAGCGTTTCCAAATATCTCGGGAAGGATACATGACTCAACTGCGTATACGAAAAAGCATAATCGTCAATCGTTTTCACGCTGGCGGGGAAAGAAATACTCTTCAATCCCGAATCTGCAAACGCCGAATTACCAATCGTCGCCAAGGAATTACCCAAATCCATCGATTGCAAATTGGTGCAATAAGAGAATGCGTATTCCCCAATCTCTTTTACCCCGCGAATATTGACGGACTGCAAAGCATTACAGTCTGCAAACGCAGAAGCACCAATCCTTTCCGCATTCGAACTCCACGTTACCGTCTTGAGAGAGTCAAAGCCATAAAACGCCTTATTGGGAACGTAATTCATCGAGGTAACGGTCACTTCTTCCACCGACGCCCAATGATAGGAATCAGCGCCTTCTGCAAAGAAATGCGCCAAATAATTATTCGTATCGGCGGTTTCGCCCAAGAAAGGAACGGTCAGTTTTTTCAACGAGTTCGCTCCGCTCAACATACCGTACCCCATAAAGGTTACGTTGTTGCCAACGGTTAAATCGCTCAAACTCGAACAACTGTTAAAGGCATACGAACCAATTTCCTTCAAAGAATTTGGCAAAGAAATGGTTTTCAATGCACTGCAACCAGCAAATGCTGAATCACCGATACGTTCGATTTGACAATTGTAAGGAATGGTTACGGTGGTCAAGCTGTAACAACTTTCATAAGCATTCGCCCCGATTTCTTCAATCAATACGTCTGCTTTATAGGTGATTGTTTTCAAGTTCGAACAACCCGCAAAGGCTTGGTCACCCAATCCTTCAACCCCCGAAGTAATGGTCAAATGTTCAACGTCTGTACGATTCCTGAACAAATACGACACGATGGTATATCTGTTTTCCAATCCGCCATGCGCATTGTTAAACGCGGTAGGCAACGTCCAGCCTGTATTGGTACCGAGATAATCCACCATATACCAACCTTCGTCCGCTTTTAAGAAACGGAAATCGTTTTCGTTGGCAATTTCATTGCGTGCACCCTCAGTGTTATAAACAGCAAGGGCATGTTGTGCAATACCGCCGTACGAATACTCCCCTCTCACAATAGGAAGTTGGGAAAGATTCCATACTTCAAATAACAAGTAGCATTCTGTAAAGGCATCGTATTCAATGGTTTCCAACTCTTCATTTAAATACATCTCACGAAGGTTGGAACAGCCGTAAAACGCTCGCTGACCAATTTCACGAGTACCATCACCCAAGGTTACCTTTTTCAAAGACGTCGCGCGATAAAATGCTTCGTCTAAGATATCGCTCGAACCTGTCAACGTCACCGTTTGTAAGGTAGCGGGGATAGAAGAATAATCACTCGTCGACCATCCGCCGAACATTGCGGCAAGGAATCCGCGGTTTCCTTCGGTACTGCCCACAAAAGGCGTTTCCAAGGATTTCAACGCGTCACAACCGCGCAACGCACCAAACCCTAAGGTATTCACAGCGGAAGGAATTTTCATCTCAGTGAACGAGGTACAACCCGCAAACGCATTACCCCCAATCGAAGTTACCGAATTCGGTATACTGATAGAGGGTAAACTTTTACAATTTTCAAACGCGGAGTCACCAATCGTTTTCATGGTTGCAGGCATCTTAAACGCCGTTAAGCTTTCACAGCTCTTCAACGCGCTGTCCCCAATACTGTTCAGCGTCGAACCAGTCCCCAACGTCAACGAAGTCATCGCCCTACAACCGTCAAATACTTCATCGGGAAGAGCGGTGATGCCTTTTGCGACTTGGAAAGATGTCAACGCACTGCAATCTTGGAAGGCTCCCTTGCCAAGCTGGGTCAACTTTGTATTTTCCGCAACGTTCATCGTGGTCAAGCTGGTGTTTTCCGCAAATGCATAATCACCAATCTTGGTCAGATTTTTACCGTCGAATTCCACAAGGCTCGTTTCATAGAACGCGTAATCGCCAACCGAGGTCACCACGGTATTTTTACTTTCAAATCCCAAGGAAAGAAGGGTCAATGCGTTGCATTTGTAGAAGGCTTTGTCGCTAATTTCACTCGATTTTAAGCCCTGCAAATCCACCTTTTTCAAGCGGTTGTTGTTCGCACAGAATTCTTCGGGAATTTCATCGATGTCGGCAATGGTCAATTGGGCCAGCGACATAGGGTCTGCACCGCCAAACAAATCCGCAATGGTCTTATCTGTGGTGTCTTCGTATTTTGCGCTGTTGTAATGTTTCAAGCTCAATTCTTCCACGCTAGTGATACCCATGAAAACATTCAGCTTGGACGGATAAGCCACAGCCTGTTCGATGTCCACCGTTTTCAAACTTGTGCAATACGCAAACGCTTCGTTCCCCATGGTCAAGACTTGCTTGTCCCCGGTAATGGTCAAAGTGCGCATGGATTGACAATTCATAAACGCGCGCTTGCCGATGGACGGCACGTTGTTTATCGTCACGTCACGCAAACTGCTACACCAATAAAATGCCTCGTCGCCCACCTTCGTTACGTTGCTCAATTCCACCGTGGCCAGGTTGTGACAGTTTTCAAATGCGTTGTTGGCGATTTCTACGTTCGCCTCAATTTTTAAACTGCGGATATTAGAATTCCCGCGGAATGCACTCGACGAAACGCTGACAACGGGATAACCTTCCAACTCTGCAGGGATAATCAAATCGGGTTCCGTACCCGTATAACCAACGACACGGATGGGCGCGCCCACTTCTTTGTCTGCGGTGGTAAATTCGTACTGAAGTCCGTCCCACAAGAAACGGCGTTCCACGTTTTTGAAATTATACAGATGTATCAACGTACCCGCCATCGCGCAGAGAATTACGCCAATCGAAGCCGCAACGATGGAGAAAGGTCGTTTAAATTTACGTTCGTGGATGACTACCTTTTCACCTTGCGTGTTTATCGAATAATCCTCGTGCTTTTCAACGGTTTTCTTGTCGTAAACGACAACCAATTCATTGCTCTTTACCGAGTAGGTATATTCCCCGTAAACCGCGCCGATCAAATTGATTTTTACCTCAACACAGTTTTCACGAAGAGGAATCTTTTCGGGGGCGACGAATTGCGAACCCGCCAACCCGTTTAAATTGTTCCATTCTACGTGGCTCTTTTCCACACACACACCGCGAACGTCCAATTGGTCAATGGTCAATTTTAAACCCGTAACCGTGTCCTGCGCGTCGTTGCAGAATTTTAATAATAAGTATTTTTCATTTTTTTCTCGAATCAATAAGTATTGCTTTACCGAAACGAAATCGTTAAAACGAAACGTCGAATAGCTACCTTTTGAAATGACCTTGGTATTTTCCATCATTCCTCACCTCTTCTCACTTTCCAGCGGTTATTTTTCGCAATCGCCAACATGACAAACGTAAGATTTATCACACCCGCCGCAAGGGCAATCCCTACCGTCAGCCATATACTGTCGCCCTGTAGCATAAACGATTCTCTGAAAACGCCTGCGAACATGCTGGAACAGCAAAGCTTGATCAATAAGATTTCCACCACCGTCGTGCACATACAAGCCAACGAATATCCCACGATTTTTCCAGGGGTAACGGGCTTATTCTTCCGCGTATCCATCGTCACGTCGTTGACCGCATTCACCACGATCGAAACGTATGCAACGTTGCGGTCAAGCGGCATTTGCTTGGTGTAACCTTCGCCGTCAATCAACTCTTTCGCGTTGATGACCTTGCACACTTGATTGAGTCCGTCATAAGCCACCACGTCGTAATCGATGTATTTGACGTCGGGGGAAAGTTTACACAGTAAAATTTTCTTACCGTCTCTTTCCGAAATTAAGTATTGCGGGATGTACGCCCGATATTCCAAACTCGGTTGATACACAATGGTACGTCCCGACGTTTCTTTCACGTTTTTGATTCCACGATCCCTAGGGGTACGAATCACCAACTCCGTTTTCAGCAAAGTACGCGGAAACACACACGTCATCAAAATCACGTACGTCAACACGGATGCAATCAAAGTTATCGTCCAAAGAATAGGCATAAATCGCTCCTTTACCCCTTCGGGGTATCAATTTCTATATTGCCATTTTATATTATACCACAACCTATTTTATATTGTCAAATATTTCCCATACTTTTTCGAATGTTTATATTTTAATATAAAAGTACACATCCACCCCTTACAAAACCTGCGTCAAAGCCCCATTTTTTACACCGCTCTGCACCCCGTTTTCAGTCTCTGTCAAGAGAAAAATCGGTTCATTATTCACCGCCCAATTTTGGTAAAATGATGGGGGCAGGTATGCGTTCAACGCATACCTGCCCCCTACCTTTGATAAAAATTACGCAATTACGCATACTGTATATATGCCCGCATATTACACCCATCATCTCGTCGCAAGTAAGGCGTTTGATACTTTGCCAACGCCCACAAAAAACATCATCGGTCTTTACCTGCCCCTCTATTTTTTCGGCGCACAAGGGCCGGATTTTTGCTTTTTATATCATTATCTTTCTCCGCGAAGTAAAAATCTCGGTTCGTATTTACACCGAAAGGGCGGGTACCCCGCATTCTGCGTGTTAAAATCCCTCGCCGCGCGGGATTTGAAATTACTTGCTTATACTTTGGGTTATATCACGCATTATGCAGTTGACGTCACCTTTCACCCTTTCGTGTACGCGCACGCGGGGAAATCTATATGGTCGCACGCGTGCATAGAAAGCGCGATGGACGTGCACTTTCGCAACACCGTCCCCATCCCCGATCGCCATGCGGAAACGTTGAGGCAACGCTTAACCTTGGAAGAAGAATCCCTACTTTTTACCGCTTACAGCGCCATCGCAGTACAATGCAATTTTCCGCCTTTGCAAAAGCCCGCATTTCTACGATCTATTGTCCGATTTCATAACTTTCCAGCCTTTCCTTTTGCCAAGCAGACCGCCTATTCCCCTCAAGAAGCAGACACCTTATTTGTGAAATCGGTAAAATTTGCAGGGATACTTTTCGAAGAATTGTTTTACAGCATCAAAAATCAAACCCCGCCGCCCAAAGCATTGTTCGGCAAAAATTACCTGACAGGTATTTAAAACCCCCGAACGGATTATTTTCCGCTCGGGGGGGGTACACTATATAACGTTATATTTTGCTCACCAATTTTTCCACCAGTTTATAGGCAAAATTGTACATACCGTTGGACAAATGCGCGCCCTCATAAGACATTGCGTTGCTGATATTGAAAAGTTCCACGTAATCCAACGCCGCCAAAACAAACCAAATTCCTACGCAAATCCCCGCGCCAATCAACATATACAGTCCGCAGGAGAGGATAGCGTCTACCATGCGGGTAGGAGCGGAATTGCTGACCAAACGACAGCAATGCTTCAGTACCATGTTTAAACCGAACATGGCAACAACGCCCAGACCTGATAAGATTGCACCCGCCAACAATTTACCCATTACGTTCACTAAGAACGGAACACGTCCATCCAACAGTGAAATACATCTGTTGACAAATCTCGTAAGTATACCGACGCTTGTAGCTAGACTCGAAAAAGGTAAATACATACAAACGATGATCACCCCCGTTGAACCGATTGAAAAAATCATCATACGAATGGTATTCAGCCAACCATTGACATACCCTTTTTTTGCAACCAAAATAACCACACCGATGCTGACCGTCTCCAACAGCGCGACTTGTGCCAAATGTAAAAATTTCTGCACAATTTCGCCGTTTAACAACGCGCCGAATTTGTTATTCAAAACCCCAAACGAGTTAATGAACACCAACCCCGCCGAAGCGATTACCCAAAGAATAATCCCTACGTTGATAACACAGGTAATCCCGCCCAACATTCTAAACGCAAAGCTGGGAGTCCCAAACCCCGTTTTGTAAATACGCTTACCGTAGGGCCACCAATCATGTTCCCCGTCATAATCTAAATATTCAGGCTCAAACTCCAACCCATATTCCGCCAAGGAAGTATCGCCGTTGACGTCGTCTTTTATCCATCTTACTCTTGGACGGAGATAATACGCCAACACGCCGTACAACGCCAATACGCCTGCAATACATACAAGCGCAATCAGCATGGCGTAAACAAATCGTTTTGTGACCGAGCCCTCTGGGTTAATCGAACGGCTAATCAGCAAAAACAGCCCCGCCGCCGTCGCCCAAGTAAGACCGTTCCAGTTTACTTTGCGAAACCCTTTCAGGAAGCCTATGGCGAACGCAATGGCAAGCAAAATCCCCGAAGCAATCCCAAAGAGCTTCGGTAAACTTTGCAATGCGCCGCCCGCGGCCAATATCGAATGTAAAGAAATCATTCTTTCTTCTCCTTCTATTCCACGGCGAGAACCGCCGTCGTTTTATGAACTAAAATGATATTTGGTTACTTGTTGAAATTATCCTTCAAAGATACGATTTCGGACAAAACCAACTTTCCATTTTCATTGACGCATTTTTTGTAATAGCCAATACGCATCAATTGGAATTGCTTCCCGTCCGCGCTTTCTGCAAGATAGGGTTCTGCTTTGCCTTGGAAAATGTGTTCGCTGTCCAAGTTCATGCGTTCGCCAAAATCCTGACCTGCGTATTCAGCGTCTTTCAACAATACGCCGTATTTTCTGATTTCCGCATCCACACCCGTTTTTCCGTCTACCCACTGAATGGTACCGCGTACTTTCAAACCGCTGGTATCGTTGGAAGATCTGCTTTCGGGTACGTACGAACATTTCAATTCCACCACTTCACCGTTTTCATCCTGCACCACTTCGTCGCAGTGAATGATATACGCGCCTTTCAAACGCACGTAACCATCCATCTTCAAGCGTTGATACTTGGGAGGAGGATCAAGCGAGAAGTCTGCCTTGTCGATGTATACGGTGTTAGAGAATGCCACTTGACGAGTGCCAAGTTCAGGCTTCAAGGGGTGAATAGCCGATTCCAGCATTTCTTCCCCTTCGTAGTTGGTGATGGTCACCTTCAAAGGCTCTAATACCGCCATCGCGCGTTCTGCATTTTCGTTGAGGTTGTCGCGAATGCAAGCTTCGAGGTAGGAAAGCTGACATTCGGAATTGGCTTTTACAATACCGATTTTGGTACAGAAATCCAGCAACGCTTCGGGGGGTACACCGCGGTTTCTCAAACCCGTTATCGTAGGCATACGAGGATCATCCCAACCGTGTACGTGACCTTCTTCGACCAATTTCTTAAGGTAACGCTTGGACATAACCGTATTCGTAACAGCAAGACGCGCAAATTCGATTTGGCGGGGTTTCGGTTCAAACCCAAGGTTGATACCCACCCAATCGTACAAAGGTCTGTGGTCTTCAAATTCAAGCGTACAAAGGGAATGCGTTACCCCCTGCAAGTAGTCGCAGATGGGGTGCGCATAGTCATACATAGGATAGATACACCAAGTATCCCCCGTACGATGGTGCGTACAACGCAAGATACGGTAAATGACAGGGTCGCGCATGTTCATATTGGGCGAAGCCATGTCGATTTTCGCACGCAAGCATTTGCTTCCGTCGGGATATTTACCCGCTTTCATTTCACGGAAGAGTTGCAAGTTTTCTTCCACACTGCGGTTTCTGTAAGGGCTTTCCTTACCTGCTTCCGTCAAAGTACCGCGGTGCGCGCTAATTTCTTCGGGGGAAAGGTCGCAGACGAAGGCTTTACCGTCCATGATTAACTTTTCCGCGTATTCATAGATAACGGGGAAGAAGTCGGACGCGTATACTTCCTTTGCCCAATCGTAGCCAATCCACGAGATGTCTTTGCGGATAGCGTCTACGAATTCGGTTTTTTCCTTGGAAGGGTTGGTATCGTCGAAGAAGAGGTTGCATTTGCCCTCGTATTTCTTCGCCGTACCGAAGTTGACAAGCATACTCTTGATATGACCGATATGGAGATAGCCGTTGGGTTCGGGCGGGAAACGAGTTTGCACTGCGGAAATTTTCCCGTTTTCGATATCGTCATTGATGATTTGTTCGATGAAATTTGTTGCTTCGATAGTTTTCATATTGTATTTCTCACTTATTAAATATTTGTGAATTGCCAACTGTGTTGGCGTGAATTGAAAACGGAGTTTTCGTGAATTGCCAACTGTGTTGGCGTGAATTGAAAACGGAGTTTTCGTGAATTGCCAACTGTGTTGGCGTGAATTGAAAACGGAGTTTTCGTGAATTGCCAACTGTGTTGGCGTGAATTGAAAACGGAGTTTTCGTGAATTGCCAACTGTGTTGGCGTGAATTGAATTGTAGGCTTTGCCTTCAATTCGTTGTGGCTTGTTTTATAATTTCTCCTTTGCTGTTCTGATAGAAGCTGTTAATTTTACTCTTATCTTGTTGCAAGCTTCCGTTAGCTCAGTATTCTCTTCTTGGGTTATGTAGCCCGTTTCTTGGAAAATATCCAACCAATAAGCCGTTTCATAACATTCTTTTAATGCGATTTGAAACTTATTGATAAAATCCAGTCTACTGCTTGCGTAGTTTCCTTCATGTATATTCGCACCGATACTCGTTCCGCTTCTCAACAATTGATTTACTAAGACCGTTTCATTGCGGTTTGTACGTATCTCTTTACATATTTGAATAATCCGTATTGCAAACGATTTTGACAACTGAACTAAATTCTTCTCATCCATTTCTAATTCTCCCGCAACGCGTTTGTTCGCAAACGCAATTCACGCAAGCTTGCTTGCAATTCACGGATTTATCCAATTCACGTATATGCAATATACAATTCACTCGTTTACGATAGACCTACAATCACTCCATTTGAGAGTAAATCAATCTTCTCCGCCGCAGGATGCGCACCCAAACCAGGCATCAACATGATTTTACCTGCGATGGCTACGATAAAGCCCGCACCGCCCTTCAATACGATATCACGTACTGCGATGCGGAATCCTTCGGGTCTGCCCAACAATTCTGCATTGTCCGATAAGGAATATTGCGTTTTTGCAATGATGACGGGCAAATTCCCACAGCCCTTTTCTTCAATCGTCTTAATTTTCACAAGCGCTTCTTCCGAGAAATCTACGCCGTCCGCACCGTAAATCTTCTGTGCGATATGTTCAATCTTCTCGCAAACCCCTTCTTCCAAAGCATAAGGGAATTCCATATTCGAAGGGATTTCACAAGCCTTGACAACTTCTTCAGCAAGTTCTTTCCCGCCTTCCCCGCCTTTAAGGAATACGTCCGTGAACACTGCCACCGAACCCGCCTTTTTCACCGTTTCGATAACGAAATCGGTTTCCGCTTGCGTATCGGTGAAGAAACGGTTCATCGCAACCACTACGGGTTTCTTGTATACGTTTTTGATGTTTTCGATATGTTTCAAAAGGTTGGGCATACCCTTTTCCAACGCTTCCAAATTTTCTTCGGAAAGGTTGGTCTTGTCCGCCCCGCCGTGTAATTTCAACGCTTTTACCGTGGCAACGATGACAACGCAGTTGGGTTCAATCCCCGCCGCGCGGCACTTGGTATCAAGGAATTTTTCCGCACCGAGGTCTGCGCCAAACCCCGCTTCCGTTACCGCGTATTCCGCAAGGCTCATCGCCGCATACGTTGCTTGTACACTGTTACAGCCGTGCGCGATGTTTGCAAACGGCCCGCCGTGAATGATGGCAGGGGTATGTTCCAAGGTTTGTACAAGGTTGGGTTTCATCGCGTCTTTCAACAACACCGCCATCGAACCGACCGCACCGGGGATATCCTTTGCGCGCACGTATTCGCCATCCGTATTCAAACCTACGATGATATTGCCCAAACGTTTTTTCAAATCGTCGATATCCGTCGCAAGACACAACACCGCCATCACTTCGCTTGCCGCCGTGATGTCGAAATGGTCTTCACGTTCCACCCCTCTGCCTTTACCGCCAACCGTTACGTTGATAAGCTGGCGTTCGTTCATGTCCATACAACGGTGGAAATAAATGTTGT
Source organism: Clostridiales bacterium (assembly GCA_015069495.1). Classification (GTDB taxonomy): domain Bacteria; phylum Bacillota; class Clostridia; order Christensenellales; family Borkfalkiaceae; genus Scatosoma. Next base: position 26,151 of record SVIN01000005.1, read on the forward strand.
CGGTATCAATCTTCAACTCGTTACCGCGGAAAATATGGTTGTCCATCAACGCACACAAAAGGTTGTTCGCCGCTGTGATTGCGTGTAAATCCCCCGTGAAGTGCAGGTTGATTTCGGACATAGGCACTACCTGTGCATAACCGCCGCCCGCCGCGCCGCCTTTGATACCGAATACGGGACCAAGCGAAGGTTCACGCAAGGCAAGACACGCACGTTTGCCAAGCTTGGACAAGCCGTCCGCAAGCCCAATCGACACCGTGGTCTTCCCTTCCCCCGACGAAGTGGGGTTGATGGCTGTTACCAAAATCAATTTCGCGGTTCTTTTCGCGTCCTTAGGCAAAGCAATCTTAGCCTTATATTTCCCATACAATTCCAAATTATCCTCGGTGAGGTTTAATTTCTTCGCAACTTCGCGAATGTCAATCAGTTCGGCGCTTTCTGCAATTTCGATATCCGACAGCATTGAATTTCTCTCCTTTTTCGGGCGTAATCTCGCACTATGTATAATATTAGTCATAATATTATAGCACATATTCTAAAAAAAAGGAATATTTCTGACGGGGTTTTTTGCGATTTTTTTGTCTTTTTTTGATTTTTTTCCTATTTTTTTTCTTTAATTTGAAAAAACGCGAAATCCAAGGAAACTTTTTTAAAAAACGCTTCCCCTTTCATTTGACTTGACCGCGTAAAATATCGTATAATTATAGCGTATAAAAAATTTGAATCGAGAGGTTAAAACGGTTATGGCTGAAAAGAGAGCAGTAACGATGGAAAAACTCGTTTCCCTTTGCAAAAACAGAGGGTTCATCTTCCCCGGCAGTGAAATTTACGGCGGACTTGCGAACACGTGGGATTACGGTCCTTTGGGCGTGGAATTGAAAAACAACGTAAAGAAAGCTTGGTGGAAAAAATTCATTCAAGAAAATCCCTACAATACGGGTGTAGATTGTGCAATCCTTATGAACACGCGCACTTGGCAGGCTTCGGGCCACCTTGGCGGGTTCTCCGATCCTTTGATGGATTGTAAGAGCTGTAAAGCACGCCACCGCGCAGACAACCTCGTGGAAAACTACGTAGCGAAGAAAGGTCTTGACGTAAAAGTAGAAGCAATGGACAACGATGCATTGGAAGCGTTCATCACCGAACACAAAATCGTTTGCCCTATCTGCGGTAATTCAGACTTTACTTCGATTAGAAAATTCAACTTGATGTTCAAGACGTTCCAAGGCGTTACCGAAGATTCGGCCAACACCGTTTACCTTCGTCCCGAAACCGCGCAAGGTATCTTCGTGAACTTTGAAAACGTTCAACGCTCCACGCGTATGCGCGTACCTTTCGGTATTGGGCAAATCGGTAAGTCCTTCCGTAACGAAATTACGCCCGGTAACTTCACCTTCCGTACCCGTGAATTCGAACAGATGGAACTTGAATTCTTCTGTAAACCCGGCACTGACCTCGAATGGTTTGCATATTGGAAAGATTTCTGCAAAAATTGGCTTCTCTCCCTCGGCATGAAGGAAGAAAATCTCCACCTTCGCGACCACTCGGCGGAAGAGCTTTGTTTCTACTCGAAAGCAACCACCGACTTCGAATATAAATTTGCATTCGGTTGGGGTGAACTTTGGGGTATTGCGGACAGAACGGATTATGACCTTTCTCAACACGCGAAAGAATGCGGTAAGCCCATCACTTACCTTGACCCTGTAACCAACGAAAGATACGTACCCTACGTAGTTGAACCTTCGCTTGGTGCGGATCGTGTGGTACTTGCGTTCTTGACCGACGCTTATGATGAAGAAGTGGTTGATGCGGAAAAGAACGATATCCGTACGGTACTTCGTTTGCACCCCGCGCTTGCGCCTTACAAGTGCGCAGTATTGCCTTTGCAAAAGAATTTGTCGGAACAAGCGGATGCTATCTATGCAAAGATGGCGAAGAAGTTCCCTGCTACCTATGACGTAACGGGGTCTATCGGTAAGCGTTACCGCCGTCAGGATGAAATCGGTACGCCGTTCTGCGTAACTGTGGATTTCCAAACTTTGGAAGACAACACCGTTACCGTACGTGACCGTGACAGCATGGAACAGATTCGTGTATCCGTGGAAGACGCTATCAAGTACATTGAAGAAAAAATTAACTTTTAGTAGACTTTGGTAAGCTTAATTGCTTTCACTAATAATTTTATGGTAAAAAATCGGGAAGAGTTTTTAGGCTCTTCCCTTTTTTCATTGCGTACATGGTAGGCAGATTTTTATTTCAACGCGTACATGCCCCCTATCTATACCTTTTCTACATTGACCTTTTTTTGCTTGAAATTTTTATAAAAAAGTGCTATACTAATCACATTCCCACTAAGGAGCAACCATTATGGAATGGTATCATATCGCAGGCATCGTTATCCTTGCGCTTGCCGTATTGACAATTGCAATCGCCTTTTACTGTTTTAGAAAGGTGTTTTATTCCCCTGACCGTCAACCCTTAAAAGAAGACGAATATGAAATTCCCCCTGGGGAAATTTACGAAGTCCACCGCGACCAAATGATTGCGTGGATGAAGGAAGCGCGCGCAATGCCCTATCAACGCGTATCCATTCAATCCCATGACGGGTTGACTTTACGCGGTCGGTATTTCGAATACGCGAAAGGCGCGCCCTTGGAAATTATTTTCCACGGTTACCGCGGCAACAGCGAACGCGACCTCAGCGGCGGAGTACAACGTTGTTTCGCATTGGGTAGAAATTCGTTAATCGTTGACCACCGCGGCAGCGGTTTAAGCGACGGACACGTCATTACCTTTGGCGTAAACGAAAGAAAGGATTGTCTGCGTTGGGTGGATTTTGCCGCCAAGACTTTCGGCAGTGAACAAAAAATTATCCTGGTCGGTATCTCCATGGGGGCGGCGACCGCATTGATGGCGGCGGGCGAACCTTTGCCCGAAAACGTCGTCGGGGTCATCGCTGATTGCGGATATTCCTCACAAAAGGAAATCATCAAAAAGGTTGTCCGTGAAATGCATTTACCCCCCGCCCTCGTTTATCCCTTTATCAAGCTTGGCGCGCGGCTGTTCGGACATTTCAACCTCGAAGAAACAACTCCGCTCAAAGCCATGGAAACCTGTAAAATTCCCGTCATTTTCCTGCATGGTGATACCGACGAGTTTATCCCCTTTGACATGAGCCGACAAAACTACGAAGCATGCAAAACCCCCAAACGCCTTATCAAGGTGGAAGGCGCTGGGCATGGACTTGCTTACCCGCACGATCAACAAGGCTACCTGAATGCCTTGCGTGAATTTGAAAAAGAATGGAATTTATAAGAAAAGGCTATATCACGACGAGAAAAATGCAAGACAGACAAGCGTTTTGTGATGGCGCATACCCTCAGCGGTCTGTAACTGAATGCGACGTATTTCGCCGTATTTTTTCCGTCAAAAATCAATCAAGGGATGTGACAGAGCCTAAGAAAAACCCCTTCCAAACGAAGGGGTTTTTGCTTATGCTTTACTTGCTAAAATTTTCTTTTGTAATTCTTTGAACTTACGGTAATAATGGCTCAGCATCACGTCCATCGTTGCCAAGCAACCATCGAGGATGAACAGCAATCGATCGTGCGCCCAACCCAATACGTGCAACATGGAAACAAAGGCCATGTAGATATACATTCTCACACTCAATTGCCCTACGGCATCGCAGAATTTACCACCCACGTTGATATTCGAGGTGAAGTAAATCAGCGCCATAAATACCCCAAGCATGGTAAGGGAAAGCCAATAATCTTTCTTGATATACGCCAAGTACACCGTCAGGGGTACCAATACCACCACGAACAGGATATTATAGTTGAATTTCTTGGGTTTCCATTTCGGGATATACGACAAGAGCATACCCAACGCCAAACAGCCAAACGTACGCGCTACAAAGGTGAATTCGTAGATAAAGAAACCGTGGTTTTCCATCGCGTAATGCAATCCACCCATGACCAATGCCAACACCGCCAAGAATACCGCGTAGCCTTTTTCATTCTTAACCCAACGGAATACCAAATAAAGAATCCCAATCGCCAAAACCATGTACAACAGATACCACCAGTAACGGAAATTGGTCAACAATACGCCAGGGATATCTTCACGAATAAACAACGCCATACACACCGCGTTGAATGCTGTGGCAATCAACAAGGAAAAAGTCATCGGTTTCAAGCGGCTCCACATCAATTTCCCCGCGCCAGCGAAGACTTTTTCCTCTTTCAGCTTACGCATGGACGACAATAAGAAAAATCCGCTTAAAATAAAGAAGAAATCCACCGCCAAGCGCGCAATGGAAAATATCTTTTCATCCCCTGGATTTTCAAAGAAGAAAAATTCGTGGTAATACATTACCCAGAAACAAAAGAATAATCTGTAAAGCTCTAACAGCCCGTTTCTTTTCTTTTTCATGTAAACCTCTTTGGTTTAAAAATTTAACATTATTGTATCACTTTTTCTCGCATTTGTCAAATCATATCATGGTATATATGAAAAAAGCCACCGACGGTGGCTTTTTGCTTTACTTTTCTCTATTTTTTAAGGCGATATCGTAAATTTTTTCGGTCGCAAACGCCAACTTCGTTACAATATTTTCTTGCGTGGGGTAGCAATAGAAGGAGTCCGTTTCCGTGGAAATATCCAAACAATCCGCTCTGCGGATACGGAAATAATCATATTCCACGTGCAAGCTGTTGATTTCCAAAGGCTTGCGCTGAATGCGATAATCACTGCCGTTATAATGCCCTGTCAAAACCCAACCGTTTTCCACATCGTGGGTCAGTTTCCCCTTGCCAAGCTTGGTGAAGCCCTGCGTGCGGGGCAATGAGAAGACGTCCACTTCATCCTCGTAAACGTAGGTACCTTCTTCAATCTGCTTACACACCTGCGTGCGTTCCCATTCGAACCAATCGGGGATATGAGGGAACTCCGTTTCCCCTTCCAACGCAGACAAACTGCCGTCCTCGTTCAAATTCCAACGCTTTCCGCAAGCGGTACAAAACAGCTCGGTACCCTTGGAATCCATTTTCGATTCCGTCATGCAATGGGGGCACTGGTACAAGATACGGTGCAAACCTTCCGCGCGGAATTTTTCCTTAATCAAAATACCGTTTTCCTTTTGATAACGATACTCGTCATAGGTCAAACTTTCCTTAATCTTCGCGTTGATTTCGTCCACGGACATGCGTTCGATGTCTTCCACGGTCAAAATCTGCGTCAACGTGGTATGCAGAGGCACTTTTCTCTTTTTACGGAAATTCCAAAACGGGGAAAGCAAGTGGTTACCGCGATGCACAACCGCCACCACGGGCACTTTGTTTTTCTTTACAATTTTCCCAAGCGAGGGGGGCAGGTACGAGGTTATACCGCAAGGCGAATATCTCGCTTCGGGGTACATACACAAAATATCCCCGCGTTTCGCTACGGTAAAAATGTTACGAACCAGCTTCAAATCGGTGGTAAATTTGCGGGTGCAAATCGAACCAATCCACTCCATCAACCAAGCGCGTTTGATGTATCCGTCCACGTTCACAACGTTGTTAACGCGGTGAGGCCAAGTCGCCATCGCGGTCAACTCAAAGTCGATGAAGGACATGTGGTTGCTCAAAATCATATAAGGCGGTTTTAAACCTTCCATGTTGATTTTTTCAATTTTCCTCTTTTTACCCATCAAGGCAAAGCGAGAAAGCACCCAAATCAACCCCATCAAATATAAGGGTTGGCGAATAGGTTTTTTGCCAGTATCATACCGTTTTTTATTTTTGTAATTAACTTGCATGTCATTTTTCCTTTGTTTACTGCCTAATCATTATACACGATATCGGTCAATAACGCAACGATTTTTGTGGATTAAATGAAAAAACGGATACCGAAGTACCCGTTTTGTTTGATTTCATTGTGTTTTATTAGAAAGGCAATAAACCTTTCTTCAAAACGATTTTCATACCAGCAATCCCTAAAGCGTCCCCTTCAAGGGTCATTTCCATACCGTCAACAGTTGCCTTGTAGATGGTCAAACCATTCTGCTTAAAGGTGATCACGCCGTCATCGTCTTGTTCCCAGTCGCAGGTAAAGCTCGTATCGTCTTCATCGTTCGTAATCACAGCCGTGCCGTCCGAATTCAACTTCAACGTCATGTAATCTGCTTCCAATTCTTCACCGTTATATTCTTGACCGACTTCGTACGTTTTAGCAAAACCTAATACTTCTACGGTCAAGGACTGAAACTTGTAAGTACCAGTTGCACTGCAACCAGCAAAGCAGAACAAGCAAACCACAAGGGTGAACACACTAGCCAATAAAACCTTCATTTTCTTCATATCCGAAGACCTCCTAAATCTTTTTTGTAGCTGCATTATAACATCACAAACCCGCCTTGTCAATAGGTTTTTGAAAAATTTTTTTCAGTTCTACACAATTTTTTAATCGTGTAGATTTTTAACAATTTTTGCCATGGCAGGCGGACGGGGCTAGGATTTAAGCCCTTCCCACGCTTCCATACTCTCGTTGGTAATCGCTTTGCTTTCCTGCAATTGACCAAACGTGTCGCGCATTTCCTCTACCGTACCCACGTATACAGCAAAGGTATATTCAAAAGGCACGAAATCCGCCATACGCCGAATTGTGCTGGGACAGCAGTAGTTGTAGTTGTTCACGTACGCACTGGGGTATTTAGGTCCATCCAATTGGTATATATCCGAATTGTAATAATGGTTTGCAATCATCGTATACAAGGTGGTTGTCCATCCGCGCGACGCTACCAAGTTATCCATATTCGGCATGTAAATCCCCATACCGAATTTTTGATCGTTGACAAAAGCAAACCAATTTTTATACACTTGCTCCTCGCTGAGCGTATAATGGTACTGCCCTTCTATTTCGTGGGAAAGGGAGTTTTTACTCGGCGTGGTCATCGCCCCCAAAAGGTTGGGGTCGCAAATTTCCCCTTCGATGGTTTCGCAGTAGAAATAATTCAAGGGATGCACGATGTAAATGGCAGGGGATTCCTGACCGCCCATCCACGTTTTTTCCATATCTTTAAACTCGGAAAAGTTCACAAAACGGTTTTCAACGCGGAGGGTGCCATCCTTTGCAAACGTATAGTTACTTTCCATATACGAATCCGTTTGCGTGTTCCGCAAAAACCAATCCTGCGGACGGCATTTTACGTAAATCCCATTTTCGTCCACGCGGTAATCGATGATTTGGGATTGCTTATCCCCCGCGCTTCCCGCTTGTACGGGATTGTACAATAAATTCCCCTCGTACAACACGTCGTCATCAGGGGCGTAGCCGTTGACTTCGTTTACATGGCTGTAATAAGATTGTTGAATTTCACGGCCTAAATCGTGGATATTCACCAAATTCACTTGGTCGGTGACCGTGTTGACCTTTTCTTGGTCTATATATTGGTCAATACGCACTTTCCCGTCTTGGTCGATATATTCCACCACGCTGCGATTCAAGCTTTCCACGTGGCAAAGCGAACCGCCCGCCGCCAAGGAAGCCCCTATCTTGAGGTACGCGTTGCTTGTATACAGCGTTTCTTGATTGTCGTAAACGCGGTCGCCGATATCCACGCGCTTTACGTTGATAACGCCCGATTCCTTGCTGACGTTACGCAAAGTGATTTTGTCAATCGTCTTTTCAAACGCACCAAACGCCCCCACGCGAAACGCATCCAAGAACATAGAAAACGTTTTATCCTGCGCCTCGATATAAATTTTCTCCTTATGTGTGTTTGCCGTGTTCTCCGTTTCATGGTAATGGATATATCCCACCAGATTCACGCCCGTCACCAACTGTATGGATAAATAGTTTTGCGATTCCACATCCTTACCGATGGTAAGTTCGGTTTCTTGCCCAGGCGCAAGCTGTACAAGACCTTTCCCCTCATACAGCAATCCGCTGTTTACCTCTTCCAAGGAGCTGTTTTCAAAGTTAGACGAAGAATCGCCATCCTTGCCTTTGCAACCGCCCAAACAGCCTATGGCGAGCAAGAGCGCCATAGCGAGGGTTAATTTTTTGGTTTTTGTTTTTGTTTTTGTCATAGTGAACCTCTGGGGGAGTGAATTGATTGCTGGCGCAATCGTGAATTGAACGCGCAGCGTTCGTGAATTTTCGCTACGCTCAGTGAATTGCAAAGCTCTGCTTTGCGTTATGGCTGTTATTAAATATAGCCGAAACGGCGTTGAACACGCCAATTCACGAAAAACGCAGTTTTTCAATTCACGCGCCAAAGGCGCAATTCACGCCGTCAGGCAATTCACCTCTTATACTTATATCTTTATCTGCCTCGCTACGTGCACACCGCTTGCGGATGCGTGGGAAAGGGAGTGCGTAATCCCGCTTCCGTCCCCAATGATATACAAGCCTTTGTAACGGCTTTCCAAATTCTCATCCACAGACACTTCCATGTTGTAGAATTTAACTTCCACGCCGTAAAGCAACGTATCGTCGTTTGCCATACCTGGGGCAATTTTGTCCAGCGCGTAAATCATTTCAATGATGCCGTCCAATAAGCGTTTGGGTAACACCAAACTCAAATCCCCAGGCGTTGCATTCAGCGTAGGCACCGTGAAAGATTCCGCAATACGCGAAGGGGTACTGCGCTTCCCGCGAATCAGGTCGCCGAAACGCTGTACAATGATACCGCCGCCCAACATGTTGCTCAGGCGGGCAATCGATTCCCCATAGCCGTTGGAATCACGGAACGGTTCGGAAAAATGTTTCGCCACCAACAACGCAAAATTGGTATTTTCCGTCTGTTTGGCGGGGTCTTCGTAACTGTGTCCGTTGACCGTCACGATGCCGTTGGTGTTTTCACTGACCACCGCGCCCTTGGGATTCATACAAAACGTACGCACTCTATCCCCGTATTGCGCCGTACGGTAGACGATTTTACTTTCGTATAATTCGTTGGTGATGTGGGAAAAAATCTCCGCAGGAATTTCCACACGCACACCGATATCCACTCGGTTGGATTTGGTCTCAATTTTCAGTTCATCGCATACCTGCTGCATCCATTTACTTCCGCTGCGCCCTACCGAGATAATGCAATAATCCCCCTCGGACACTCCGTTTTCACAAATCACACGATACCCATTGTCCGTCTTTTCCACCTTCTTCACAGGGGTGTCGAAGTAGAAATCCACCTTGTCTTTTAAGTCGTTGTAGATGTTTTCCAGTACAATGTAGTTGATGTCCGTACCCAGATGGCGGACGGACGCATCCAAAAGGTGTAAATCGTTTTGCATGCAAAGTTTTTTAAACTGCGAACCCGCCGTCGTATATAGTTTCGTACCCTCACCGCCGTAACGCATGTTGATTTCGTCCACGTAGTGCATGAGCTCTAACGCTTTTTGCTTGCCTATATATTCGTACAGCGTACCGCCGAAATCATTGGTGATGTTGTATTTGCCGTCTGAGAACGCGCCCGCGCCCCCAAACCCGCTCATAATAGAACAGCTTTTACAACGGATACAGCTCTTGATTTTATCCCCGTCAATGGGACAATGGCGTTTGCTGAGTTCATGCCCCGATTCAAACACCGCAACTTTTATATTTTGATTTTGTCGAGTCAATTCGTAGGCGGAAAAAATACCGCCAGGCCCCGCGCCAATGATGATTACGTCATATCTCATCTTACTTCCCTCTTTATTCTTATTTCCAACAAAGTCGATTATAGCACAATTTCCCTGCTTTTTCAAGAGTAAAATGCAATTTTTTCGCATTTAAGGATATATTTTTTTCAAAAAGTATTGCTTTTTGCCGTTTTATGCGGTATAATACTCTTATACCGTAGCTTTCTGCATTTCTGTATCAAATGCAGCCAAGCTACGCTTTTTTCATCAAGGAGGAAAACGTATGAATAGAAAATATCGCCTGTCTACTGCGCTGGACATTGACGATTTGTTGATGGAATGTACAGAGTATGCCATTCGTTTGGCAAACGAAAAATATAAATTCAATCCCCCGCTCAGTATGTATGAAATTACGGGTTGGGGGCCGCTCGGCACACGCGCAGACGCCATCCGTGAATATTTCAACGACCCCGAATTTTACCGCACACAGCCCGTAATTGAGGGCGCAAAAGAGTTCGTGGAGAAGTTGTCAAATATGACCGAAGTGTTCATTTCTACCGCAATTCCGCCCGAGTTTATGGGCATCCGCGCAAAGCGTATCATGGAAGAATTCCCGCAGATTCCGCCCGACCACATTTATATGGGTTCGCGCAAGGATAAAATCAGCGTGGATATCTTGTTTGACGACGCGATGCACAACGTAATGCGCTCCAATGCACGCTACCCTATCCTCATGCGCCGTCCGTGGAACGCCGCAGCGACGGGAATGATGGCGGTGAATACTTACGACGAGTTTTTGAAATTTGTCGAAGTCATCAGCGACAGCTACAACGTCAACCAAAAACGGTATTCGTTGGACGAACCGAGCATCGTGGTGTTGGTCGGGCCTTCCGGGAGCGGTAAATCGAAGATTGCAACCAAATTTTTATCCGAAACCGACCGTTTTGAAAAGTTGATGAGTTATACCACCAACGACCCTACCGCGGTAGAATCGAACGATTGGTATAATTACGTGTCTTTGGAAGATTTCCGTGAAATGTGCGAAAGCGGGGAAATGTTCCAATCCACCATGTACGCAGGGCATGCGTATGGGTCAAAGAAATCGGACGTGGACGCAATTTTGGCAAAAGGCAAACACGTTATGACCACCATGGATATTTGCGGGGCTATGTCGCTGAAGACGAATTTTCCGAACGTTACCACCATTTATATTCAGCGCGACCGTAAGGATTTATTGAAAACAATTTTACGGAAAAATTCGTCCATGGAAGATAAAATCGACCGTATTATCGCGGTGGAACCTGAATCGAAAAATGCCGATATTTGCGATTACGTGATTGAATTCGACCGCTATGACGATGCGGTAAGACAGTTGATGAATATTTTGGGGGTGTGAGACACGATCGCTTACGCGACGATATGTTGCTAACGCAACACGATATACACCTTTGGTGTACGATATACGCCTAATGGTGTACGATATGCCCTGTGGGCGTTATTGCTAGAGTTAAAATAGAGAGCGTATTGTTAGCCCCTATCGCTTCACTCCAGAGTGACAAGAAGGCTTACAGTGTATGATATGATTGTACTACAAATATAATAAGCGCCGCCAAAAGTTGCACAACTTTTGGCGGCGCTTGCTTTTACTTATTTAATTGTATTTTTTAAGTATTCTAAGGACTGTCTCACCATTTCATCGCCAAGTTCCTTATTCGCCTCGCGCGCGCTTTCGGTGAACCAATGCTTGATATCGTCAATGCGGTCAAGCTTGATGCAATCGGGATACAATGCCATCAAAATGGAACTTTCGTATTTCCCCGCATGGTCGTAACCCGTTGCGTTTTGCACCGCTGTAGACATGGTAGGGATGACCTTAATCCACGAGAAAGGATTGTTTGCACCCTCTAATTCCTCGTAGTAGTTCGCGTAGGATTCACTCCCCCACCAGCCTTCGCCAAGCGTTTCTTCCAAATACTCCATCGTGGCACGTTTTGCCGCCGTACGGTAACAAAGGGTCATAGGCATTTCGCTTTCCTGCTCAAATTGGTGGTGAATGACCACGTAAATATTGCGGAAACCCGAATACAGCATACTCTTGAACACCCAATACACGTAATCCTCAAACGCACGTTCGGGTACGTGCACCGTACCGCTCTTTCTACCGCCCACCGCATAGCTTGCAGGGCTGTAAGAAATCGTCGGCGCAATCATAATTTCCTTTTCTTCGGCAAGCTTTTTCACCAAGCCTTCCGCAACCAACGTATCGCAACCGTAGGAACAGTGCGCACCGTGATATTCAACCGTACCGCCTACGATAACGAGGGGAATGTTGTTCTTTTTTACATAATCCGTTTCACGCGGAAAAGAATGATCCAAAATCATAGTTTACTCCTTATAGTCGTGTGAATTGATTGCCTATAGCAATCGTGAATTGTGCTTTGGGCACGTGAATTGAAAAACTGTGTTTTTCGTGAATTGGCGTTTTCAACGCCGTTTCGGTTATATTTTATAACAGCCACAACGCAAGGCAACGCCTTGCAATTCACTGAGCGCAGCGAAAATTCACGAACGCCTTTGCGTTCAATTCACGCCGTTAGACAATTCACTTCTTTAATACGCCAAAGTGGTGTAATATGCTAAATTCACCTGACGATTGTCCAGTCTACCGTACTGCACAACAATAGGTTGCGTGCTTTCAAGTTTCATTGCATACTGCGTTTCCAAAGGCACAACGAAACCGCACATATCAGCCGTATTATTCATTCTAAAACAACGAACGCGTTGAGGTTCTACTTCCCAAGTAATCCCCTCGTAAGCGTCTTTATCCGCAAAATAAAGCTTTACTTTGATAACCGCTTTTTCGTTTGTATCGTTGACAATAATTACGCTTTCGTGTCCCTTAAGAACCCCCTCCCCTTCGGGAGGAAGTTCGCAGTCGGGAATGATCCAATCTTTTTTACCTACAATCATAGTTTACTCCTTATAGTCGTGTGAATTGATTGCCTATGGCAATCGTGAATTGTGTTTGGGGCACGTGAATTGAAAAATTATGTTTTTCGTGAATTGGCGTTTTTAACGCCGTTTCGGTTATATTTTATAACAGCCACAACGCAAAGCAAAGCTTTGCAATTCACTGAGCGCAGCGAAAATTCACGAACGCCTTTGCGTTCAATTCACGCCGTTAGGCAATTCACCCATTAGAACCCAAGCTCAATGATACCTTTCTTAAGGTAATCGGTATAGCTTTCGCAACCGTCTTCACGGATAGCAACACCCTTTTCCCAACGGCAACCAAACGTAGGGCCAGAGATGAAGGTATCGATTTGGAAGGTCATGTTCTTTTCCAAAGGATAATGCGTGGAAGTTTCCATCCAAGGCGCTTCTACTTCAATCATACCTGTACCGTGGCAAGGGCCGTATACGTAGTTCTTGCCATAGCCTGCGTCTTTATACATTTGCAAGAAACGCTTTGCAACGTCGTCTGCATATACGCCTGCTTTGAGCTGTTGTTCCGTCCATTCGTGCATCTTTTTGCAGAATTCGATAAGGTCACGGCGCTCTCCTTCCAACTTACCCATACATACGGGCAAACCGATAGAGGGCGAATAACCGTCAATCTTTGCGGAGAGGTTCAATTGCACGATATCGTTTTTACCGATTTCACGATATCTCGAACGGGAGATTGCGTGGCGGGTGCTTGCTTCGGAGAATACGTACATAGGCAAGCCTTCGTATTCTGCGCCGTGTTCGTAGATAACCTTTTGCGCGATACCTACCATTTGGAGTTCAGTTACACCAGGTTTCAATGCCTTGATGACTTCGTCCGTTGCGATTTCGATGATGCGGAAACCTTCGCGCAAGCACGCGATTTCGTTTTCACTCTTAATCTTACGCAAATCCACCATGATGTCGTTGCATTTTACGATTTCAGCCTTGGGATAGCAATCTTTCAAGCCTTCGTAAATAGGCAACGTGCATTCTACGTAGCTACCCAAACCGATTTTGATATTTTCACCCGTAACGCCGATTGCCTTGAATACTTCATTGAAGGTCGAGGGGGTCAATTCGGGGTAAGAAGGGTCAGCCGATTCTCTAAATTCACGAAGCACGAACACCTTTTCAATCTTACCGAAATCTGCGCCGAATACTTCCGATTCAGGACCAACAAGCAAAGCTGCGTCGCCGTTTGCAGAAATCGCTACGCCTGCTCTTTCAAAAACGGGCCAGAAACCCGAGAAATATCTTGCGTTCGCGTAATCGCTTTCCGTGGACGCTACCACCATAACGTCTAAACCGCGGTCGCGGAGCATTTTTGCCGCGCGTTGGATTCTTTCTTGATATTCGTAATCAGGGATACAAATTCTGGACATAATTCCACCTCTTTTTTAATATTTTTTTCCTTTATTGTATCACAACCTTTCCCTTTTGTCTTTACAAAATAGTATTTATTTGGTATAATATTGTAAATATTTTTATTTTGGAGTACCAATCGTGAAGTTCATTTTAAAATCGTTTAAGACGGAATTAAATATAACAAGGCTTGCCAATATACATTATTTTGAATTTACGCCTAACTACCACACCGTCAACGATTCGCATGGGTTTTGCGAATTGGTGTACGTAGACCAAGGCAGTATTGAAGTCACTTCCGATTGCTATACGGGGATTTTGGAACAGAACCAAATGATTATCCACGGTGCGCACCAAAACCATTCGCTGACCTGCAATGAACGCGTTGCCCCCAATATTATTGTTATTGGCTTTGAATGCGATTCTGCAACGCTTGAAGCATTGATGTGCGCGCCGTTGACGTTAAGCGAAGAGTTGCAAAAAACGTTGGCGGAAATCATCAAGGAAGCGCGCGCTGTGTACTTACCGCCTTACAACGTACCAAACTTGAAAAATATGAAGAAACGTAAAAATTTCACCTTTGGCTCAGATCAATTGATTAAGGACTGCTTGCAAATTTTCCTCATCAAATGTCTACGCCTTACCTTATCGACTCCCTCACGCGAAAAACATAAACACGTATTGGCTATTCCTGCGCAAATTGAAGAAGTCAAACGATACTTGGACGAGAATTACCGCCAAAAAATCACAGTAGAAGAGCTGTGCTTTTTGTTTCATACCAACAAGACTTCTTTATCCGCCGCCTTTAAGCAAACGTTCGGCAAAACGATTATTGATTACGTAAACGCCCTGCGGGTAGAATACACGAAAACAATGCTTCGCGGGGGGAATTACACTTTGACACAAATAGCGGATGAGTTGAATTTATCGTCCGTGCATTATTTAACCGCGCTCTTTAAAAAATATACCGCCATGAGCCCGACGGAATATTTACACACGATACAAAAAACGCTAAATTTGCCCTAATGCGCGCAGAAAGTTCAAGTTTTCGGTGAAAAAAATCGTAAAATGTGGCAATATTTTCTTTATTTTTGAGTAGAATGGTCGAGTATAAATGAAGTTTGTCGAAAGGCGGGGGAAAATTTTACTAAAAAAGCTTGAAAAAAGCGTTGACATTTTTAAAAAAAGGGAATATAATAGAAAGGTAAAGTAAATATTGCAGGTGTCGCCTAGCGGTATGGCGGCAGCTTCCCAAGCTGTTCCCGGCGAGTTCGACTCTCGTCACCTGCTCCAAAAATCGACAAGTTGCGTTAAGCGGCTTGTCGATTTTACCTATTACCTATTCACTCTTCACTCTTCACTTTTCACTTGCAATTGACTTGTCGATTTTTGAAAGTAATAAGTAATAGTGAATAGTGAAAAAGTATGGCTGGAATTTACAAAGGGAGAAAGGTATGCAAGAAAGTCCGTTGATTGTAAAATCGAAAGAATTTGCTTTGCAAATCATTCGTGTTTGCAATGAGATTAAAAATACAAAAAAAGAAAGTGTACTGACAAATCAACTTATCCGTTCGGGAACAAGTGTTGGCGCAAATATACGCGAAGCCTTTTACGCACACGGAAAAGCAGATTTTATAGCCAAACTGCAAATCGCCTTGAAAGAATGCTCAGAAAGTGAATATTGGTTAGAGCTTTTAATTGAAAGTAGTTATTACGATAAACACGATATTTTAGACTTGTGTATAGAAGTCAAACGGTTGTTGATTTCTTCTTTAAATACAGTAAAAAACAATAAATAACAACTAAGCACACTTCCTTTTGCCTAAATTGTAAGGTATATGGAAGTGTGTTTTGCTTTTTATCCCTGCCTTTTGTCATTCTGGAGCGAAATGCAATGTAGCGATAGAATCTCGAGACTCTATCACTTCGCTTCACTCGTTTCAGAATGACATTACCTTATCACATTTCAGAAAAAAATTGTTGAGTTTTACTCATACTGTTAAGATTTTTCTTTCATATTCGTTTAGTTTTTCAAGGTTTTGTGTATATACAAATATATGATAAGATAAATTTGAGGTAATTATGTTTATAGCAAATGATAAAAATGGCAAACGAATATCAATAGAAAATGCAATAATAGGAGAGGGTTACTTCTGCCCTACTTGCGGAGAACCTCTCGTAATTAAAGCAAAAAACTCTCTTGCGGTTAAACCCTATTTTTCTCATAGAAAAGGAACACTTTGTACCGATAACTGGAAATATGATATGAGTGAGTGGCATAGAGCGTGGCAAGAAAAATTCCCTGAACACTGCCGCGAAATCGTCCTTGAAAACAATGGAATTAAACATAGAGCTGATATTTTAATTAACAATACTGTTATAGAATTTCAACATAGCCCTATCACAAACGAAGAAATCCTTGAAAGAAATAAATTTTATCTTTCTTGCGGATACCCCGTTGTTTGGGTTTTTGATGCAAATTCACCATCATATAAAATCAAAAACAAAAATAACAACAATGATTCCGTCGACCCGATGAAATGTAAAGAAGATGACTTATGTTGGAATAGAGCAAAGTCGCAATTTAAGCCTATCTTTCAAAAAGGTGTTACTGTATATATACAATACAAAACAACAGTGTCTACACAACAAAAAGAGTATAATGGAAAAGAATTTGATATTTTATTATTTCTCAAAGCACTTACACCAAAAGATTTTAAGTTTCTTCCATTAAAGTGTTATATTTTACAAGAAAATTTTCTTCAACAATATGGCGTTAATACTGGTTGGAAGTCGATACAAGAAATAATTAATCAAACTTATCCACCCAAAATACAACCTCAAAAGGTAGCTATTCAACCCTCTACCTATCGTAAGACTTCACCCAATCTTATCGAAATTCAAGCAGCACTACAACAGTTTTCGAAAAGCGGGTTACAACGTTATCCCGTCAATACTTCCAAGAAAACTAAAAAAGTGAATTACCACCGTAAACCTAGACACCTTTGAGTGTAATATCAACTAAAGCAAAAAACGCCCTTTGGGGCGTTTTTTACTTTACTTGTTCGATTTTACAAAATGAAATTTTACTCTTCCGACTCTTCCGCTTCGTTTACATTCTTTTTATCCAAACGGAAATACCCGACGATAACCGAGGTAAAACTGAACGTGTCGCAACAGATTGCGCCGATAGAACCCGAGGAAAGAATATTGTAAACTAACCACAAAGGAAAATTGAAAAAACCAATCAATCGGCTAGCGTTGGCTTCTTTGTAACGGAATCCAAAGGTTGTCAAGGACATTCCGACTACGGGTAAAATCTCCAACACCGCATTGCCCGCGGTGAATTCTTTACCAAACAAGGTAAAATTCAACACGTACGAAGCAAGATAGACAGCAATAAACCCTGCCATCCAAAGCAGGTGGTCTGTGTGGAGTTTATCCTTATACAAGAACAAAATCGAACGGATAATCCCCACAGCGTTCAACATAGCCCCCACGTACGCGCCGAGCAGGAAAAAATTCACGGTAAACAACGCGGACGCAATCAACTGCCACACAAGGATAGCCCGTTGCGTTTTCTGTTGATAGGATAGGATGTTAAATACCATGGCAAAAACACCAATGATTTGGACAAACGTTTCGTAAGGAGTCATCTTTATACTTCCAAGAGGTTATTTGTTAAGAGTTTGCTTTCTGTCAAAACGGAACAATCCAACAAGGATAGAAACCAGACAGAACGCTGCGCAGAGAATCGCACCCATGGATTGTGCTACGATATTGTAAATGAGCCACGAGGGCGCACTGATAAGCCCAAGCAAGCGCGTGCTTTTCGCTGTTTTTGAACGAAAGGCAAGGGTGGTTGCGGTCATACCGACAACGGGTAAAATTTCCACCAAGGCGTTGAGCAGGTTGAATTCTGTTCCAAACGCGGTAAACGTTAAAACGTAGGATACGAGATATACGGCAATAAAACCAATTAACCAAATCGGGTGATCAGTGCGAAGCTGTTCTTTATACAAAAAAACAATCGCGCGGATGATGCCCACCGCATTTAACAAAGCCCCCGTGTACGCGCCAAGCAGAAAAAAGTTGACGGTAAACAGAGTCGTCCCCAACAACTGCCACATGATGATATAACGCTGCTTTTTTTGTTGGTAGGACAAAATGTTAAACGCCATAGCGATAATGCCGATGATTTGCGCTATGATTTCCATTGTAGGAATGTTTTTTGCCAGTAAAATATTCATGTAGAATAGTGTAACACAAACCCGCAAAAAAATCAAGGATTTTCCAGTGCGCACGATAAAAACGCGGGGGATTTTTACCGACGGATATAACGACGCATATGCTCTTCCATGAAAAAATGCGCCCTCGCAAGGACGCATTTTTTATCAGGATTTCATTTCACTTTCCGTACAGTTTTTACAAGTTCCGAAAAACTCGACACTGTATCCGCTGACCGAAAAACCGTTTTCCGTAGTCACGCTAAGTCCCTCTAACGGGATACCTGTTGCCACTACGTCTGCAACTCTGCCACACTTTGCACAGTGCGCGTGATAATGCGGCATTACGTTGTAATCATACCGCACTTCGTTTCCGGCGGTGCGCAGTTCTAAGGCTTTTCCGCCCCCTGCAAAACCTCCCAAAACCCGAAACACTGTTGCACGTGAAACGGTGGGATACTGGTTATGTACGTATCCATACACTTCCGTCGCCGTTGGATGATCCAACGTCTTCAAAGCATCATAAATGATTTGCTTTTGCTTCGTTTGTCTTTCCTGCATACCCATCGCCTCCTTTATTGAGATTGAATACTGATTACAGTATAACATATATTTTTCTTTTCGTCAAGAGTTTTTGTAAAAATTTTTACACGCCCGCGAAATTTTCTTTTCACGAGCGTGCATTTTACCTAATATTTTACTGTACGTTTTGTGCGTTGATGATGGCGATTTCTTCCCCCGTTTCCGCATCAAGGTATACGAAATATTTCATATCGTTGTACGAACAGAGGAACTCATACGCGGCGCGTTCCCCGCGGAGGGTACGGACAACCGCCAAACGACTGGCGTCCACGTTCAGCTTTTTACTCAGCTTTTCATGGGCAGTTTCAAGGTTCATTTTCACGTTCAACTCATACCTGCCCCTATGGTTTTGTAAAAATTTACTTGCATCCATGCCCGTCACCACCCCGCGCGAACGGCAGACTTTTACCTTGATTTCATCGGGATAATATACCACGTCCTCATCCTCGTAGACAAAGGTAAACTCGGTTGTAGTGCCCATATTACGGAACCGCACTACTTCCATATCGTCATAGCCAAGACTTTCTAAAAATTCCTCAGCGATGTCTTCCGCGCGGTCAACGTCGAATTTTTCCTCACTGCATTCTTCATAGTAATCAAATCCAATCAACGCGCCGTCGGCTTGACGGATTTCCGCAAAGAGCATCGTACCCTTTTCATCATAGCCTTGCACGTTGTAGGCGGAATATGCGTGTGTGGATGTTTCCCCTACGCATTGAAAATCCTGAATTTTATACTTGGAAAAATACTCCTTACAGCGTTCTACGGCCTGCGCGCCATCGATATGCCCTTCTGTTTTTTCAACGCGCGGAGAGGGAATCTGACGCCCTTCCATCGCGGCGCGGTTTTCCTCCAAAGTTATATTTTCCAACCGGCCAAGGCAATCTTTCATCATGCAATCCTTGCCTTTCATATACGCGCTCAAATCCTTGTCCGTCATCGCTTGTACAAGTTTATCCAACTCCTGACGAATGGCATGGTTGGCTTCGTACAAACTTTCCAAGGTCTGCATATCTTTCTCGTTGAGCGCAATACCGTTACGCAATTTCGCCAGCATGCGTTCACACTCCATGGCGGTACGGTTGATAAATTCAGTCGTGTTTTTATCCTCGTTTAAGTCGATGGGAAGTTTTTCCAAATCCGCTTCCGCCACCCGCGCCTGCACCAAAATATCCGTCAAAATACGCTGTTGCTGAACAGGTGATGCAGAGATTCGAATGCGGTCCAAATCATCGTCAACGTGCTCCATAATCCCCGTCAACTCGTACATGGTACCCTTGTTTGCACTCATCACGCCTTGTTTTGTGGTACTCATTTCCACCGCCCCAACGGTCACAGTCGTCGCAAGCGCAAGGGTCGTCACCCCCAAAGCAACCACCGCGGCAATCCAACCGCCATACCCTTTTTCGCGACTTTCACGTTGAGTTTTTCTGCGGGATTTTTCCGCTTTTTTCTTGGACTGCGCCTGCCGTTTGTTTGCCTTGGCATGCGCGCGTTCGCGAATGAGTTTTTCCCGTTCCGCCGCATGTTTTTCCGCGCGGGCTTTCCTATCCGCAGCGCGTTTTTCAATCATGGCTTGGTGCTCGGCAAGCTGTTTTTCAATGGAAGCTTTACGGTCTGCCATGCGTTTTTTGCGGGCGGCAATTTTTTCCGCGCGCTTCTTGGCGCGTTCTTCCTTACGTTTGGCTTCCGCTTCTTTTTTCTGTAAAGCTTTTTCCACCCGTTTTTTCGCCGCCTCGCTTTCCTTTTCGGCGCGGGCACTGTTCACCTGCGCGTTCATTTTTTTCGCGTTGACCGTTTCGTTGGCTGTGGAATCCCCCAATGCCGAATCCCCTTTTGCGCTGACGGTTTTTGTTGTAGCCGTTTTCCTTTGCGTACCGTTTTCACGGGATTTTTTCACTTCTTTTTCAATCTTTTCCACCTTTTCCGCGCCTGAGGACACGTTAGTAGCAATTTCAGTTTCTTTCTTTTTCATATATTCTCCCTTATTCTTTACAAAAAGTTATACTCTGTTAAATGGTTCGAATGCTCCCATTAGAGAGGGCGCGCAGATACAAGCAAGACAAGGAGCGTGCGGATTTCCCGACGGGAGTGTACATAGACGTACATGACCGAGGGAAAACGCAAACGCGACGAAGTATTGCGCCGTATATCCGCGCCCCTTTATACAGCAAAGACGTGCTTGCCAATCACCGTCACAGTCTGCCTCTCAAAAATCCATGCACTCGTCGCTACGGCAGGGTTGTAATAGTAGATTGCCCCGCCAGTGGGATCCCAACCATTGATTGCATCCCGCGCCGCTTTCATCGCCGTTTCGTTCGGAGTCAAGTTGATCTGTCCGTCATCCACCGCAGTGAATGCTCCTTTTTGATACACAACCCCTGATACAGTGTTGGGGAAAGCGTGGTTACGAACTCGGTTCATAATCACCGCGCCAATCGCCACCTGCCCCACGTAAGGTTCTCCGCGCCCTTCCGCGTAAATCGTCTTCGCAAGCAGATACACGTCCGAACTCGACACCCCCGATACTTGACCGCCATTGGAATTCGACTGTTCCAGTAAAGCTTGGTAAGAACTGGTCATTCCCAAGGCTTTATAGGTGGATTTTCCCACCACACCGTCTGCAGTCAAGCCGTTCTTCTTTTGAAAGGCAATCACAGCCTTTTTCGTCCCCTCTCCAAACACACCGTCCACGCTACCGCTGTAATATCCCCACAGCTTCAAACGGCGTTGCACTTCTTTGACTTCACCGCCCTTTGCGCCTGAGCGGAGTACCGCAACCTGTGCAATTTCTTCCACTTGCGCGGTTTCGTGCGCTGTTGCGATTTTTACAATTCCTACCCCTGCAACGGGTAAAAGCATCGCGCCCGCCAAAACGGCAGCCGCCCATTTTTTTACGGATTTTTTCATTCCCTTTTATCCTCCTATGTAAAATCGGTCGATAATCTCCTTAATTTTACTCTTATAAATCACATTCGTGTCGGTCGCGGCAAAACACAACGGCGGGTATACCACGCACCACCAATTATCCCCCGCACCTTTCCCCAAACGCACGATCAACGCTGTGTACTCGCCTGCGGGTAAAGTATACCCATCGTAAACGCGGGTTGGAAAGGTTTCCGTAGTGAGTTCCGCTGTCGCACCGTAGGCAAACCCGTATTCTTGTAAAACTTCTTCCGCCGCTGCGGACAACTCTCCAAGCCGACCCGCTATCCCATCCATCGCCTGCGCTTTGGTTTGACACTCGGCAACCATCGGCGTCAAGCACTCCACCAAACGGTCGCGAACGCGATATTTCACCGCCTGCGCCTCGTTTTCATTGGAATCCGCGCGGATGTGTATGCGCAAATATTCTGACTGTAAAGCGGTGTTTTGAGAACTCAACGCAGACATGGTATGCCCATTTTGCGAAAAGTTCCCAAAACCAAACGCCGTTAAACTTATTATGATTGACAATAAAAAAATTATGCAAAACTTTTTCATAAAAAAATAACCTCCATGCTTTCGCATAGAAGTTATTGACCGATTGTGACAATTTTATACTTATACAATAAATTATTTTAATTCGCTCCATTTATGGTTGTGAAGTTCCCCCTCTTCCAACAAACCCTCGTAATCGGTTTGGCGCAGAGCCTCATACAATGCAATGGCAACCGAGTTCCCCAAATTGAGCGAACGCGCTTCGGAAAACATAGGGATACGCAAACAAGTTTCCTCGTTTTTCATCAAGAGTTCCTCAGGCAAACCGCGGGTTTCCTTACCGAACACCAAAAAGTCGCCGTCACGGAACGCAACGTCGCTGTGGCGGTGTCTGCCCTTGGTGGTGAAATAGAAGAAACGGCTGTCGGGGTATTTCGCCTGCAACTCCTCAAAGCTGTCATAATAGGAAATATCCACCAAATGCCAATAATCCAACCCCGCGCGTTTTAAATATTTGTCAGTGACCTCAAACCCAAGCGGACGAATCATGTGCAAGTGCGTACCCGTTGCCGCGCACGTACGCGCGATGTTGCCCGCGTTTTGCGGAATTTCTGGTTCTACCAAGACGATATGAAACATATTCAACTCCCTAAAATGGCGGGGGCATGTATGCGTTGAATGCCCTGCCACACGATGATTTATTATATATTATTGTATACAAAAGCGTTGATTTTGGCAAGCGAAAACACCTGCTTTTACCATTGTTTTACAAATAAAAATGAGGATAATTTAATTTTTTCGTGACATACTGCCTTTAGACCGAACGGTGGAAAACGCCGTGTGGCGACACTTTCAAAAATAGGGAGATTATTGTATGCAGTTTGAAAATACGGAAACTTTTAAGAATCTTGCCCGCAGTTTTGCAGGCGAATGTCAGGCAGGGATGCGATACCAAATGATTGCGAAACTTGCCATGAAAGAAGGGTTGAAGACGTTGGCGGATACCTTGCGCACCATTGCGAAAAACGAAACTTTACACGCAACGCAATTTTTCAACAAAATCATTGAGAAGACGGGCAGCAGGGAAAATATCACCTTTGACGCGGGATACCCTTTCCACATGGGCACGTTGGAAGAAAGCTTGAAATTTGCCGCAACGGACGAGAAAAACGAAATGGAAGAAATCTACCCCAGTTTCGCTGTAACAGCGAAAAACGAAGGGTTTGAGGACATTGCCGCGTTGTATAAAATGGTTGCTGAAGTGGAAGGACAGCATAAAATTATCTTCCAATATTTGCACGACGGCGTAAGAAACGGTACGTTGTACAAGAGTACAAGCCCCATGCTGTGGATTTGCAGTGAATGCGGTCATATGCACGTTGCAACCGAAGCATGGAAAGTTTGTCCTCTTTGTAAGTCGGAACAAGGTTACGTTGAATTGCACTTGCCTTTTGAAGGCGTGCGCGAATAAGCGTTTTTAACCGTTCGGCAATAAGGAGACATTGTATGAAAAACAAAAATTTGAAGACTCAAAACAAGAACACCAAGAATTGTAACAGCAAAAACTGTGGTAAAAATCAAGCTTGCCACAACGGCGAAGGCAACGAATAATGTCCGCCGAAAAAACAATTCAACGCGTACCTGCCCCCACCAAACGGGCTTTGAACGTGTTGCCTAAACCTTCTAATACGGACGTAAACGGCAGTTATACGGGCTTACCTCAAAACAAAAACGAGATGCCCGTACAAGATGCAGACGATTTGTAAAGAAGGCAAAAAATCCCCCGCCGTCAGGCAGGGGATTTTACGTTAGAAATCATCGTCGTCGTCATCATCGTCTTCGTCGTCTTCGTCCATATCGTAATAATCGTCGGGCGAAACGTATTCGAAGTCGTCTTCTTCCTCAATTTCTTCCTCTTCTTCCTCTTCTTCCATTTCTTCGTCAAATTCGGAATCGGGAATACCGAGGTCAACGTCCTCTTCTTCATCGTCAAGATAGCTTCTCCACGATGCGTCTTCCTCTTCGTCGTCTTCCACCACTTCTTCGTAGGCGGATTTTTTCTTACATTCTTCGCACATCTTTTCGCCGAGAACCATATAATTTTCTCCGCAAATCGGGCAAAGTTCCGTTTCTTCGATGCCTTCTTCCACTTCAAAATCGTCGGAGAACGTACGCTCGCCGCTCAGCTCTTTCAAACACACTTCGCAATATTCCTGCTCGTCTGCATCGATAAAGTTTAATTCACATCTGGGACAAATAATGTATCTTGCCATATCTGATTTTCCTCGTTATCGGTGATCTCACCTTGATTTTGCTATATTATATTAAGAATTGCTGATTTTGTAAACTATTTTTTACCCTATTTTTCAATCTTTTTCAAAAAACTGAAATATTTTTTAGAAAAAAAGCTGTTTCCTTATCGAAAACAGCTTTTTATACATTATTCTTGTTTTTCTTCTACAGTTTCAACCGTAACTTCTTCCGTTGTTTCTTCCACAACTTCTTCCGAAACTTCCGCAACAACAGGTTCTTCCGTCGTTTCTTCTACGGTTTCCGCTTGCGCTTCTTCCGTTTCTTCCACTTCGTCTGCGTATACGTCAATCGTCTTGTCGTCCGTCGTGTCAATCTTCTTGCGCTTGTAAGCGTTTACAGTTGCCTCTGCTTCTTCTCTTTCCGCTTTCTTCTTATTTGCAACGATAATTGCCGCCGAAACTGCCGCAGCTACTACCAATACAGAACCTGCAACTACCAAGCAGATTTCCAACGTACCCCAAGAGGTTTCTTCTTCTACCGCATCTTCTTCAGCGGGTAAAGTCGATCTCCAAGCTTCTGCCAATGCATCCGTATCCGCTTGGGTCTTTTTACCAACCAAACCGATACCAGCGTAAACACCGTTTGCATCCGCGTTTTCAATCGTGCCGAATTCTTTAGCAGCTTCTACATAATCGGTGAATACTTTGTATTCATCTTCGGTGTACAATTTAGCGGTCTTCAATTCGTCAATCACTGTCGACGCTTCTTCGCCCTCGTAATAGTAGTACGTCATCGCTTTCTTAATGGTGTCCTTTTCAGTGAGTTCACCCATTGTTTCGTAAGCTTTTTCGTACTTTTCATTGTTGGTCGTTACAGTACCCAAATCAATTTTGGTTGCATAAACATAATTGTTGGCGGTTGCATCAACGGTTTGCGCATTCAAATACATCAAAACGCCATCGTACATTTCAGGCTTGTACCAGCTGTCAGGAGCAACGAAATCAACATAGTTGATGGTTACGGGCTTATACTTGTCCTCTGCAACGAGGCTGGGAAGGTTTTGATATACTTCATCCGCACCCGTGTAGTCGATCATGGTGATTTGCATACCCGTGCTCGCCGCGCTGGTTACAGGGTTCGTACCTGCCGCATAGCAGTATACCACACCGTTTTCTGTCGTCCAAAGGGTTGCGCTTGCGGGCGCGTCACAAAGCGTGATTGCCTTGGTTTCTTCCCCTTCCTTCGAAGTCGAACCCTTCTTAATCTTGTCGTTTTCAATGTAAAGATAGGTATGAGCACCGTCTTTATATTCGAACAATGCTTTGCCTTGGAGTTCGGTGGAAAGTTTCGAGGTTACAACCGTTCTATCTTTGTTTGCTTCAATAGGCGTTCTCTCATCATTTTCTGCCAAGTAATACAACTTCGTGTCGTTTGCCTTGGTGTAGTAGATACCGCCGTTTTCATAACGGGAAAGGGTATAGGTGAAGCCTGTAAATTCTTGACAGTCAGCAGCCGTTACCGTTTTCGTTTGGTCATCGTTGTATTTGGTATCGCTGTAATTATCGCCCGCGTAGTTTTTACCAACACCGTTCATCACCAATTCACCGAGGTTTACATACGGATAGGTCGAATAATCATCGAAATCATAGGTAGGCGTATACTCTTGATTCGCTTTCTTTGCTTCATCCTTCGCCTTCTTGTTTTCCTTTTCCATCCAAGCTTTGTCGAAGTCATATGCTCTGCCGTCTTTTACTGCATAGGAAGCATTTTCTGCGTCAACTTCTGCCGTTGCATCCGCTCTTACTCTGTATACTTGGTTATAGCTTGCGTTTACAGGCGCTGCGCTGTCTACGTTGTAGGTAACGCCCATCGTGTAATATACGTAAGGGTTACTAAGGTCATCGGAATTAAACATATACGTACCGCCTTTTGCAAGTACGGACGTTGTACCCTTTTTCGTATTGAAAGACTTCAATGCGCCGCTTTCTTCATACACACAGTAAACCGTTTGGTTTTCCCCTTCGCCAACTGCAACGTAACGATAGTTCGTGCTGTTGCTCGACAAACGGAAGTAGCAATCCTGCATAACTTCGGTGCCGTCCAACTTCGCGCTCTTGAAATCGAGGTAGGTGTTGGAAACTTCACCTTGCATGTTCTTTGCCGTGGTCGGAGTTGCATAATAAACGTAATCACCGTAGATGAAGATACCTGCGTTGTAGTTCTGCGCAACGAACAACATGGGGATAACCATTTCCGCATTGTCGTATTTACCTGCAGTCAAATCATCCTTTTTAATACGCATCAACGAACCTTTTTCAACGTTGCCGTATTCGTTTTCTGCCGTGTGGCTTTCTTTACCGTTGATAAAGTAAACGTATCCGTCTTTTTCTACCGAGAAACCACCGTTATCAATACCGTTGGTTTCACTTTCCGTGTAGTTTACATTGTTAGCAGGTTTAAAATACTTATACCCGTCACCGCAAGCAGACATAGCAAACGCGGACGTTAAAAGTGTAGCAACCGCTACTAAACTGAATATTTTTTTAGCTGTTTTCCTCATGGATAAGGACTCCTTTATTGTATCATCGTGCCGTATGAAATGTAGCATACGCCGACTATATTATCGCATACTCTATTATATATCAAAACGTCAATTAAATCAAACAAAAATGCCAGCCTTTTGATTATTTTTTCTAGGAAATTTCTATTTTGGAGGTTTTTTTCTTATGGAGCCTTTCGGTTTGTTCCAATTTTTACAATCGTTGTTAAAAAATCCCCCCGCGCAAGATACGCAGGAGGAAGTCAATACGCCCGAAACTGTTGCGGACATCCCCGCCGAAAAACCGTCAGCACCCAACAATGACGCCTACTTACAGTTCATTGCAAACCACGAAAAACGCTCGCAGGGGATTCGCAAAAAGTAAGGTTTTTCTAATATTGTTTTAAGAAACTCTTTGTGCGTTTCCTTTTTGGATAATACTTTTTTATGCCAAGCTTTTTGCGCACAATGGGGGACAAGGCATCTTGAGTTTTGCGGTTTTTATAGAAAATAAGAGTTTTGCAAGCAAAACTCTTAGTCTATAGTGATTTTTAAGCGGTCGAGGAGTTTTATCAAAATAAGTCCTACAATCAAACCTGCTACGCCTTGGATTAAGTTCGCGGGGATATTCACCAAGGATGCCGCAAAGCCGTACAAGACACCCTCAAAGAGGAAGTATCCCAACCCCATCCAAATTTCCGCAAGCGCACCGCCAACGAGTTGTTTGGGGAACTTGCCCATTTTTTGGGGTAAAAATTTCACACACACGAAAACGAGCAACGCCATGCAGCCTTTGATAACAAAGGTTGCGGGCGCGTAGGTGATATACCCCGAAAAGAGGTCGGCAAGCGCAGAACCCAACCCCGCGGCAACGAAACCGTAGACGGGGGATAACATCCAACCGCATAACAATACGATGCAATCCCCAATATTTATGTAACCTTTCAAGGGGGACGGAATTTGCACAAGCATGGTAACAACACATACCATGGACGCCATCAGCGCGGTTAAGACCATTCTTTTCGCTTTAGAATGCATGGTTTTTTCTCCTTTTATAAAGTCATTAAACAATTTTATTATACCATAAAGTTTTGGAAATGTAAACCATAACATTGTGAAATATCGCAAATATTGTGCATATGATTGCGTAAAATATCACCGAAATTATACACGATTTCGCGGAAAAAAGTTGGAATTTTACTTATAATTATAAATTATCTCGCCTGCTTTGTATTCAAGTTCTTTCGATATTTCAACGCAATAAGACGATATAATAATATCATCTGTTATGGGATCGTTTTCTCCTATTTTCTTCCGTTCAAACAAGGGATATAATACACCATCTTTTTCTCTCATCTCAACAAATTCCATTTGGTCAGAAGAACAACTCTGAACGATAAACACAAGCAAATCGTTGTTTTTAAAGAAACCTTCGGTATAATCAAGATTAAATTGATAAGCTGAATAGTCTTCATAATCCGTAATCAATTCAACTGTATCTGTTTCAAAAATCAAATTATCATACTCTGTCAAAAATATTTTTGTTTGCATATTCGTTGCGTGATAATCTTTATACTTGTCTATTCCGCAAGCCGTAAGGCAGAATAAAAGAGTTATTAAGGCTAAAATTAAAGACACTGCTTTTTTCATAAGTTACCCCCCCCTATTCATCAAATCCAAATTTATCGATTAGATACCTAACCGATTTTATTGTATCATAAACCCAATGGTTTGTAAATATCTTTTCCCTAAAATCTTTTCCCTTGGAAAATATTTTCGGGGACCCCTTCCCTGGTAAAGCTCGTCGTTTCGCACCTCTTGTAAAAAAAAGAAGACACACAATAAGGTGTGTCTTCCATTTTTTTATCTCTTCGAGAACTGAGGTGCACGACGAGCTTTCTTCAAGCCGTACTTCTTTCTTTCCTTTGCACGAGGGTCGCGGGTCAAGAAACCTGCTGCCTTCAATGCGGGACGGCTGTTTTCTTCAGCTTCAAGTAATGCACGTGCGATACCCAAACGGATAGCGCCTGCCTGACCATTGTAACCACCGCCGATTACGTTTACGAAAACATCGTACTTCGTTTCAACGTCGATTTCTACAAGGGGCTGTTTAACGATGTACTGCATCGTACCCTGAGGGAAATATTCTTCGAAAGCGCGATCGTTGATTACGATCGTACCGTTACCACCGGGGATGAGACGAACACGGGCGATTGCCTTCTTTCTTCTACCGGTTCCCCAGAATTGAAGTTTCTTTTTAACGTTTGCTTTTGCCATTTTTCAATCCTCTCCTTAGTCAAGTTTGAGTTCTTCGGGCTTCTGTGCAGCGTGGTTGTGTTCAGCTCCCTTATAAACTTTGAGCTTCTTCAACATCGTTCTGCCGAGGCTGTTCTTGGGCAACATACCCTTTACCGCTTCGTATACAGCAAGGTCGCTCTTTTCTTCCATCATTTTCTTGTAGGAAATTTCTTTGAGACCGCCGATATAACCGGTGTGGTATCTGTAGAACTTGTTTTCCAACTTCTTGCCGGTGAGCACCGCTTTATCGGTGTTGATAATGATTACAAAGTCACCGCAATCAACGTTGGGAGTGAAGGTCGGTTTGTTTTTACCGCGCAATACGGAAGCGACACGGCTTGCAAGACGGCCAAGGGGAACCCCTGCTGCATCCACGACGTACCACTTTCTTTCAACCGTTTCGGCATGTGCCATATAGGTTTTCATAATATGTTACTCCTTTATTTCGTGTATATTTTTTCTTTTTCTCTTTTTGTTTCAGGTTTGGTGAGCCGTCTTCAAAAATCCGTTCAACTAACGGGGAAAAACAGAATTTTCAAGGGGTCCACCAAAACTTGCCTATTTATTGTATTATGAAACGAAATTTAAGTCAAGCTGTTTTGCATTGAGTTTTTCAACTTTTTTTAAAAATTTTCAAGTTTTTTTTAGTTTTCCACAATTTACCACGTTTCTCCTTTGCATTTCAAGTTTTTTTGCGGTTTTCAATCTCTCTTTGACGGTATATTATATATTATATATTGTAGCCACACCAAATTCATCCACAACTTTTTTTCATGGAAATTTTTCTTTTTTGTTTTCCCACCCTGTAATTGGTTGATTTTTTTTATAAGATAGGGTATAATGCTTGTGTTAAATATGTAATTTTTTTGGAGGACATCTATTATGCCTTTGGTAACTACTACCGAAATGTTTAAAAAAGCGTACGCGGAAAAATACGCAGTCGGCGCTTTCAACGTAAACAACATGGAAATGATCCAAGCCATCGTTGAAGCAGCAAACGAAGAAAAATCCCCTGTTATTTTGCAGGTATCCGCAGGCGCAAGAAAATACGCAAACCCCGTATATTTGAAACACCTTGTTCAAGCTGCTGTGGAAACCAACGAAATTCCCATCGCTATGCACCTTGACCACGGCGCTGATTTCGAAATTTGTAAAGCTTCCATCGACGGCGGTTTCACTTCCGTCATGATCGACGCTTCTTCTCACCCTTGGGAAGAAAATATTGCCATCACGAAGAAAGTTGTTGAATACGCGCATGACCACGGTGTTGTGGTAGAAGCAGAACTCGGCACCCTCGCAGGTATTGAAGACGACGTAAACGTTTCTGCAGAACACGCGCACTTCACCTCTCCTGACGAAGTAGAAGAATTTACCGCTCGTACGGGTATCGACTCGCTTGCCATCGCAATCGGTACTTCCCACGGCGCGTACAAATTTAAACCTGGTCAGGATCCCAAATTACGTTTGGATATCTTGGAAGAAATCGGTAAGAGATTGCCTGGTTTCCCCATCGTATTGCACGGTGCATCTTCCGTTCCTCAGGACAAAGTTGCCATCGTAAACCAATACGGCGGTCACATGCCCGACGCAATCGGTATTCCCGAATCCGAACTTAGAAAGGCAGCGCAGATGGCTGTTTGTAAAATCAACATCGACAGCGACCTTCGCGTAGCATTCACGGCAGCAATCCGTAAACACTACAATGATTTCCCTGGACACTTTGACCCTCGTCAGTACTTGGGCGACGCACGCGCAATGATGAAAGAAATGGTAAAACATAAGATCGTCAACGTGCTCGGCTCGGCTGGCAAAGCGTTTTAATTAAGAATTTTATGGTAGCAAAACCCCATCCTTGTTATAAGGGTGGGGTTTTACTATTCACGCACCATAGGTGCATATCTCATTGCTTTGTCATACCGACTAAGGGCGCGATAGCGACCGCATGGAGTGTATCCCAAGAAATAAGAGTCGCGTTTTTATGACACGGGATACGCACGACTCCGCAATAAATTGCTCCGCCCGCCAGCGTTCCGCTGGACCTTATATAGAGTGTTATTACTCTTTCTTTATTTTACTTCGCATATCACAGTGAAAGAACGAAACTATCTAAAAACACGTAAGAAAAGACACCTTACTGCGTCCAATCTCAGGTTGGCAATTCACCCTCATGGTGAATGCGCGAAACCATCTAAAAACACGCGCGATAACACACCTTACTAGCTGCAAGATTATCTTGCCAAAAAAAGTCCCCGACAAACGTCGAGGACTGTTTTTTGCTTTATAAGCTCCTTAGCGATTAAAGTTCTGCGAAGTACTTAATCGTTCTTACCATCTGGCTGGTGTAGGAGTTTTCGTTGTCATACCAGGAAACAACCTTAACAAGCGTTGTGCCGTCGCCCATGGGCATGCACTTCGTTTGCGTAGCATCAAACAACGAACCATAGGTGATACCGATAACGTCGGAAGATACGATTTCTTCTTCCGTGTAACCGAAGGATGCGGAAGCAGCTGCCTTCATTGCAGCGTTAACCGTAGCCGCGTCAACTTCACCTTCACATACAGCTACAAGCTGGGTAAGGGAACCGGTGGGAACGGGAACACGTTGTGCGCAACCGTCAAGTACACCGTTCAATTCAGGGATAACAAGACCGATAGCCTTTGCAGCGCCCGTGGAGTTGGGAACGATGTTTACAGCTGCAGCGCGTGCACGGCGAAGGTCGCCTTTACGATGAGGGCCGTCCAATACCATTTGGTCACCAGTGTAAGCGTGGATCGTGGTCATGTAACCTTTCTTAATCTTGGACAACTTGTTCAACGTGTTTGCCATAGGAGCAAGGCAGTTGGTGGTGCAGGATGCAGCCGAGATGATGTTGTCAAGCTTGGAAAGGCTCTTTTCGTTTACGCTGTAAACGATGGTAGGAAGGTCGTTACCTGCGGGAGCAGAGATAACAACTTTCTTAGCGCCAGCTTTGATGTGTGCTTCGGATTTAGCTTTCGAAGTGTAGAAACCAGTACATTCAAGTACAACGTCTACGTCAAGTTCACCCCAAGGGCAGTTTACTGCGTCTTTTTCAGCGTAGATTCTGATGGTCTTACCATCTACGGTGATGGTACCAGCTTCATCGTTTGCGGATACGGTATCAGCAAGAGCATATCTGCCCTGTGCGGAATCGTACTTCAAAAGGTGAGCAAGCATGGAAGGGCTGGTAAGGTCGTTGATAGCGACTACTTCGTAACCTTCTGCACCGAACATCTGTCTGAAAGCAAGACGACCGATACGGCCAAAGCCGTTGATTGCAACTTTAACGTTTGCCATAATAGTGTTTCCTCCAATATATGAAAATTTATTTTTGTGACGTTTTGATTTGCGGTGCGAGGATTTATACCCACAGACCGCTCTTGTCCAAATATCATTTTACCATACTTTTTTCATTTCGTCAATGATTTTTTCCCTTTTGTTTGAAAAATATTTTCACGATTTTAAAATATCATTTTTTGAACGGTATTTTCTTTTTCCATTTCTTACTGATTTTAGCTTCAAAAAGGTTATTTTTTCGACATGATTGTATACCTTTATATATAACGCGTGTGTAACGCGTGCGCGCGATGTGGATAAACGTGAAAATTTCTTTATTTTTTCAAGAAAATTTTTCATTTTTTTCGTTTTTTTTATTGACAAAGCATTTGTAATGTAGTATAATGACATTACCATAAAATTAAAGTATTACGCTTCTCGCAAAAAGCGAAAGGGGTAAAGGAGGCAAACAAGATGGCAAAAAAGAACAAAGTGGCAAAAGTAAGTAACAGCGTATTTACCGGTCGCTTGCTCAACCTTATCGGTACGTGGATCCTCATGATCCTCATTATCGTTATCATGGCTGGCATCGGCGCGGGTCTCGTTGTTGTAGTTGGCGGAGTTAAAGATGTTAACAACATCCAAATTGATGCAAAACTTATTGTTTTGGCTGTTGTAGCTGCACTTCTCATATTGTTCGGTCTTGCATGGGCAGTAATTCGTTTCATGAAATGGGAAACGAAGCACACCATCATCAGCGGCAACAGAGTTAAGTTCAATGGTAACGCATTCCAACTTCTTGGCAACTGCTTTAAGTGGATGTTCCTCACCATCATCACCGTTGGTATCTATGCTCTTTGGCTTCCCATTAAGGTTAGAAAATGGAAAGTTAAGCACATGGAACTTCAACCTGTATACGGTTATGACTATGGTCAAGTTCACTTCTACAACTATTAATTAGTACTTAATGAATAAGGACTTCCTCGTGAAGTCCTTTTTTCATACCTTTTTTTCATCGCGCGCCGTCAGGCGCATATCGTACACCTATGGTGTATATCGTACGCGTAGCGTATATCGTGTTTGTGTTAACAAACATATCGCGCGCCATAGGCGCATATTCTCCTTGTCACTCTGGAGCGTAGCGATAGAGTCTCAAAACCATCACTCACCACAACAACACAAAAAAACACAAGGGCGGTCATCGACCGCCCGCTATTTTATTTTCTACAATA
The DNA here is from genome assembly GCA_015069495.1 of Clostridiales bacterium. Lineage (GTDB taxonomy): Bacteria > Bacillota > Clostridia > Christensenellales > Borkfalkiaceae > Scatosoma. The sequence continues at coordinate 59,951 of SVIN01000005.1, forward strand.
ACGCAAAGCAGAGCTTTGCAATTCACGCGCCCATAGGCGCAATTCACGGCATAAGCCAATTCACGGCATAAGCCAATTCACGACCGCAGGTCAATTCACTTTAACCATTACCTTCTTCTATCATTCGTTCTTCCAAATAACACCATTACCCACACCAAAAAACGCAGGAAATACACCAACGACGTCAACAAGGAAGCTACGTAAGTTTTCGCCGCCGCATCCAACATTTTATCCGCATAAGGAATCTCCTCTTGCCGTAAAATACCTTGCTGTAACAACATTTCTTTCGCTCTGCGGCTCGCATTCAACTCCACAGGTAAAGTCACCAACGCAAACAATGTGGATAACCCATACAACGCAACACCTGCAAGGGCAAGGTAGAAACCTGTACTTGCATTTGACGTGCTCACAAACAAGTCCAAAATCAACCCCAACAACACCAAAGGCAAGGCAAGCCGACTGCCGATATTGGTGATAGGCACCAAAGCCGTCCGCAACCGATACATTCCGTACCCCGTTTTCTTTTGCATAACGTGCCCGATTTCATGCGCCGCCACTGCAACCGCCGCAATCGACGCATTGCCATACACTCCATCCGAAAGATTGACCACCTTTTTCGTGGGGTGATAATGATCGGACAGCGTACCGCGCACTCTGCCAACGGTGATATCATTCACACCGTTCGCACGAAGCAACCGCACCGCGGTATCATAGCCCGTCATGCGGGAACTGTTCGGCATCCCGCCATAGGCTTGAAATGCAGAACGCACCTTCGCGCTGACACTCGCACCCCATATCGCGCAAGCAATGATTAAAATAAAAAATAAATAATAATACGGAGGCATCTTCCTTCTCCTTCACTATATTATATATATAGTATAACCCTTTTCACACAAATCTAATCACAAATCAATGGCAAAAGGATAAAGTTCCGATTTGGAAACACCGCGGTCTTTCGCGGCGCGCTTCAACGCCTCTTTCTTATCCAACCCAGCCGCCATATAATGTTTGATATGTTCCACCTCGGACAAGCTGTTCAATGGGCTTTCCTTTTCTTCCGCGCCCGCGACAACTAACACGTATTCTCCGCGCTTCTCGCCCGCCAAACCCTCTTTTAAAGTAAAATTCACCGCTTCTTCGTGGATTTTCGTAATCTCACGCACCGCAGCGGCAGGGCGGTCGCCAAACACTTCGTACATCGCCTTGACGTCCTTATCCACGTCCTGCGGAGCGCAATGGAATGCAAGGGTTAAATCGCTGTCCTTATACTTTTCCAACAACGCCCTTTTCTCACTTGCTTTATCGGGTAAAAATCCGATAAACGCAAATCTACCCGCGGGCAACGCAGACAAAACCAATGCCGCAACAAACGCGCACGCGCCGGGCAGTAAAGTGTACGGTTCTCCGTTTTCACGTAAAATTTTACATACGATATTGCCAGGATCGGATACCACGGGAGTCCCCGCATCCGAAACCACAACCACGTTTTCACCGCGTTTGGACGCCGCCAAAATCTTTTCCGCCGCTTCCGTTTCATTAAACTTGTGACACGCGTAAAGCGGTTTTTTAATTTCGTAAGCATTCAACAACTTGATGGTGTGTCGAGTATCTTCGCAAAAAATCACGTCCGCCTCGCGCAACGTCTCCAGCGCACGCAAGGTGATATCCTTCAAATTTCCAATCGGGGTTGCTACAAAACTGACCATGTTTTACTCCTTCACGTTGTATATCGTGTCCAAAATTTCCGTGTGCGGTTTCCCGCCTTTGACCGCTTCTACCATCACCAAATACGGTTTCGATCCATACCTGCCCCCCACGAATTGAATTTTTTTCACTTCCAATTTCGCATCGTGCAGAGTGTAACAAACTTCCGCCAACCGATCGGCGCGATGCAACATACACAACCGCCCGCCAAACTTTAAGGCAAAACTCGCCGCTTTAGCAATCTCTTTGAGGTTGATGGTAATCTCCTTACGACACACCGCTTTACAATACTCATCGTTGTCAAACCCGCCGTTCTCGTAGGGGGGATTGCACAGCACGAGAGAAAATTTCTCATTGTATACCTTAGGGATTTCCTGTAATTTGCCTTGTACAAATTCAAAATTATCAAAGCCGTTATACAAAGCAGTTTTTTGTGAAAGTGCGGACAGTTCAGGTTGCATTTCAAATAAGGTAAAACGCAAATCCCGCAGTTTCGCACGGTTTAACGCATAGAAGTGAAACGCAACGATACCGCTCCCCGCGCAAAAATCCGCCACAACGTCGTTCTTTTTCGCATGCGCAAAGCGGGACAACAGCACCGAATCGGACGTAAAGCGATACAGACGAGTGTCCTGAACCACTTTCAATCCGTCAATCATCATATCTTCCAACACTTCGTATTCGCCCAACTCTACCATGGCATAAAACCTCTTTTTGATACTTCTACCATTATACCACCAAATCGCAAAAAAGTCAAGCCGCACGAAAAGAATAATTCCTCGGAAAAAACCACAAGCTGTGGTTGTGCAAAATTTATCGGAAAATTTACAAAAAAATCTAACGGCAATTAAAAAAATATTACCATCGGAAGATATTTTAACCTATGTCTTTGAGACGGCAGATAAAACCGCTTGCGCCATCGTTTACGCGGACGGAATCGTCAACAAACAATGGCTTGGCGACTTAATCGCCCGCCCACTTTCCAAACTTGATTTTATGCAAGAAATAGGGCAAAACACCAAAAACGAAGGTACCATGTCTGCGTTGAAATTAGAAATTATCAAAAAGAATGCCCTTTTTCCCGAATTAAAAGAGGTCGAAAAACTCTTAGATATTCACAAGGAAATCTTAAACGGTAACAGTTTGGTATTGGTGGACGGTCTATCGGTAGGTTTGATTGTCGGGGCGAAATTCATCCCCGTCCGCGCGGTGACCGAACCCCCGACAGACGTCGCTGTCAGAGGTCCGCGCGAGGGGTTTATCGAGGATATCAAAACCAACATGTCGCTGATTCGAAAGCGTCTAAAAACACCCGATTTGCGCTTCGAAAGCGTACGGCTTGGCAAACAATCGGATACGATTGTCAGTATTTGTTGGTTGGAAGGTACGTCCAATCCCTCCGTGAAAGAGGAAGTTTTACAAAAATTACAATCCGTCCAGTTGGATTGCGTACCCGATTCGTCCTACGTTTCCGCCATTTTATCCCCGCGCAAACACTCGGTGTTTCACTCGGTCGGTAAAACGGAAAAACCTGATATTTTCACCGCGAAAATCAGCGAAGGCAGGGTGGGGATTTTGGTGGACGGTTCACCCATCGCGTTGACTGTACCGTATATTTTGACAGAGGATTTGCAGAGCAGTGAGGATTATTTCATTTCACCGTTTGCGGCGACTATTTTTCGCTTGTTGCGATTTGTTTCTCTGTTTGTGGCTTTGCTATTGCCCGCCTTTTACGTGTCTGCGCAACTGTTCAAAATCCAGCTTCTGCCCCTCGGTTTAACCTTAACCATTGCAAGCAGTTCGCGAGAATTGCCACTCTCTCCAAGCCTTGAAATGTTTGTGGTTTTATTCTTATTGGAAACCCTCAAAGAAGCCAGCATCCGCATGCCCAAATACGTGGGTATGTCCTTATCGGTCGTTGGCGCGCTTGTCTTGGGAGATACGGCAGTTTCGGCGGGATTCCTTTCCACACCTGCAATCATCGTGGTCGCATTCTCGGGGATATGCTTATATACCGTACCCAATTTCGTGGAAACGGGCAGTATTTTACGTTGGCTGTTTTTATTGGTTTCAGGCAGTATCGGTCCGTTTGGAATTGTGTTAAGCGCGGCGTTTTTGCTGTATTATCTACTCTCAGCCGACGCATTCGGCGCGCCTGCGCTTGCGCCGTTTTCACCGCTCAATATCCACGATTTGCGGGATAGTGTTGTAAAATATGACCTGGCGGATTTGAAGAGCCGCCCCCGATTATTGCAATCAAAAAACAAAACTCGGCTGTCCGTAAAAAAGGAGAATTACCATGAAAAATAACCTCATCGCCCCAAAAGCCGATATTGTCAACAGCCGTCAAATCGCCCTCGCGGGGGCGTGCTTATTACCCGCGGCACGGTTGTTGGAAGCCCCGTCTATTCTTGCAAAATACGCCGCAGGCGATCTATTACTACCCGCAATTTTGCATTTTTTATTGCAAGGCGGTTTGCTGTTTGCGTTGCTGTTTGCTTGCTCCCGCTCGGAAAAAACTTTGTTCGAACGCTTGGAAATACAGTTTGGAAAATGGTCCGCATTGGTGTATATTGCGCTGTCGGTGTATTATCTTTTCAGCGCAATTTTACCTTTGTTTGACTTGGAAAAATTTACCTACGCGGTGTTTTTCGACACCGCACCCACCTCATTTTCCTTTCTTTTCTTCTTCCTTTTCTCCGCTTTTATGTGTGTGAAAGGTCTAAAAACTTTATCCCGCACTGCGGATATTTGCCTCTTTTTATATCTTATCCCATTCATTTTATTACTCGCCATGGGATGCTTTGCAACCGATTTTACTCGATTGTTACCGCTGTTTGGAAATGAATTTGGGGATACCATGTATGCGATGAAGTATTCCACACCCCATTTTTCAGACGCTCTTTTGCTGTTGCCATTGCTTGGAAATCTGCGATATAAAAAGGGGGATACGGTCAAAATCCTCGCTGGCTACAGCGCAGGGGCGTTGGGGTCGTTATTCTTCTTTGCCACCTTCTTTTCCATCTTCTCATCCATCGCACCGAGGGAGCATTATGCCTTTGCTAAAATCGCGCAATATTTCCCCGCGCTGGATATTGTGGGACGGTTCGATTTGCTGTTTGTGTATATGCTGACCATCGTGCTGTTTTACTATACCGCCATGCCGTTGCAATTCACAACCAACCTATTTTGTCAAGCCATCGGAACAAGACGCACCGTACTCGTTTCTACAACTCTCAACGGCGGATTGTTGGTGTTTTTGCTGTTCTGTAATAAATTTTACAACACTGTTTACACCGTCATCAGCGGAAAACTAAGTTTCTTGTTTTGGGTCTGTGCAGGTGTTTTCACCCTGCTGTTTTCCCTGTTGCCCGACTTGAAAAAAAAGGAGAAAAAGAATGCGTAAAATCCACGTAAAAAACACAGTTCGGTATTATTTGTTGTTGATTTTTTTTCTTTCGGCGTTGTTTTTCAGCAACGATTTCGGTTCGACTGACGTGCAAAAAACAGCCATCGTTGTGGCGATGGGGATTGACCGTGAGGATAGCACTTTTATCGTCACCACGCAAATCGCCGTCCCGCAATCTTCCAAACAGGAAACTTCCACCCAATCGGTGCAAATTGTCAGCCGTGGGAAAACGGTGGGCGAAGCCTTGGAAGAAATCAACGCGAAAACGGGTTGGTATCCAAAATTGGTGTTCTGCGATTTGATTATTCTTGGTGAAACCGCCAAAAATGCGGACGTCTTCGATTGTCTGGATTTTTTTCTGCGCAACGAATATCTCACCGACGATTGTCAGCTTGCCGTGTTCGACGGTAAAGCCAAGGATCTGCTCAATACCAGCGCACTCATCGATCCGTCCAGTTCGTCCGCGATGAAAAAGGTTTTGTCCTCGCATGCCGAGCGAGTGGGGACGGTGATGCCGAACACCTTACGAGAATTTTCCATTGGGTATTTCAGTGAAAGTAAAAGCGGGTATTTGCCCATCCTAAAAACCGAACCGCAACAAGAAAATATCGGCGCGCAGACAACTTCCACAGCCAACGAAAGTTCTGACAACGGAAAAAACACCAAGGAAAGCGCAGATAAACCTGTATTCAGTGCACGGGAAACTGCCTTGTTTGTAGGCGGGCGTTGGGTGGAAACCCTGACCGCTGAAGAAACCTTCGCTATCTCTGCCGTCTTGTCAAAATTACGCCTCGCGTCCTACTCGGTGAATGGTGAGGAGCAAAGCTGTACGTTGAATATACGGCGAAACTCCCCCAAAATCCAATTAAAAACATGGGGTCAGAATGGTTTTTCTTTACAGGTGGAAGTGGTAATGACCGCAGGAATTTTCGATTATTCCGCGTCGCAACCCATCGACCAAATCGCGGATGCAGGCGACGTACCGAAAAATTTTTTCAACCTTGCGGAAAAGATTTTATCAAGTGAAATCGAGCGCACTTTTGAAAAATGCCGTGCAGTCAATTGCGACGTTTTTGGCGTACGCGAACGATTGGTTAAATATGAAAAACGCAAACTTCGGAAAAAACAAGATACCGCCTTTCAAGATACCCGTATCGAGGTAAAAGTGCATTTCCAAAACGTCCGCTAAATAATTTATGCATACTTTTGTCTGTGGATAACTGTGGATAACTTTTTACTTTTTTAGAGAATAAACAAACGTTTGTGGATAAACCTATCATTTTTTCACAATTTTATGTCATTTTACAAGATTTTTAATTAAAAAAACGAATTTTATGCCTATTATCCACAGAAAAAAGATTTATTTTTATTGTTTATTTATTAACTATTTGTAAGAGTTATCCACAGAAAAACGCCTATTTTTTACACTTTATACCCTAAAAATCCTTTATTTTATATTTTTTGCGTAGTGTTGGTGAATAAGTTATCCACAGAAAATATTTATTTTCAGTGGACAACCTTTTTCTATCCACATTTTGGAAAAAATAAGGTGGATTTCGTCATTGTATAAATGTATATTCGAAGAATTTTTGCATAATTCGACAAAAAACAACCAAATATTTGTGGATAATTTTTCAGATATTTTTCTTTGCGTATATCTTTTTTTCGGTATATTGTTGATAACTTTTTATACTTATCTGCATGCATAGGCCTTGTTTAAAGGAAAACCTTTCTTTACAATTATAATTGTACACCATGCTGTGACGAAAGCAGAGATACACCCTAAAAGTTTAAAAGTTTTTGGGGTATATGTCACTATCGCGTGGTTTTAATCATCCGCGTGTACAACCTCTCTTCGCTGACATTGTATTACTTTTATTTATTCTTCCCGCACCTATTCACTATTCACTCTTACCTTTTCACTTTTTATCGTGGTTTTATTATACAAAAAAACAGCTCCCCGCAAGGGAAGCTGTTTTACGTACTTTCTATAAAATTTTTATGTTATTACAAGAACCAACCAAGCATACTTACGATGGGGTTGTGGTTGTAAAGAAGTTTCAAAATCAAACTGCTGTTGAAGAATTCGGTGATTGCAGGGGAAGGAATCAACGCCAGGATAGACATCACAAGGCTGATAACAAAAATCCCTTCGATAAAACCAACCGCCATACCCAAGATACGGTTCAACTTATCCAACAAACCGATTTTTTCGGTAAGTTTGGTGAAGAACTTACGCAAGATGAATATGATAATTTTGAACAAAAAGAACAGTATAACACCCGCAATCAACGAGGTGAGCAATTCACCAAAGGTTGCGCCAACCAAGGAAGCAAGCGTTGTGCCTTCAGGGATATCTACGCCTACATACTTTTTCGCAACCAACGTCGCGATGACGGCTGACATTTTTTCGGTTGACAGCAACATATCCAAATCATTCTTTCCACCAAGGACAATATCAAATCCAGTGATTTTCGAAAGCGTGTTGGTAAAAGTTTCCGTCAGCGAAGCTTCCACCCCAAACAGCCCGCCTGTAAGCGAGGCGAACACCCCTGCTAAAGAAACAGCGGCAAACAAAGCGACAATGCTGGATACAAAACTGAAAAATACGTTGATAAATCCGCGCTTCGCACAAATAAATACAAACAAGAATAAACCGACAAGTATAACGATATCCAATATATAACCCGTAGGACCTGCCGATAATAAATTCGACGTAATCATATATATCTCTCCTTATTATTTTTATAACTGTGCCTATTATATCATATATGTATAAAATTTTCAACCTATTTTCGAAAAAAACTTTTGTTTTTTTAGGTTTATTTTTGCCCGATTTTGGCAATATTCAAACAAATCATCGAGGTGTAAATGATATGGAGTACGCTTTTCATATATATAATAAGTTGGCAACAGACGGAGTTTCCATGGCAACGGATAAACTGTTAAATGGTAAAATAATGGGGGCAGGTATGCGTTCACCGTCAAAAATCGATTGGAAAAACCAACCTCCCGTCATTGTTTGTATTGGCAGCGACCTTGCCATCGGGGACAGTTTAGGCCCCATTGTGGGGTCCATGTTAAAATTCAAAACGCAGGGCTTGGGTGTATTTTTATACGGTACGCTCGCCGCACCCATCACCGCAAAAGAAATCCGATACATGCGTACTTTTTTACAAGAAACGCACAAAGACAGTCCCATTATCGCCGTGGATGCGGCGGTGGGAGAGGCAGGGGATATCGGGTTGATAAAATTACACGACGCGCCCATGATGCCGGGTGCGGGCGCAAACAAACAACTTGGCGCGCTTGGAGATATCTCCATCATGGGGATTGTTGCGGAAAAATCCATCGGTAATTACGGTTTGCTCAATACTACCCGGTTAAACTTAGTTTATTCTATGTCGGAAATTATTTCGGACGGTCTATCCGCGCTTTTATGGGAACGCTGCGAACGAAAAAATATGCAAAAACAAGCGTAAAATTGTTGACAATAGATATATTTTTTTGATATACTTGTCAAAGTCGGAAGGTTTTCGGAAAACACTTCCGCGGGGAAACACCCCATTAAAAAAACCGAGGTATCACAAATGAACAGTTTCTTCACGACAAAACGACTTTGTCGCGCAGGGATCATCGCGGCGTTGTACGTTGCGTTGACCTATGCGTTTGCGCCCCTCGCTTACGGACCTTTCCAGATCCGTCCTGCGGAGGCTTTTTGTATTTTACCCCTCTTTTTTCCTGAAGCAGTCCCAGCCTTGTATATCGGCTGTATGCTGTCGAATTTGGCTTCGCCATACCTATTCTACGATGTATTTATAGGGTCGTTGGCGACGCTTTTAGCGGCATTCACCTCATACCTGGTAGGTAGGTTTTTAAAAAAAGAGCCCTTGCGTTTGATTGTCGGCGGATTTTTCCCCGTCCTGTTCAACGCAGTGATTATCCCCCTAATCATTGTATTTTTATGCGGGGGAGCGGAAGGATATACATCGACTTCTTTGGCATATTTTTCCTTTATGGGATCGATTGCTTTAACGGAAGCCGTATGGGTTTACGGGCTTGGTTCACCGTTGTATTACACCTTACAACGTTTACAAAAACGCAGCGCGTTTGACTTCTTCCGTTGATATCATTGTAAATAAATACTAGGCTTACATCTAAAGCTATTTACCACCAGTATATCTGGTTGTTACTGCATAAAGAAAACCACTCTCACGAGTGGTTTTTTCGTTTACTTTTCGTCTTACTTATCCTCGTTGTTGCTGTTACCGAGGAAGATACCGAAGAAATCATTATTTGCTTTCAAGGTCGTACCGCCGCCGTTACCGCCTGCGGGTTTTCTGTCACGGTTGTAGGGTTTCTTGTTGTAACCGCCCTTATTACCGCCGTTGTATTTACCGCCTTTACCGCCACGGTTGTAACCGCGATCGTTTCTGCCGCGTCTGTCTCTGTCATTACGAGCTTCAATTGCGGGCGCGTTGGGATCTTCCAAATTGTCAGGGATAATCACGATATAACGGTTGGGTTCTTTGCCTTCGCTCTGGGTGGAAACACCTTCAAATTCGGACAAAGCCGCGTGCATAATTCTTCTTTCATAGGGGTTCATGGGTTCAAGTTTAATCTTCTTACCCAAACGAATTGCCTTTTGCGCCAAGTTTTCGGACAACTTATTCAAAGTTGCTTCGCGGTTTTCGCGATAGTTTTCACAATCCACAACAACGCGCTTGTAATCGTCTCTGCCTGTGTTTGCAACCGCACCTGCGAGGGTTTGGATTGCATCCAACATTGCGCCGTGTTTGCCGATGATGGACGTAGTGTTTGCCGCCGTAACGTTGATCTCTACCTTTTCGCCTTCGGAAACCAATTCGGTGCAAGCCGTAATATTCAACAATTTGAACAAACCTTCCAAGAAAACAACCGTTCTTTCACCATCGGTTGCATCAGCAGTGCAAGCGGGACAAGGCTTTTCAACCTTTGCTTCTTCCGTTTTCACTTCTGCTGTTGCTTCAACCTTTACTTCCGCTGTTTCTTTCGCAGCGATTTCTACGCGCGCTTTGATGGAGCCGAACAATTTCTTTTTACCTTCTTCCAATACGCGTACGTCCGCTTGTTCTGCGGTCAACCCCAGCTCTTTCAGCCCGTTTTCAACGGCTTCTTCTACCGTTTTTCCTGTAAATTCCTTATAATTCATTATTTTCTCCTATGCCGACTGTCGGCTAAATTATTCTCTCTTATCTAAATTATTCAGTTTTATCGTCTTTATTTTTCTTTTCCTTGGAGCTTTGCGCAGACTCTTTTCCTGCTTGTTTTGCCGCTTCAATGCGGGACAAAGTACGGTTATCCATCTTGGTCGTGGTAATCGTGTTGGATTCCTTTTCCAATTTGCTGTCTACAAATTTATTGATAATCAGGGTAGAAAGCAACGAGAAAATGTTGCTGGTGATCATGTAGATGGAGAATGCGGAACTGTACATAAACGAGAAAATCGCAAACATACCCGTCATCATAACCAACATCATTTTTTGTTGCGAAGCGCCCTGACCGTCTACGGTCGAGAACTGCTGTTGTTCTTTCTGCGAACGCATGGTAACGAACTGTTGCAACAAAATCGTACCGATGGAAAGGGCAATCAAGATAAAGTAACCGTTTGCCTGCTCTTTCTGTACGGTCAATTTTGCCGTGATTTCATCATAGGTAGTTGATTTATAAACGTTGGTAACACCGCTTTCGTTAATTTGGGTAAGCGTTTTATTGTCACCATTTACGTTGAATTCTTCACGCTTTGCTTCCATTTCGAACGTAGCATAATCACAAACGGGGTGCTTATAACTTGCGTCCGTCATCCAAATGTTTTTAATCCAAAGGAATTTGGTGTTTTTCTCAACGCCGTTTTCTGAATTGTAATATTTAAGAACCGCTTCTTGACCGATGTTGATGAAGTATTTACGAATCGCTTGGTCTTCTTCAAGGTCAGAATAATTCGATGTTATTTCAGCCAATTTCGCATCGCTTATCTTGGACTTATCTACGTAACAGTTGGTAAGTTTACCTTCGTCCAAAATATTTTTTACGTATGCACGGATTTGTTCTTTATCCATTGCAGAAATGTCATCCGTTGCTGTAATTTCATAATACAGGTAAGCTTCTGGTTCATTCCCGTTGTCTTTCACGGTGATAGTCGTACCGTTTACCGTAATATTGTTATCATCTTCCAAATTGGGGGTGTATTCAATAATCGCTTGCTTATAAGCCCCAACCATGCGGTTGTAATTATCAATGGTAGAGAATTGCGCATACGCGTTGAAAGCGTTGATGGCAACGATAAAGATGACCATGGAAAGAATCATGGGCAAGCAAGACGAAAACATGGAAATGCCGCTTTCTTTATACATTTCCATCAATTTTTGGTTGTACATTTGCTTATCGTTGGCGTACTGCTTTTGCAATTTTTCCATACGCTCTTTTTGGTCTTTCATTTTTTGGTTTTGCTTACGCATCGAAATACGCTGATATACGTCAAAGGGTAAAACGATGATTTTTAAGCAAAGTGAAAAAATGATGATACCAACACCAACCGTACCGACGCCTTTGATCAGCCAACTAATCAGTTTACCAATCCAGTTCAACGATACGTCGAAGGTTTGTCCGAAAAGGGGAATATTAATCCCCGCTAATAAATTCAAAAGTTCCATATTTTCACTCTAATGTTTATTTTTTTGGCTATGTCACAGAGAATGGTTGGTTTTAGCATTAAGCAATGACGAGAAAAATACACAGTATTTCACAGGATTTTTCCGTCAAAAATCAACCAAGTGATGTGACAAAGCCTTTTTTTAGGCGATAACGCCCAACGAAAAGGGTATCTTTCCACCTTTTTTAATGGTCGCTTATATCAGCCAACGCCGTTTGAAATACGCTTCCGGCGCAGGGTTATACCCGCCCTTTGTCCAAGGGTGGCAACGTAAGATACGGCACGCACCCATCAATATCCCTAAAACCACACCGCGGTTGTTGATACACTCTAAAGTATATTGTGAGCAAGTGGGGCGGAATTTACATTGATGTTGGGATAAATGCCGTTGATAAAAGAGAATAAGGCGCATACAAAGTATCTTCAAAAAGGGTTTGAACACTGCTTTTCGAAGATAACGCCAATTGCTTACGAATATGGCTGAAAACACCACGCTTACAGTTTCTCTTTTTGGATAATCCATCTTAATTGCTTTTCAAAATTTTTAACCGAGTATTCTTCGCAGACTTTGGGGATTAACACAATCGCATAAGTACCTTGCATATCGCCTTGTACCGCGCGAAAAGCTTCCCTCAATAATCGTTTAATGCGGTTTCTTTGCACACTCTTACCATGTTTTTTTCCTACGGAAATCCCCATTGTCATTTTCTCGCTGGAGCGATAGACAATGGACAACGAGGCGGTGTGTGCGCGCTTTCCTTTGTGGAAAAGTTTTTGAAAATCCGCTTGTTTTTTTAATCGATTGTATTGCATCGCCGCGGATCTCCTTTTCGCTTTTTTTACGCATTTAACCAAAGTTATATAATCCGAACCCGCTTTAAAGCCGTTTTTTGCTCTTTTTGGCTTGCCGTCCTTACAATACTTCGGTTTTTTTAATATAACAAGCAAATAAATTTGCTTGTTATAAAAAATGGCAAATCCTCTCCTTTAAGGCAAAGGAAAGGAATTTTGTCAAATACTCTTATCTGTTTTTAATTCTTCTTGAAAAGGTCGCCCAGTGATTAGTGGGTCAATCTCTTTCTGCCTTTGTTGCGACGACGCTTCAATACGTTTCTGCCAGCCGTCGTAGCCATTCTCTTACGGAAACCATGTACCTTGCTCTTCTGTCTCTTTTTGGGTTGATAAGTTCTTTTCATAATACTTTCTCCTGTATTTGGTTTTTTTCTTTTTCGTTTTTTGGTGGTTGCTAAGTTTTATCCTTTAGCAACTTTTTCATTATATCGCAAAAACGCAAAGTCCGTCAAGCGATTTTAAGGCTTTTTTCTTTTTCTTTCGTGTGTTTTGCGTAAATTTTTTAAGGTTTTAACCTTTCAAGGCTTACTGACCGCCCGTACGTACAGGCAAAATCAAATATTGACTGCCGTTTCCGTCCGCGTTTTCAAGGGTGAAAGGGGATACGGAAGTGTTAAACGACAGCACAATCATTTCATCCGTCAACGCCTTCAACGCGTCCAAAAGGTATTTACCGTTCATCGCGATTTTCAATTCCTTTCCGTCAAGGTCAGCGGAAACTGTTTCTTCCACTTTACCCATGTCAGAGTTCGCGTTGATGACGATTTTATTCATTTTGATGTCAAAGGAAATGAGGTTATTTTTGTCACCGCGAATCAAAACGGATGCGCGTTCTACACTGTCAATCATTTCCGTTCTGCGAACGTTTACTTTGGTAGTGAACGCTACAGGGAAGATATTTTCCTTTCTGACAAATTCACCTGCGTACAAGCGCGAGGTAATGACGGTATCTTTTACCGCTACGGACAACAGGTTTTTATCCGCGTAAATTTTCAAAGGTTCATCCCCGTCCAGCATACGCGCGATTTCCACAAGGGTACGAGCGGGGCAAACAAGTTTCATTTCACCGCTTCCTTCCGTCGTATCGCACGCGGAACAAGCCATACGGAACCCATCCAAAGCGGTCGCGTTCAATTGACCGTCTTTCGCTTCCAATAAACAGCCTTTCAAGATAGGTCTGCTTTCATCCGTTGCACAGCAGAACACCGTTTTCGCAATCAAACCTTTAAGGTCGGATTCTTTGGTTTCGAAGTAATTTTTACCTTCGATAGAACGATCGCCAAGGCGGGGGAAATCCGTTGCAGAAAGGGATTGCATGAAGGATTCGCTGTCCGCATAACGAATGGCGATACCGTTTTCGTCGGAAGCAATCACAACCTCGAACGAGGAAATTTTACCAACAAAGTCCGCAAAGGTTTTACCATTTACGCAAAGTTCACCCTCTTCGATGACTTCCGCACAGATTTTCTTTTCGATGGAAATTTCACCGTCGTAAGCGGTAAGGGTCAAACCGTCGTTTTCTGCGCGCAAACGAATACATTCTAAAATAGGGGTAATCGTTTTCACCGCGCAAGCCTTGCTGACCGTCAACGCAGCGTCGGATAAAATCATGCCGTCACATACAAATTTCATAAATATTTCTCCTAAAATATACGTGTTGTTTTATCCTGTCTATTGTAGCATAGATCGGTAAAATTTGCAAGCGAAAAAGGGCGCAAAAGCGTCCTTTTTATATTTTTGTTATAACTTTGTTATAAACCCTTATATATATCGCACGCCGTCAGGCGTATATCGTATACCGAAGGCATATATCGTACAGCAAAGCTGTATATCGTGTTTGCGCCAGCAAACATATCGCATGCCGAAGGCATATATCGTTAGCACAGCCAAAACCCGCTCACTTTTCAGGGTGCGAGCGGAAATAAATCGATTAAATCATATCAAAAAAGTCCGTGGGGTTGTCCTTTTCCCGAGAGTACACCGCACCCAGTTTAATACAAAAATCAGTGTTTAATAACTTTCTCTTTTTCACTTCACCATTTTCAAAATCGATTGCAAAAATCCGTTTTCCGTTGGTATAGATAAGGGTATTGTCGGCAATACAAAAATCAGCGACGCCTTTCGCTAAAACTTCCGCTGTCTCTTTATCGTAAGTATCCCCGCCTGCGGTTTTAGGAATTTTCACCAACTGCCAAGTATGCGGGATAAATCCGCTTTCCTCGTTTTTTTCATTGCGCTTTAATTCTTTATCCACGTTCAACATATAGTTGTGAATGAAAATGGTTTGTTCGTCTGCATTCTTTGCCGCACTGCCGCCGTTTGCGGTTTTGCCTTTGCCTTTTACCAAGGGTTTCCCTGTAAAAATCCGCACGAATAAGGAAATGAAACCGATGATGGCTTGCACAATGCGGACGGGAATCAACAAGATATCCAAAAATACGTTGTTTTTTTCCTTTTCCTCACTCGGTTTGCGGATGCAGTACAACCCGCCTTCGGAATCCAACACGGGTTTCACAAAGGAATATCGATTGCTGGTAAGAACGGTTTCAATGTCCAACGTGCGGGTGTTGAGTTTTAAAATTTCCGATGGCATGTATTGCACGAACTCGTTGTTCAAATTTCTGCCGATGCCGTAGGAATTATACCAAATTTCACCGTTGAAGCCAAGGAAGGGGTTTTCATCCAAACTATCCCCGCCCGTTACGGTTTTATAATCCCCGCCTTGGGGAGAAAACACCGCCAAATCCATGGTCAAGGAATCTTTTTGTACCGTCCCCAAAATCGTACCGTTGCCAAAGACGGTGATTTGTTGATAATTTTCCTCGTTGGAAGAAAGGAAGTGCGCTTCCGTCTTTTTCTCATCGTCGGTGTATTTGTAATAAATTCCCGAAGTTTCATTGATGGATAAGGAATAGATGATTTTATTGTCTTCCAAAGCGGGTGATATGGAAGTGAGGGAAACGGAAACGCTGTCGTTTTCGGGGAAGAAACCGTCGTACATCATCGCGTCGGAATTTTTTTTCCATTCTTTATTACGGTTTTCGCGTTGTGTACGTTCGCGGTATTGTACCGCATACCCGCTGTCCAATTTTTGAACGGAACCGTCTTTATATACACATAAATTTTCTTTATCTATAAAAGTGAATTTCATTTTTTTAATCCCTTATTATATCTCGTTTGCATTAGCAAACATATCGCACAGCGAAGCTGTATATCGCGTTTACACTAGTAAACTATAGTCAAAAATGTATCTTAAATTAAAACGCTTTTATTTTTCGATTTTTTTAAAAATAAATAAATATTCATGTGCTAAAAGTAAAAAATTATGTTTTATACTGTTTGTTTTCCAAAAACCCGTTGCTTTGCAATTATGCTGTTCTTTAATGATAATTTCTTTCGTCTTAAAACCTGCCAACTCAAACAAGCGCATTATTTCAAAACCCAACGGTTGAACCATACCATTTTTACGGGTATCGCCCATAAGAATAGCGCAAAACTTTCCTTTTTTTAATACTCGGTATGCCTCATCAGCAACATTGCCCATTTCACACAAAAAGTCTTTCATTTTTAAGTGGGATAAATCGCCGTCAATATCTTCGCTATATTGAATAATGTCCGCATAAGGGGGGTGCGTGCAAACCAAGTCCACCGATTCATCTGCTAAATCCAATTTGCGCGCATCGCCAAGCATAAATTGAATTTGAGACGGAGAATCGCACTCGAATTCACATTTTTCTGTGGATCGTTCGATTGCTACGGGGTTAATGTCAACTCCAATAAAATTACGCTTTGTTAATTTTGCTTCAACAGCAGTTGTACCTCCACCGACAAATTGATCTAAAACTGTATCACCTTCAACGGAATACCGCATTATAACGTTACGCGGAATATACGGCGACCAATTTCCACGCCATTTTGCATCGTGCGTCGCCCATTTCCCACGATTTGGGAAACTCCAAACGGTATTTGTTTCAAGCTCGAAAATTTCGGGCTGTAATTGTATTTTCTTTGCCATACACAAACCCTTATAATAATTCTTTCAAAATACCGTTTTCCAAGTCGGTAATGCAATAAATGGTATCTAATACGTCAAAAGTTTCTTCTAAATTATAGCGCGCTGATTGCCAGCCTTGTCCGTCGGTAAACCAAACGAAAGCAAATCCGTCAATCTCTTTTGATTCCAACGCAATCGTTTTATAACTACGTGCAGTTTCATTTAATTTCGATCCACCGCTTGTATAAAAATTCGTCTCGATACCGTATATTTTGTTCGCTTTTTTAATTACGAAATCAAAACGTTTTTCCGCTTTACCTTGATTTGAAATACCCGATAAATCAATATTCCAACGACTTTCAATGTCCGATATGTACATTTCCTTGAAATAGTCCACACCTTTGACAAGTCCTTCTTTTTGAAAATAGCTTTCAACGAGATTTTCCATTAAATGACCGCCGCGGTTTTTTCTTCCGTTGCTATCAAGACCAACTTCTACACCCGTTACGTAATCAACAAGATTATTGATGATATGATTAGAAATCAAATCAAACAATCCTGTTTTTCTCATAAATATTTTATATTCTTCCACCGAATAGTTCATTGTTTTGAAGTTGAATAAATATTCTCCGTCGCCGTCAATGGTGTAAATTTCACGACCGCGAACAGCAAGCAACGCAGGAATACATTTCAAGATTTGCGGATATTCAACAAGGAGTTTTTCAAAATCATTTTCGATATTCTTTGAGCCGATAAGAGAATTTAAGATATTTAATTCAATTTTAATAGAATCTACATTAATGAAAACTTTTTCAAAATCAACGTAATAATTATAATCGCAAATACTTTTTCTAAATGTTTTCAGCCACGTATTAAAATCTCTTTTCATTCGTATATCACTCCTTTTAGTTATGGATAAGCAATTCGCTTATTTTTCCACGTTTTTCCGCTTTGCTATTGATTGCTCGCGATGCCTCAACCCTATGAATTTTAAATGCTTTGTACAAATCATCGAAGAACATATCATCAGGGTTTACATTTTTTGGGTCGGAATTGCTTAAAACAACTTTCGCTCCTACTTTGTCAATACGTTCAATATACTGTGAAAGCCGTATTTGTTCATTATCGTCAAACGAATCGGAATTATAGGACGTGAACGCCGACGTTTCCGAAATCGGTCTATATGGGGGATCGATATAAACAAACGTATTGTCATCAATAAACGATTCCGAAAGCGTATAATCACCGCAAACGATTTCCACGTTTCGCAGGGCGTTGGAAATATTGCGAAGATTGTTTTCATCGCAAATAGTAGGATTTTTATATGCGCCCATAGGAACGTTGAATTGACCTTTTTTATTTACTCGATATAAACCGTTAAAACAAGTTTTGTTCAAGAAAATAAATAAAGCAGCTTTCTCAACTGCCGTTTCTTTCGATAACTGCAAAGCGTTGAATTTGTCGCGCGCATTATAGTAAAAGTATTTTCTTCCGTTTTCGTTCATAGGCAAAAACACCGCTTGCATTTCCGTTAATTTCTCTACAAGCAAATCAATATTATCGCGCACAACGATATACGAATTGATAAGTTCAGCGTTTATGTCGCTAATATATAATACTTCAAAATTGTATTTGGAAAGAATACTAAATAATAAAGCACCGCCACCAACCATAGGTTCAGCATACTTTGTCAAAACTTTTTCACCGTCAACAGGTAAGAACTTTTCAATCTCATTGATAAGTTGACCTTTACCGCCGACCCATTTCAAAAACGGTTTTAATTCCGTTTTCGTTTCTTTTTCATAACGAACAGTTCTTTTATCAATAGGCTTTTCGGCAGTGCTTGGAATAATCCACATATTACCAACCATCATAGCCCCGTCAATACGATTTTCGGAACATAAAATTGCAACCCGCCTTTGAGAAATCTCCCACTTTTCAGCAGCTTCTTTTGCAGAAATAAAACTTAACATTATTTGTCTCCCATTTTTTGTAATATTATTATATTCTAAAACACGAATAATATCAAGTAAATCTTTAATAAAACGCAAGTTTTTTTATTTTTAATTTAAAACATTACTACAACGTGTAATTGTAAAAAACCTAAATTAAACCATGAACGGTTCAATTTAGGTTTTAGTTGTCGATATATAAACTTAAACCTCACAAAGGTTGTTTGCGTTCCTTCCCTTGCCCACGAGGATATCTCGTCGGTGTCGGTTTCACTTTCGTCACCACTGCCAAAATCCGTTCGCCGTAATTTTCAGGCAAGGAATAAGGGATGGCTTGTTCACACTTCGCACCCAACGCCTTGTACGCGCTTTCCGCTTCCGTGATTTCCTCCATATCCCCGCTCTTGTATGCGATAAAACTACCGCCTACCTTCACAAACGGTAAACAATATTCACTCAGCGTGTTCATGCGGGCAACCGCGCGTGCCGTTGCATGGTCGTAACGTTCGCGGAAGTTTTTATCCCGCGCCGCATCCTCTGCACGAATGTTATAAATATGCACGTTTTTTAATGCTAAGTTATCCACAACAGCATGTAAAAACTCGCATTTTTTACCCACGCTTTCAAACAAATCAAAGGACAAATCATCGCGTAAAATTTTCACCACGATCGAGGGGAATCCTGCCCCCGATCCAATCTCCGCAACTTTGCCGTTTTTCTTGAACAGTTCCGCACCCGACGCACTATCCAAGAAATGCTTATAATACATGTCTTTTTCTTCTAAAATCGTGGTCAGATTATACCGCTGATTATACTCCAAAATCAAGGCTCTGTATGCCTCGAATTTTTCCTTGAATTCACCTTTGATTTGTTCGGTAAAAATTTTCTCTATTTCCATACTTATCCTCATTTATACACCGCGAAGTGTACAACGTTATCCACATGTTTATAACTCCTGTGGATAACTGTTTATTTTTTATGATTATTCATTTATTTTGTATATTTATGCAATACACATTTTTCAAGGTTGTGGATTGTATCCACTTATTCACAATGCATCCACAAAGTAATCCACAATGATTTTTGGGGTTATCAACATGGTTACCAATCGCGGAAAGTCTTGTATTTCCTGGTAAAAATCCCCTAAAATCGGGGTTGTCCACATATCCACACGCCCCTATTACTAATACTACTAATAATACTTATATAAATAATAATATCATGGGGAGAGTTGCTGAAGAAATTTGGGTTAGACAAATAGAATCAATCCATCAGGGTGGGTCTTTTCAAAAATTTTCACCGTATAAGCTGCACCCCCGGTGGTTTTGTTACAGTAAGCAATCATGCAATCGGCACGTTCTACCATGTATTTGTCTCGGTTTTGCATACAGCCTTGGTGGTAATGGTCGGCAAGCGTCACGCTTTCGTCTGTTTTTTTTAAAATTTTCACGTACCGTTTTTTATCGGCGTCTGAAAAATATTTATCCTGACCGTAACAGGGGATGCAGGCAATCAGCTTTATATGTGGATATTTGCGCTTAAAAGTCAACACGCATTCCGCAGCGCAAAGGTCAAAACCAATCGCCATACCATTGTAAAAAGTATCCACACCGCATCGAATCAATCGTTCGATTGCGCGCTTTAAACGGGGTTTTGAAAAATCCTCGTCCAGCTGGCGATGGCCCGTGAATACGCATTTTGTATTTTCGGCGGTTTGTTCACCGTCCGTTGTAAAAATTCCCATTTGCTTCATTCTATTATTATACCACAATCGTTTCATTTTGTCAATGGCTGTATGACAAGCCTTTTTCATTTTTCCTCGTATTCTCTTTACTTTTCACTATATATATGGTATAATCTACCAGCTTTATCACATCACTTGGTTGATTTTTGACGGAAAAATTCTGCGAAATACTGCGTATTTTTCTCGTCATTGATTAATGCTAAAACCAACCATTCTCTGTAACATAGCCCATGTAAAAAGACTTAAAACAACGAGGATACAAAAGATGCCCTATACCATATATTTAAAGAAGAATGAAGAAAAGCGTTTGATTGCGGGCCACAGTTGGGTATTCGCCAACGAAGTTGCCAAAATTGACGGTAAAGACAAAAACGGTTCTCTTGCCACCGTCTGCTCTTTTGACGGTCGGTTTATCGGGAAGGGGTATATCAATCATGCCTCTAAAATTCTCGTGCGTATTTTTATCCGCAACGATGAAACGGACGAGGGAGATTTTTATTTCCGCCGCATCCAAGAGGCTTGGGTACAACGCCAAAAGCTTGGGTATGAAAATTGTTGCCGCGTCGTGTTTGGCGAAGCGGACAATTTACCCGCATTGATTGTGGACAAGTATGCAGATATTTTGGTGATACAGTGCTTATCTTTGGGGATTCACCAACGCAAAAAACAAATCGTGGACGCGCTGGTTCAGATTTTTCAACCCAAAGGCATTTTCGAACGCAGCGACGTCGCGGTGCGTGCGAAAGAGGGGTTGCCTTTAGAAAAAGGTGTTTTATACGGTGAAGTACCCGATGAGGTCATCATCGAAGAAAACGGTTTAAAGATGTCTGTGGACGTGAAAAACGGACAAAAAACAGGGTATTTCTTAGACCAGAAAGAAAACAGATTTTCCTTGCGCCTTTATGCGAAAGGCGGTCGAGTTTTGGACTGTTTTTGTAACAGCGGCGGGTTCTCGCTGAACGCATCTTTGACGGCTTGTGAAGTCACCGCCGTGGACGTGTCGGAATTCGCCCTTGCCAACGTGAGAAAGAATGCGCAGTTGAACGGAATCACCAATATAAAAACCGAGCAAGCGGACGTGTTTGAACTTCTCCGCGAAAAGAGAAAATCGGGTGAAAAATACGATTTGGTCGTTCTCGATCCCCCTGCATTTTGTAAGAGTGCGGGCGAGGTAAAGGATGCGTACAGAGGGTATAAAGATATCAACGTTTTGGGGATTAAATTGGTTGAAAAAGGCGGGTATCTTGCCACCTGTTCGTGTTCCCATTACATGACGCTTCCCCTCTTTGAAAGAATGTTATCCGAAGCGGCAAAGGAAAGCGGAAGACGGGTCCGCGTATTGGAAATGCGTACGCAAGCCCCCGATCACCCCGCGTTGTTAAACGAAGAAGAAACGCAATATTTAAAATTTTTTGTTTTGCAGGTTTTATAAAAATGGGCATACCATGTACGCGTTGAAATATTGTAGACTCCTACCATGTACGCGTTGAAATATTTTTACAAGATACTTGATTTTTATAAAAAAATATGCTATAATATAGCATATCGCTAAAAAAGAGGAAACGGATGATTGAACTAATCAAAAACACACAAGCTTACCGCTTGTTACAAAGAGAATGTGCGGGGGGGACGAATTCCCACGCGTATCTTTTGCTGTTTGACGATGGGCGCAATCTTCGTTACACCTTAAAAGAATTTGCAAAAGTATTGTTTGGCTGTGAAGATGCGGACGATTGGTCGGAAGATGTAAACGCGAAAAAACGCATTTCTAAATTGATCGACGAGGACAGTTTTTCCGATTGTTTGATTTACCCTGCCGAAGGAAAAAAACTTGCCGTGGAAGACGCGGAAAAAATCCGCGAGGAGAGTTTGCTTAGCCCCATCGAGGGGGATAAAAAAATATTCATCATCGGGGATTTTGCCGAGGCGAACGTGCAGACGCAAAACAAGCTGTTGAAACTGTTGGAAGAACCACCGAAAGGGATTGTGTTTTTGTTGGGTGCAACCACCGTGTTCCCCGTCCTTCCCACCGTGTTATCCCGTACAAAAAAAATGGAGATTCTTCCCTTTGATATCGGTGAAGTCACCAACGCGCTGGGGCGGATTTACCAGGATAAATACGACGCGGCGACCTTGGAAATTTGCGCCGCTGCATCGGGCGGTGTGCTGGGTGAAGCGCAAAATATTCTAGAAGGCGGTTATTATAAAACCTTGATAGAAAATGCGTTTACACTTTGCCTTGCCGATTCGTCGAGATTGCCTGCCGCGGTACGCGCTGTCGGGGAAACTAAGCATAAAAATGAATTGCTTTCTTTGCTCCGTTTGATTTTTCGCGATGCCTTGCTTGTTAAAACGGACAAAGCGCCGTGTAAAAAAGCGGTGTTACTCCGCTCGGAAAAAAGCCGTATTGAACAAGTCGCGAAGGCGTATACGCTGTCGGCATTATTACACGCGCAAGAAGAAATTGCAAAAGCGGAATTGCAGGTGCAATTCAACGCAGTCTTCCCGCAATGTATACAATTATGCATAGCGAATATTAGGAGAGGTCCTGTCAAGATGGATGGTTGACGTAAAGTGTAACAAATCCATCATACGCAATGACAAAACCTTAAAAAAATAAGTAGGATTTTATATGATTAAAGTAGTAGGAATTAAATTTAAAAACGGCGGAAAGCTGTATTATTTCGCGCCCAAAGCAGGCGATAAATATGAAAGAAATATGCCCGTGGTGGTAGAAACCGCGCGCGGGTTAGAATACGCGTGGGTGGCTTACCCTGAAAAAAAAGTCACGGATAATGAAATCGTTTCGCCTTTGAAACCCGTTATTCGTATTGCAACCCAAAAGGATACCGAATTTTACGAATCGTGCCAGGAAAAACGCCCGCAAGCAATGCAGATTTGCAGGGAAAAAATCATCAAACACGGCTTGGAAATGAAATTGGTTGATTGCGAATACGCATTCGACGGCAGTAAAATTTTGTTTTACTTCACCTCATCCAACCGCGTGGATTTCCGCGATTTGGTAAAGGATTTGGCAACCACCTTCCACAACCGTATCGAACTTCGCCAAGTAGGTACGCGTGACGAGGCGAAATATCTCGGCGGTATCGCGCCCTGCGGTAGAGTTTGCTGTTGCGCGGGGAACATGCCTGAATTTAAAAAGGTGAGCGTGAAGATGGCAAAAACGCAAGGTCTTTCCTTAAACCCCGGCAAAATCAGCGGGTTGTGCGGTCGTTTGATGTGCTGTTTGAGTTACGAAAACGATTACTACGCGGATGCCATCAAGAAAATGCCTAAGGTGGGTGCGGAAGTCGGTACGCCTGACGGAAAAGCAATTGTTACTGGTATCAATATGTTAAAAATGGAAGTCAAGGTAAAAATAGATGATAAAAACGGCGGTTGGATTTGGAAGGATTTTCCCGTGCAAGACGTTCGTTTTAAAAAGAATAACCAACCTGAAAAACCTGAAAAAGACGACGACAGCGACGTATTACCTCTTGAATAATACAGTGAAGCAGATGGAAACCCCGTCTGCTTTTTTTTTTGCGCTCCCTCTGTCGTATTTTTTTCAGCTGTCACATGGAAATCAGTCTGCTTTTCTTCTGTAGTATTATTCTCCAGCTGTCACTCTGGAGCGAAGCGATAGAGTCTCTATTTTTTTTACGGATTTCATTGTGTAATTTTTTTTCATGCAAACGTTCTATTTTCTCCGTTTTGTTCATACCTTACAATAGAGTGAAACTATAAGGAGAATTTTTTTGCATGAACGAAGAAATTGAATACGCCGAAATGTTAGAAATACCTGTTTCCACAGTCAACGTAATTCGAAAAACACAACGCCGACGTAAAAACAAACCCATCGAGGAGACTGCTGCTGTCCCTATCGAGTACCCTGCGGAGTTATCCGCCTCACCTCTAAAAGACACGGTGATTGCGCAAGTAAACGATCGGGTGAACGAATCACAATCGGTTTTACAACCGCCTATAGAGGTGGAAATGGAACCTTTGGCGGAAAATGAAAATGAGGACAGAATATTGGATTTTGACCCCATTCCCGAACGTATTGATACAGTGCGCTTGTATTCTGAAGAGGAAACAAACGGCTTCTTAAAAGACGGTCTGCATCCGCAGGATTTTACCTTAAAAAACGAAAATGATGGGGGCAGGTATGCGTTGAATTATAAAAATCGCATATCAAGCGGGTTAAAAATTGCATTAAATGCAGAGTTTATCGCGGCGTGCGCGTTGTGCGGCGCAATCTTTTTAACCAACGTTTTTATGCCCAACAGTGCCATCAATACGTTCTTCCGTTCTATGTCCGCAGCGTCCGCAACGGCGCAAACCGACCCTCGGGTGTATACGGATTTTACCCTTTCTTCCGTAGTAAGCGAATTATCGGATGCGGAGCTGTCGTTATCCCCTGCGGGGATTTTGTCCTTCACAGACGAATGCCACGTTTACCCTGCTGTGAACGGAACTGTGCAGAGCGTAACGCAAACTGCGGACGGGGATTACACGGTAAAAATCGGCTACTCGGACACTTTCACAGGGATTGTAAACGGTTTGGATAGAGTATATTATATCGAGGGTGACGAGGTGAAAGCCAACGTGCCGTTGGGGTATTCGGACGGTGAAAATGAGGTGCAGGTGACCATGTATTCGGGCGGAGTATTATTGAATTGTTTCCAATTAACGGAAGAAAATTGTCTTGCGTGGGTAGAGGCTGAACCTTAACCATGCGGTATCGAAAACACAAGCGGCAGTCTGCGGACTGCCGTTCCTTTTACAAGGAAAAGAATGGGTCGGTTTTTCGCATTCATCCCCTCTTCCTAATTGCAGGGATTTGGTATGCGTTTAAGGGTGAGTTGTTTTTATTTTTGTTAAGTGCGCTGGTGGCGGTTCAACATGAATGTGCGCACGCTTTTGCAAGCGCGAGGCTGGGGTATAAATTAAATAAAATCGTCCTGATGCCCTTTGGTGCGGTGATTGACGGGGATTTGCGGGGGATTAGTTTTAAGGACGAAATTTACGTCGCGCTTTGCGGACCGTTGTGCAACCTCTGTACGGCAGGAATTTTTATCGCTATATGGTGGTTAACCCCTACCATGTATGCGTTCACGGATACAGCCTGCCTTTCTTCCCTCACGATTGCCTTGGTAAATTTGTTACCTGCATATCCCTTGGACGGTGGAAGAATTTTGAAATGCGCCCTCGCCCGCGCGTTTGTAAAAAGGTATCCAAACGAAGATTACGCTGTGAAAAAAGCGGAAAATATCTGCCGAATTTTAACCCTGTTTTTTGCAAGTGTATTGCTTGTTTTGTTTGCGGGGTTGTGCGCGCGGAAGCAGTTCCACTTTACCTTGCTTGCCTTTTCCTTATTCTTGGCGGTGGGAACGTTTGGCAACCGCGATAAAAAAGCGGTGTATGACAAAATGGATTTTTCCTGCCGTGACGGATTGGCGCGCGGGATAGAATTGCGCCGCGTAGCGGTGCTAGATACTTGTACGGTAAAAAACGCTTTGCGGTTTTTATCGAGGGAAAATTATTTGGTGTTTGAGGTGTTTGATTGTTATGAACGGCACTTGTTTGATTTACCGCAAAATGCGTTTTTCGAACTGTTTTCCAAGGCGGATTCTCCCTATGAAACGTTGGGAAATTTATGGGTGAAATTTTCACAGCAATCAATTGAAAAATAAAATGGCTATGTCACATCACTTGGTTGATTTTTGACGGTAAAATACTGTGAAATACTGTGTGTGTTTGCTCGGTTACAAAAGCTTGACAAAGGTTAAACCGAACAAGCCTTAAACAAATCTTGTTTGCATCTTCTGCCATACTTACGCTTGGCGTATGCTATACGCGGTCGCGCCATTATGGCAAAATCTACTAAACAATCTAAAGTTTAA
>SVIN01000006.1 GCA_015069495.1 Clostridiales bacterium
GTGATGATTCCTAATGCAGACGGAACGCAAACACCTATCAACATTATGGTGCCCAATGCACAAAATGCATCTACACCTATCAATGTGATGGTGCCTAATGCAGACGGAACGCAAACACCTATCAACATTATGGTGCCCAATGCACAAAATGCATCTACACCTATCAATGTGATGGTGCCTAATGCAGACGGAACGCAAACACCTATCAGCGTAGCAGTTCCTGCATCGAAGCAACCTGAAGTTATCGTAATGGTACCTCAGACGGAAGCTTCTGCAATCAGCGTAGTAACGCCTGACGATAGCAAGCAACAACCTATCAACGTAGCAGTTCCTGCATCGAAGCAACCTGAAGTTATCGTAATGGTACCTCAGACGGAAGCTTCTGCAATCAGCGTGGTAACGCCTGACGATAGCAAGCAACAACCTATCAACGTAGCAGTTCCTGCATCGAAGCAACCTGAAGTTATCGTAATGGTACCTCAGACGGAAGCTTCTGCAATCAGCGTGGTAACACCTGATGATAGCAACTTGCAGCCTATCAACGTAGCAATTCCTGCATCGAAGCATCCTGCAATTCAAGTTGTAGCGCCTCAGATGGAAACGGCTCAAATCAGCGTGGCAACACCTGACGATAGTAACTTGCAGCCTATCAACGTAGCAATTCCTGCATCGAAGCATCCTGCAATTCAAGTTGTAGCGCCTCAGATGGAAATGGCTCAAATCAGCGTGGCAACGCCTGATGATAGCAACTTGCAACCTATCAATGTAGAAATGCCTAACTTGAAGCATCCCGAAATCAACGTAAGAGCGCCTCAGATGGAACTTGCAACCATCAACGTTGCAGAACCTGACACCAGCGACTTGCAACCTATCAACGTGGAAATGCCTACAGTGAAGCATCCTGCAATCAACATTAAGACACCTGCGGTAGAAATGGCGTCGATCAATATCATTGAACAAGACGGTCAGCCTGAACCCATCAACGTGGTAATGCCTGCACCTGTCGTAGCGCCTGTCAACATTGTAATGCCTGACATGAATCAGTATCAGCCTCAGGTGAACTTTGTGACTCCTACCAACCAAGTACAACCTGTGAACGTAGATATGCCTACGCCTATCGTAGCGCCTGTCAACATTGTAATGCCTGATATGAATCAGCATCAGCCTCAGGTGAACTTTGTGAATGCGAACAACCAAGTACAACCTGTCAATGTGGAAATGCCTGCGCCTATCGTAGCGCCTGTCAACATTGTAATGCCTGATATGAATCAGCAACAACCTCAGGTGAACTTTGTAGATTCGAACAACCAAGTACAACCTGTCAATGTGGAAATGCCTACGCCTATCGTAGCGCCTGTCAACATTGTAATGCCTGATATGAATCAGCAACAACCTCAGGTGAACTTTGTAGATTCGAACAACCAAGTACAGCCTGTGAACGTGGTAATGCCTGCGCCCGTCGTAGCACCCGTGAACATTGTAATGCCTGATATGAATCAGCAACCTCAGGTAAGTTACGTCGCTCCTAATGGTCAAGTAGATGCTGTCAATGTGGCAATGCCTGCATTTGCGCCTGCGCAAATCAATATTGCAGTACCTGCGATGAATGATCAGTCGTTGAATCTCCTTGTGCCTCCCGCACAAATGGCAAATATCAACATGGCAACGCCGAATATGCCGGTGCCTGCTGTGAACTTGATTATGCCTGACGGTAGCATTCAAACGGTAGATACCATGGCAATGGCAGCGCGTGGCGCTGAAGCTATCAATATCCACCTCCCTGCACCTGAAATCAACTTCAATATGTCTGAGATGGCAAACAGCCTCAGCGCATTGGAACAGATGGCAAATATGCAGGAAATGGAAATGGAAGGTTTGCATCAAAACAATCCTATGGATCAAATGAGATATCCTATGATGCCTCCTTTGTTGACCATGAACCCGATGATGCAACCTTATCCCATGCACATGAACATGCCGATGGGTCCTATGATGAATCCTCAAATGGGCATGATGCAAGATTTCTACGATATGTCGATGATGCCGATGTTGGAAACGGAAGAACTGATGACGGAGAAAGCGGCAAAGGGCAAAAAGAAGAAAGACAAAGCGAAAGCAGAAGAAAAGCCTACGGAAGAAAAGGAAGAACCTCAAACGGACGAACAGACGCAAGAAACGAATGATAAGCCCGAACAAAGAGACGTTTCCATTGACCTTGACACCGGGGCAATCGTAGCAACCTCTCTCAACTCGAATGGTGAAACACAAGAAGAAGAGACGGAAGAATTCGATAACTTCCTCTTGCAACGTTGGATCGTAACTTGTCCTAGCTGTTCTAGACAGTTGAAGACGAAACGTGGCTCTTCGTACCACCGTTGCCCTGCTTGCGATAAGGTATTCGGTATTGAAAAGATGGAAAGACGCGTTGCTGATTCTCAAGCGCCTGCGCCTGTGGAAGAACCAATTATCCCCGTAGGAGAAGTAAAAGGCGACGAATCTGACGTCATCCCTGTTGGAACGGAACCCAACGACAAAAAGTAAACTTAGGCGTTGTCACCCTGCATCGGAAGTAAATCCCGATGCAGGGGAACAGCCCTGATATCACTCAGGATATGAAAGAAGGAGTATAGACTATGGCAAAAGAAAATCAATTTGTAGAACAAATCGCCAATATTGACGAAGATTTCCCTCAGTGGTACACCGACGTTGTGATAAAGACGAAGTTGGTGGACTATGGCCCGGTAAAGGGTACGATGGTTATTCGTCCTTATGCTTATACAATTTGGGAAAATATTCAAAAAGAGTTGAACGCTCGTTTCCAAAAACGCGGTGTGCAAAACGCATATTTCCCTTTGCTCATTCCCATGAGCTATTTTACAAAGGAAGCAGAACACGTAGAAGGTTTTGCACCTGAAGTTGCGGTGGTAACCGTAGCGGGCGGTGAAACCCTTTCCGAACCTTTGGCAATCCGTCCTACCTCGGAAACCATCATTGGTACAATGATGTCGAAATGGACGCAATCCTATCGTGATTTGCCTATGAAACTCAACCAATGGTGTAACGTTATGCGTTGGGAAAAGACGACCCGTCCTTTCTTGAGAACCAGCGAATTCTTGTGGCAAGAAGGTCACACCGCACATTCTACCGCAGAAGAAGCGGAAGAGGAAACGCAGGCAATGTTGCAAATTTATAAAGAATTTGCGGAAAATTGTCTTGCAATCCCCGTGTTGACGGGTAGAAAAACGGAAAAAGAACGTTTTGCAGGCGCAGTTGCAACCTATACCATGGAAGCAATGATGCACGATGGTAAGAGCTTGCAAGCAGGTACTTCCCACTATTTGGGACAGAACTTTGCTTCGGCGTTCGATATCCAATTCTTAGGCAGTGACGGTGCGCATCAAACCGCATATACGACCTCGTGGGGCGTTTCAACTCGTTTGATTGGTGCAATCATTATGACGCACGGCGACGAACGCGGTTTGGTGATTCCTCCTGTAGTTGCGCCCGTTCAATGTGTTATCGTACCCATCGCAGCAAGAAAGGAAGGGGTGATTGAAGCGTGTGAAGCGTTGAAGACTGAATTGGAAAATGCAGGTATTCGCGTAACGCTTGACAAGACGGACAACAGCCCTGGTTGGAAGTTTAACGAATGGGAAATGAAAGGTGTACCCGTGCGTATTGAACTTGGTCCTCGTGATATCGAAGCAGGTAAAATGCTTTGCGCAAGACGCGATACGCTTGAAAAGGTGGAAATGCCTTTGGAAAATGCGGCGGACAGCGTAAAGGCTTTGTTGGACAGCGTACAAAAAGGCTTGCTTGAAAAGGCAAGAGCGCACCGCGACAGCCGTATTGTTTACGCAGACGACATGGCGGGTATCCTTGCGGGCGTGGAAGCTGGCAATTTTGTCAAAGCGGGTTGGTGCGGATGCCGTGCATGCGAAGACAAAATTAAGGAAGAAACAGCGGCAACAGCGCGTGTATACGCTGAAGGCGAAACCAAAGAAACTTGCGCAGTTTGCGGTAAGAAGGCGGAACACGTTATCGTATTTGCCCGTGCATATTAATTTAGTGAAAAAAAACAAGTGCGTTTCGCACTTGTTTTTTTATGCCCAAAATTAGGTTCAACGCGTACATGGTATGCCCATTTTTGTATTTTTACCGTAAAACAACCGCAATTTTTCGCACGCATACGCGCGCTTACGCGTATACGCGAATAAATAATGTAGGAAAATTGTGTTAGGTACTTGACGGAAGACGAAAAAAATGGTATTATAGTATCATGGATAATAATATCGAAATCAACCAAAAGATTGCAAAAAATCTATTATATTACCGCAAGGCGGTAGGGCTCACACAAGCGGAAGTAGCGGAAAAAATCCACTATTCAGATAAGTCGGTATCCAAGTGGGAATCAGGCAACGGCGTACCCGACGTGTATACGTTGGTACAATTGGCGCAATTGTACGGTGTGGACATCAATGCCTTTTTAGAGGATAAACCCATCGTGCATAAACCCACGCCTTCTCGTTGGCCGCACTTTTTCATTATGTTGCTGTCCATCGGTATCGTGTGGCTTGTGGCGGTATTCTCCTTTGTTTTGGCAGAAATGATTAAACCCGATGGCACGTGGTGGCTGATTTACTTATATGCGGTATTGGCAAGTGCAATCGTTCTATTGGTCTATGCGGCGATTTGGAAACACCGAATTATCAACTTTTTATCTGTCACAACCATTATTTGGATGGCGTTGGTATGTTGTTATTTAACGGTATGGATGTTTGAACCCGACTTGACGGGGCTTTGGTGTATCTTCCTGTTGGGGGTACCTTTGCAGATATTGGAAGTGTTATGGACCTTTTTCCGCACACTGTTGAGAAGACAAAAACGAATTTCCACAGCGAAAGCGGAACAGACAACGGAAGAAGAAAAATCAGCGGAGTAATTGAGGGAATAAGTAGGTATGCGTTGTATTTATTGCAACAAAAATGAAGCGACAAAATCTTACGAACGAATAAAGAACGGAGAGAAAAAACGCGAATATTACTGTTTGCATTGCTACGGTCAGTTATTTTTAAACGAGGACGGAACAGAAGAAAAATCTTTGTCGGCATGTCCGTATTGCGGTACGACGTTGAAAGAGTTCCGCTTGCGGAAAATTGTTGGCTGTCCCTACTGTTATCAAACGATGTCGGCAGGGATTTTACCATCGATATTAAAAATGCAGGGGGATGGGTGCGGACACCGCGGGAAAAAACCGCCCTTGTCCGTAGAGGATGAAACGGAGTTCGTGCGGGAAGATTTCACCGCGGTTGCCGACCGTGATAACTATCGCGAGGAGATGGAACAACGTGAACGTTTTGCCCGTCAAAAACGTGAAATGGAAATTTTGGTGGAATTTCTCGAAGCGGATAAACCTCGTCAGCAGGAATATCAAGACAAGCTCAAACGCATGGAACGAAGCGGGAAAATCGAGGAGGAAATCGTATGGTAAACACGCCCGAATTTATCCGCTTGACGGTGGTTTCTACCCGTATACGATTCGCAAGGAACTTTGCGGGATTTCCCTTTCCGTCCAAGATGAAACCCTCGCACACGGCAGAGGTTTTGCACCTTGTTTCAGAAAGTTTAAAAGAGATTGACCCTAACGAATATACTCGTTATGATATTGCGCAATTGCGCAGCAGTGAAAAGGCGTTGTTGCAAGAACAGCACCTTGTCAGCCCTGCTTTACTGAAAAAGGGTGAAAACCACGCGGCGTTCATTTCATCCGACCGCGCTGTGTCGATTATGGTTAACGAAGAGGATCACTTGCGTGAACAGTATATTTGCAAGGGTTTTGACCTGTATAAAGCTTACGAACGTTTGTCGGCGTTAGACGATGGCTTGGCGAGTGTGCTGGATTTTGCTTATGACAAAACGCTTGGGTATTTGACCGCTTGTCCCAGCAATCTCGGTACGGGGATGCGGGCGTCCGTCATGATGTTTTTACCAGGTCTTACTTGGAAAGGAGAAATCAAACGGTTGATTCCTATCTTGCATAATCGAGGAATGACTTTACGCGGTGCGTTTGGGGAAGGATCTGAGGCAGAAGGATATTTATATCAAGTCAGCAACGAGCGTACGCTTGGTTGGTCGGAAAAGGATATCCTGGAAGAAGTCACCGAAGTAACCATGAGTCTGTGCGACCAAGAATTGTTGGCGCGGGAGGAAATGTTACAGACTTCGGAAACGGAACTCCGCGACCGATGTTTGCGGGCGTATGGTACTCTGACCAATTGCGCGTTGTTGGACATGACGGAGTTTCTGTCCAAAATCGTGGACGTGCGTTTGGGGTTAGAGTTAGGTTTTTTCAAAGCCAAAGACAGACAGCGTTTTGACGAATTTTTGGACGACATGCAACCAGCGGCGTTCTGTTTAAACAACAACTTAGAAGGGGAAACCGAGCGTTATTACGATGAAATGCGCGCGGAAACCGTGTCTAGCGTACTGCCGAAATTGTTGGAAGTCGTACGGCGCGGTAGATAACAATTAGGCGTAAGGCCTGAAAGGAGAACATATGTATCCTTTGTCAAGAGCAACGGAAAATTTTAGAAAAGCGGTAGAAATCGCACATCGCGCGGCGGTGGAATTGAACACGACCTTTGTCGGCAGTGAACATTTCATCTACGCGTTTTTATGCTTGCCCGAATGCGAGGCGTATAAAATTCTTGCACACGAAGGGGTGAACAAGGACGAATACGGTGCGCTGTTTACCAAGACGGTAGACACCAACTATAAATTAAACGGTTGGACGACGAGCACGCAAAGAATATACGACAGCGCGGTAGATCAAGCAGAAGCCGACGGTTTTTCTGCGGGGACAGCGCACATGCTGTATCAAATTTTACACACGAACTGCCAAGCGGTGAAATACCTCAAACGCTTTGCGGATATTCAAGCGTTGATTGATAATACCGAACTGACCTTGCGAATCTTGAAAAATAAAAAGGAATGGGGAGAAGTTCCTAAGGAAACGACCTACACCGATCCCCTCAGCGGTTCGTATTCGGGTGGGGACGTTTTACAACCGAGGTTGAAAGAGGAAGTCTTGGTCGAGGACGCGCCAATTGATTTGAGTAAGGCGAAAAAGGCATACCGCCGTGAATCGGAGAAGTTGTCGGGTTGCGGTATCGATATGACGGCACGCGCGGCGAAAGGGAAAATGGATCCCGTGATCGGTCGAAAGAAGGAAATTGAAAAGGTTGTGCAGGTGCTTTCCCGCCGTATGAAAAACAACCCCGTTCTCATTGGGGAGCCTGGGGTGGGTAAGAGTGCGATTGTCGAAGGACTCTCACAGCTCATCGTCACCAACCAAGTCCCCGAACAGCTTTACAATAAAAAGGTATTCTCGGTGGATTTACCTGGGATGTTGGCGGGTACGCGTTACCGCGGGGATTTTGAGGAGAAACTGAAAAATCTCTTGGATACCGTGATGGACGATGGGGATATCGTTTTGTTTATTGACGAAATTCACACGTTGGTCGGCGCGGGCGGTTCTGCAGACGGCAGTATGGACGCGGCAAATATCTTGAAACCCTTGCTTGCGCGCGGGGATTTGCAGGTGATTGGCGCAACGACGATTGAGGAATATCGTAAATATATCGAAAAAGACAGCGCGTTAGAACGCCGTTTTACCCCCGTTTTCGTGGAAGAACCCTCGGAAAAGGATACCATCGAAATTATTCGCGGTTTGCGTAGTAAGTATGAGGAACACCACGAAATTGCCATCACGGACGAAGCTATCGAGGCGGCGGTGAAGCTTTCCTCGCGCTATATCACCGATCGATTTTTACCTGATAAGGCCATCGATTTGGTGGATGAGGCGGCAGCGCGCGTGCGTATTGTGGAAGAGGGCGGCAGCAGTGAGTTGCGCGAAGTAGAAAAGGAAATCGCAATTTTAACGGAAGAAGAAGACATGCATTTGCGTTGCGGTAAGCATGCTTTGGCGACGGAAGCACGCAAAGCGCGCATGTATGCGGAAGATAAGAAACGTGCGTTGGAACAAGCGCAAAAGCCGAAAAAATTACCCGACGGCAGGTTGGCAATCGGCAGAGAACACATTGCGGCAATTGTCAGCGCGCGTGTAAAAATTCCTCTCTTGAATATTACACAGGAAGAAGGGGAAAAGCTGATGCGTTTGGAAGAAGATTTGCACAGACGTATCATTGGTCAAAATGAAGCGGTCAGCGCGGTTGCCAAGGCAATCCGTCGCGCCCGTGCGGGATTGAAAGACCCTTCTCGCCCCATCGGTTCGTTCATCTTCGTAGGACCTACGGGGGTGGGGAAAACCGACCTTTGTAAGGCACTTGCGGAATCGTTATTTGGTTCGGAAGATCAAATGATTCGACTGGATATGAGTGAATACATGGAGAAACAATCCATCTCCAAATTGATTGGCGCGCCCCCGGGATACGTGGGGTATGAGGATTTGCAAACGGGGCAGTTGACGGAAAAAGTGCGTACGACCCCGTATTGTGTCATTTTGTTCGATGAAATTGAAAAGGCGCACCCTGACGTGTTTAACCTTTTGTTGCAAATTTTGGACGACGGGCGTTTGACGGACAGCAAGGGCAGGACGGTCAGCTTTAAAAATGCAGTCATCATTTTGACTTCCAACGTCGGTGCGTCGGTAACGGAAACCCAGCGCACGGGCGTGTATGGCTTTGGCGGGGCGGGGATAGAAGACCGCCGCGCGGATGAAAAACAATACGATGAAATGCATGAAAATATCATGAAGGCGTTGAAAGAAAAATTCCGCCCGGAATTTTTAAACCGCATGGACGACGTGATTGTATTCCATCGTTTAACGGAAGCGGATTGCGTGAAGATTGGCAGAAAGATTGTCGAGGGTTTGGCGAAACGCTTGGTGGAACAACGCGGCATTGTGTTGACGGTGACGGAAACGGCGTTGATTTACTTGGTGAAAGAAGGGTATGATGCGCAGTATGGTGCAAGACCCTTAAAGCGTATCATTCAACGCAAAATCGAGGATAAGCTTTCCGAGGAGATTTTGCTTGGTAAAATCCGCAACGGACAGCACGTCATGGTGGATTGTATCAACGGGAGTTTGGTGTTCAGGGTATAAGAGAGGAGCGATCGTATGAAATTGACAACTGCAGGTGAATCGCACGGCAAAGCCTTGATTGCGATCATAGAGGGTTTGCCCGCGCACTTGACAATTGATATAGAAAAAATCAACGAGGTATTGGCTTTGCGCCAAAGCGGGTTTGGCCGTGGTGCGCGCCAGAAAATCGAAAAGGACCGCGTGGAAATTTTGACGGGAATGCGCAACGGTGAAACGTTGGGCAGTCCTTTGACGCTGTGCATTTACAACCGAGATTTTTCGAACTGGGAAAAGAGTATGTCCGCGGAACAATGCTCATTGAAAGCAATGGAAGCGAAACGCGTGACAAAGGTGCGGCCTGGACATGCGGATTTGACAGGTATGCGTAAATATGCGCAAGAGGACGCGAGGAATATTTTAGAACGCGCTTCGGCTCGTGAAACGGCAATCCGCGTAGCGGCGGGGGAAATTTACCGTCAATATCTTGAAGCTTTAGGTGTGGAAATCGGCGGGTACGTATACGAGGTTTGCGGGGTAAAAGACGAGGGCAGGTATGCGTTCAAGCAACTTGTACAAGCAAAAAGACCCCCGTTTGGAATGTTGAATACGGACGTGGAAGAGCGGGCTGTGGAGAAAGTTACACAGTTAAAAGCGGACGGTGATACGGCAGGCGGCGGGGTGGAAATCCGCGTGCGCGGTTTGAAATGCGGATTCGGCAGTATGATGACGTACGCGGAGAAATTGGACGCACAGCTTGCGCAAGGATTGATGAGTATTCAAGCCGTCAAAGGGGTGGAAGTCGGTGCGGGTTTTTCGGTGACCAATACCAGCGGCAAGGATATCCACGATGAAATTTTTTACGATGAAGAAAAGGGATTTTACCGCCAAACCAACCGCGCGGGCGGTATTGAAGGCGGTATGTCGAACGGGGAAGAAATCATTCTCCGCGCGGCGATGAAACCCATTCCCACCCTCATGCGCGGGTTGCAGACGGTGGATTATACCACGAAAGAAAAGGCGGTTGCGGATACGGAACGCAGTGATATATGCGCGATTTTTGCTTTGGAAATTATCGCGGAATCGGTGGTTGCGGAAGTGTTGGCGAACGCCGTATCCAAACGTTTGGGCGGGGATACGATGCAAGAAGTAAAACAGCGTTACGACTTATTGCCGTAACCTAAGCGGGAAAGTATGGAACTGATTACGATAAAAACACCTTCCACGAAAGGGGAAATATATATCGGTAAAGAAGCAATTTCTAAACGATTGCCTTGTTTAACGGCGGGGCAGAAGAACTTCGTTTTGACCGATTCTAACGTCTATGCGCTGTATGAGGATTGGTTTGACGCTCATTTCCCGCAGACGGAAATTTTCATTTTACCTGCGGGGGAAGAGAATAAAAATTTTCAATCCCTTTACGCTATTTTGGAAAAAATGGCGGGGGCAGGTATGCGTCGAACCTCACGACTGTTTGCAGTAGGCGGCGGTGTTATCGGGGATATCGGCGGGCTTGCGGCTGCGCTGTACATGCGCGGGATTTCTTACGTGCAAATTCCTACCACGCTGTTGGCGCAGGTGGACAGCAGTGTTGGCGGTAAGACTGCGGTGGATCTCGGTGGTATTAAAAACGTCGTTGGTGCGTTTTATCAGCCTTGCGAGGTGTTGATGGATTCGACGTTTTTGAAAACTTTACCCGATAAAGAAATCAAATGCGGGTTGGGTGAAATTGTCAAATACGCCGCGTTGAACGGTGAAATTTTCGACCTCTTGGAAAACCGCGCGGACGATTGGAAAGGCCTTACGTTTTTGGAAAGCTTGATTACCGCTTGCGTGTCGCATAAGGCGCGCGTGGTGGAAATGGACGAAAAGGAATCGGGCGAGCGCCGTTCGCTGAACGTTGGGCACACCACGGGACACGCGATTGAATTGACCAGCGGGCTGTCGCATGGTGAAAGCGTGCTTTACGGCATGTTGTTGGAAACGCGTATGGTGATGCAGGCGGGCGTGTGTGAAAAGACGTACGGTCAGCGTTTGCTTGCTTTGGTGGAAAGAGCGATTGCTCTAGAGCCTACGGCGGGGATGGATTTCACCGCGATAGAGGACAGCGCGGAAAAGGCGCGTGCGGATAAGAAGAATACGGATGACGATAAAATCCGCATGGCGGTGGCGAAAGCGAAAGGGCAATGGACGGATTTTTCCTTGCCGTTTGCGGAGTACGTAACAGCGTTAAAAAACGCTTGTAAATAAAAAACAAAGGGGGCAGGTATGCGACGAATACAATCAAGAGAATATTTTTCGGGTGAATTTGACCTGCCTGGAGATAAATCGATTACCCACCGCGCAATTATGTTCAACGGCGGTGCTGACGGAGAGGCGGTGATTAGCAACGCCTTGACGGGTGAGGATTGTTTGTCCACCTGCCAATGCCTGCGTGCGTTGGGTGCAACGGTGGAAAGGGATGGTACGGCTTTACGAATAAAAGGCACTCCGCGGTTTCGAAGCGGGCAACGGTTGGATTGCGGAAATTCGGGTACAACCATGCGTCTCTTGACGGGGTTTGTGGCTGGAAAAGGGGTTGATGTGACGTTGTTTGGCGACGAGTCCTTGTCCTCACGGCCGATGAAACGTGTAGCCGAACCGCTTACATTGCTCGGTGCGGACGTGAAAACAACGGATGGACATGCGCCCATATATATTACACCGAAAACTTTACACGGCGGGTCGGTGCAGTTAAAGGTAGCTTCCGCGCAGGTAAAAAGCGCGGTGCTGTTGGCAGGGCTTTCCGCGGAAGGGGAAACTTTTGTCAGCGAACCCGTCAAATCCCGCGATCACACCGAACGTATGCTTTCGGCTATGGGCGCGGATATTCGCGTAGAAGGCAATGACGTGCGGGTGAAGAAAAGTAATTTGTGCGCGGTGGACGTGTGCGTTCCGTCTGATATTTCTTCGGCTGCATATTTCATGGCGCTTGGCGCATTGAAAGGGGAAACGCTGTGTAAAAACGTAGGGGTGAATCCTACACGCACGGGAATTTTGACCGCGTTCGACCGTTTGGGGGTGGAGTACGCTTTGCTCAATAAACGAGTATCGGGCGGGGAAGATATTGCGGATATTTTGGTGAAAAAATCCCATTTGCGCAGTATTGAATTAACATCGGAAGATATTCCCGCGATGATTGACGAGTTGCCCTTGGTTGCGCTTTTGTGTGCGTTTGCAGACGGGGAAAGCCGTATTACGGGCGCGCAGGAATTGCGGGTCAAGGAGAGTGACCGTATTCGCACCACGGCAGAACTTATCCGTAATTTAGGCGGGGAATGTGAAGAACTTCCCGACGGCTTTATCATCCGCGGCAGGAAAAAATTGCGGGGCGGAAAGGTGGACAGTTGCCTTGACCACCGCATTGCGATGACGGGCGCGGTGGGGTTGCTTGCCAGCGAAAACGGCGGGGAGATTTACCGCTCGGAATGTTGCGCAATTTCCTTCCCCGACTTCTTTGAGAAACTTGGAGAAAAAGGAAATGGACGGGGGCATGTACGCGATGAATGGTAAAATGATACGGCTTGCTTTGGTTGGAAAAGACGTGGAAAAATCGCACAGCGCACGTATTCATACCTTCTTATTAAACCATTTTGGGTATGGTTGTGAATACGAATCGGTGTCCGTGGCGAAAGAGGATTTTGACAGTGTAATCGCTTACTTATTGGGGGATTTCGATGGTTTCAACGTGACCATTCCTTACAAGCGCGACGTGATGGCGTATTTGGACGAAGTGTCGGGCGATGCCTTTGACTGCGGTTCAGTGAACACCGTCTTAACGAGCACTCGGCAAGGCTTTAACACGGACGGGGCAGGTTTTTTGCTGATGCTGCGTTTGGCGGGTATTGAGGTAAATGGTAAAAAAGTTTTGGTGCTTGGCGGCGGCGGATCAGGAAGAAGTACGGCGGCGGCATTGAAAAGAGCGGGCGCATCGGTGTCTGTTTATCAACGCCGTAGGGAGAAGTTGAAAGAACTTTGCAACGAGCTTGGCGTGACGGCTGCAGACGACCCTGAAGCTGGCGGGTATGATATTCTCGTCAACTGTACGGGGGTGGGCATGCATGACAGTGAGGGAATTTCCCCTGTTAGCGCGCGTGCGTTTATAGGTGCAAGCCATGCGATTGATTTGATTTACCGCCCTGCGGTGTCAGAATTTTTGCGTTTGGCAAGCGAAGCGGGACTTTCCACCTTAAACGGCAAGGCAATGTTGTTTTACCAAGCATATTACGCCGATTGTATCTATTTGGGGAGAGAAACCGACGATACGGAAGCGATGGGATTATACGAAATGTTTTTAGGAGAAACGTTATGAAATTTTTGGTGATGAACGGTGTGAATCTCAATTTGACGGGCATGCGCGAAAAGAGTGTGTACGGAACGGAAACTTTGGAAGAAATCAACGCCAAAATCACGGTGTTTGCGGAAAACAACGGCGACAGCGTGGACTTTTACCAAAGCAATATCGAGGGGGAATTGGTCAATAAGTTACACGAAGCGTTTTTGCAAGGCGGGTACGATGGTATCGTGTTGAATGCAGGGGCGTACACCCATTACAGCTACGCTATTCGCGATGCGATTGCGGCAATTGATGTTCCCGTGGCGGAGGTGCATATGTCGAACGTACACGCGCGCGAGGAATTCCGTCATCACAGCGTGTTGTCCGAAGTCTGCAAAGGTGTTGTTTGCGGATTTGGGTGGAAAAGCTACGCGATGGCGTTGTTAGGGTTGAAGAAATGAACTTGATTTTATGCGGTATGATGGGCGCGGGAAAAACGTCCGTCGGCAGGGCGATTGCGGATTTGACGGGTCGCGTTTGGTATGATACCGACGATATCATTGTCAAGCAATACGGTCCGATTTCGGAGATTTTCACAAGCCACGGAGAGGAATATTTTCGTGCATTGGAAACGGAAACGCTGAGAGGCTTGACCGCGCAGGATGATTTGGTGATTTCCGTGGGCGGGGGCTTGGTGTTGCGCCAAGAAAACGTGGATATTTTACGGCAGAATGGTAAGATGATTTTTTTAAAAGCGACGATGGAAACGCTTGTCCAACGTTTGCGTATGGACACGGAAAGACCTTTGTTGCATACGGAAGAGGATTTGAAAACAAGGTTGGAAAAATTATTTTCCGAACGCGAGCCTATTTATGAACGCGTGGCGGATTTTACAGTGAAGGTAGACGGTAAAACCCCTGAAGAAATCGGGGCGGAAATTATGTCGATTGTGTAAAACGGGCGGGGCAGGTATGAGATGAAGACAGTTTTGGTGACGGGCGGTGTACGCGGAATCGGTAAAAGCATCGCTGTGAAATTTAAAGGGAAAGGGTACCGCGTGTGCGCAGTTTATTCCCGTGATGAAGAGGGGGCGAAAGCGGTTTCCGCGTTGGGGATTGAAACCTATCGCGCGGACGTTTCCAAGGAAGACGAAGTGGTTGCGCTCTTTCAAAAAATCGGCGGAGTGGATATCCTTGTCAACAATGCAGGCGTGGCGTTGGTGAAACAGATTCAGGACGTGACGTATGACGAATACAACGCGTTGATGTCCGTCAATATGGGCGGGGCGTTTTTGTGTTCGCGCGAGGCGGTGAAGTATATGATTTCCAACCAAAGCGGGCTGATTGTCAATATTTCTTCCGTGTGGGGAGAAGTCGGCGCAAGTTGTGAGAGTGTGTACTCGGCATCGAAGGCGGCGCTGATTGGTTTCACCAAGGCATTGGCGAAAGAGTTGGGCTGGTCGGGGATTCGTGTAAACAGCGTTTCTCCTGGGGTGATTGACACCAAGATGAACGCACATTTTACCGCAGAAGATATGCAGGCGTTAAAGGAAGAAATCCCGATGGGGCGCATCGGGCAGGGGGAAGACGTAGCAAATGCCGTCTTGTATTTGGAAGAAAATACCTACGTGACGGGGATTGATTTGCCCGTCAACGGTGGATTTTCCATTGTGTAAACAATGGCTCTGTCACATCACTTGGTTGATTTTTGACGGTAAAATACTGTGAAATTCTGCGTGTTTTTTTCGGTTGCAGACCGCTGTGGGTATGCTCCCTCACAAAACACTTGTCGTTCTTGTATTTTTCTCGTCAATCGCTAAAAAAAGCTAAAATAAACCATTCTCTGTGACATAGCCAAATCAATTCTTCTTTAAATAATTATCTAAAATATTTTGGATAAATTCATCCGCGATTCCCGAGGTGGGGGATTGCGGATTTTCTTTTTCATTTTTGGGTTTTTCTTCCGTGTCGCAATCCGTTTTCTTGGTTTGTTGAAAGGTGTTAAAGGTTTGCGTAAAGGTGGATAAATCCTTTAAAAAGCTGAGCATCTGTTCGGAATTTTTTAATTTCGCCATCAACGGCCGAACGCTTTCCGAAAAATCGGGGTTTTGTGAAAGATAATATAACAGTACCAATATCAAAATTTCCATGTTACAGTATATGCACTGTGTCGAAAAGTTGATGATGAGAATAGTATGTAGTATCAATTTTTCGGAGGTGGATATGAAGAGTTTTAAGGACTACGCGCCAAATGAAACGCCAGTGCAAACGGCAAGCGCGGAGGAGTTAACGCGGAAAATTATTTCACAATATAATGGAAAAAGTAACGCGGATATGTTGAAAAATATTTTATCGGAAGCGGAAAAAAGTAAACGCGCGGGCACGCTTTCCAATGAGGAAATCGAGGTGTTTTACCAAAGCTTTGCTCCCATGCTGGACAGTTCGCAAAGAAAACGCCTGCGCGCAGTTGTGGATAAATTGAAAGAAATTTGATTTTACATAGCGGATAACGCGTTTAATAGGATATCAATTTCTTGGCGTGTATTATCGTGTGAAAGGGAAACGCGCACCAAACCGCCGTCTTGCGTGCCTAAGGCTTCATGTATCAAGGGCGCGCAATGCAACCCGCCCCGCGTAGCGATTGCGTATTCTTCCGACAGCCGTTCCGCAATGGTTTCCGAGGGAAAAATTCGATGTGCAAACGCTGTAATTCCACAAGGATTGGGTGCGGAATACAGCGTGTATTGCGGTAATTTTTGCAATCCCTTGACAAGATATTCGCTTAAAACGAGGATTTTACTTGTGATTTCTTTTTGGTGTAAAGTAAGGTGGCGCGCGCCCTCTAACAGAGAAAGGACTGCGGGGAAGTTGAGTGTCCCCGCTTCCAATGCATCGGGATAGAAATCGGGCATTTCCAAGGAAATACTCATCGACCCCGTACCGCCGAATAAAAGGGGGACGGGGTTGACTCTTTCAGAAAAAAGCAACGCGCCGCTGCCTTGTATGCCCAGCATGCCTTTATGCCCTGCAATCGTCAGTAAATCGATACCTGCCCCCTGCATTTTGATATCAAAGTGTCCCGCGCCTTGCGCTCCGTCGCACAA
Source organism: Clostridiales bacterium (assembly GCA_015069495.1). Taxonomy (GTDB): domain Bacteria; phylum Bacillota; class Clostridia; order Christensenellales; family Borkfalkiaceae; genus Scatosoma. Next base: position 16,519 of record SVIN01000006.1, read on the forward strand.
AAGCAGGACGTGATCGGGTAGAATTTTTCGCACTGCTTTGACATCGGGCGCATAGCCCGTGACGTTGGAAGCGGCGGTTACGGCAACCAATCGTGTGTTGGGACGAAGCAGGGCACGGATATCTTCCGCGTGCAGATACGCGCCCGCTTTCTCACCGCGCAAAGGGCAGATATCATATTCAATGGTTCCTGCTTGCCGTAAGTATTCCAAGGGGCGCAAGACGGAGTTATGTTCCATGCAAGTGGCAATGACGTGGTCGCCTTTTTTCAATACGCCCAGCAATGCAACGTTTAAGGCTTCCGTACAGTTTTTGGTGAAAATAACGCGGTCGAATCCATACCCGTCGAACAGTGCGTTTAAGGTGTAACGGCAATTTTGTATCTGCTTGGCGCAAGCCAGCGACAGTTTGTGACCGCTTCTGCCAGGGTTGGCGCAAACCTTGATGGAGGAAGCAACGGCGGTCAGGACGGTATCGGGTTTTCTGCCGCCCGTGGCGGCGTTGTCAAAATATATCATATACGAACCTCGGTTGGAGAAAAATTCATACAATATATTATTCCCCAAAGGAGGCGGGTATGACATGACAATATTGGCGGTTTTTCGTTCGCGGGCGCACAGCTTGGATTATGCAGAACGGTTACAATCCTACGGAGTATCGGCACAGACCGTTCCCACCCCGAAAGAGGCGCGGATCGGTTGCGGATTATGTGTAAAGTTTGACGAGCGTTCGTTTATACGCGCGCAAGCAATTTTACGGACGGGGCGGTATGCTTCGTTTAAGGGTTTTTATAAAATGGATTTTATCGGTGGTAAATTGTCCCTGACGCCGTATGGCGGAAAGGTTTAAAACGCTTGCATTCTATGCGCAGATGTGCTATAATGCAAGTATGAAAAAAGCGGAAAAACAAGCGGCTTTGTCCGAACTTGCAACTTTATACCCAGACGCGAAACCTGCGTTGAATTTTACGACCCCGTACGAGTTGTTTGTGGCGGTGGTTTTGTCTGCGCAATGCACGGACGCGCGGGTGAATATTGTAACGGCAAAATTATTTGAAAAATATTCCACCCCCCAAGCGATGGTGACTTTATCGCAAAAGGAACTGGAAAAATATATTTTCTCTTGCGGATTTTACCGCATGAAGGCGGAACATATTCTGTCCGCTTCACAAGATATCTTGGATAAATTTAACGGTGAAGTGCCTGGTACGGTGGAAGAACTGATGACCCTTGCAGGTGTTGGAAAGAAGACGGCAAACGTTGTGTATGCAGTGGCGTTTGGCGGGGATGCGATTGCGGTGGATACTCACGTCTTCCGCGTGAGCAACCGTTTGGGACTTGCCAAAGGCAAAACGCCAAGCGAGGTGGAGGAAGGTTTGTACAAGGTCGTGCCGAAAACGGATTGGTCTAAGGCGCACCATTGGTTGATTTATCATGGTCGGCAGGTCTGCCATTCGCAAAAACCTGCGTGTGAAACTTGCACTTTATCACATTTGTGTGATTATGCGAAAAAATAAGGTATACAATCTCCCGCGTTTCCCATACTGTGGAAAACGGGAGGTTTTTTATTGTGGAACATTGTGAACAGGAATGTTTGACCGCGCTTGCGGATTGGGAAGATATTTTGGAGAAAAAGGCAAAAATTTATTCACGGCTATTGACGGATCCCGCCCTTGCAAAGATGATGGAAGATTGCAGTTTTCGTCATGAAAAACGCAAGGAGAAATTATTAGGTTTGGTGTGCGGTAAAACGGTAAAAAAGAAAAATGGGCAGGGCATGTCTGCGTTGAATGAGGGGGAAGGTGCGCAATGAGGTTGGAGAAACGAGAAATTACCTTAAACGAAAAGGATAGTTTAAAGGATTTGCTTTTACTGGAAAAAGCGTTGCTTGGTCAGTATACGGACGCGTTGACGCGGGTGACAAGGAAAGAACTCCGCGAACGAATTTTAGAACTTGTAAAAGAAACGTCGGGAGAAATTTTTTGGATGAAAGATTTACTGGATAAAGAAAGTTAAAAAAGGGTATTGACAAAGCCTGTCGAATATTGTATACTATTGTCAAAATAACGCGGGCAACCGCGGAAAGGGGTTTGACAATGGAAAAGAAGATTGGCAAAGTTAAGAAGTTTTTTGGCGAATTTAAGACGTTTATCACCCGCGGAAACGTGCTGGATATGGCTGTCGGTGTTATCGTCGGCGGTGCGTTTACGGGGATTGTGAACGGGTTGAGTAATTTTATTTTGAAACCCGTCATCAACTGGTTGTTGGCGATGGCTTTGGGCGGCGGCGCGTTGGAAAAAGCGGTGACTATTTTGGGCGAACCCGCTTACTTGGAAGACGGTGTGACGATTGACCTTGCAAGCTCGATTTATATTGATTGGGGCTCGTTTATCAGCGCGATTATCAACTTCCTCATTGTGGCATTCGTATTGTTTTTGGTGGTTCGTACCATGAACAACCTTGCCAAAGCGCACGAACGTATGTTGGAAGGGTTGGATTTTGATGAAAAGAAAGAAATTTACCGTATCTGCAGAGAACAGAGAGTATCGAAGAAAGAAGCGGTAGCAATCTATGAAAACAATGTAAAAGCCATCAAGGAAGCAAAGGCAGCGGCTGAAGCTGAGGCGGCTGCAAAGGCGGCGGAAGAAGCGGCGATTGCAGCGGCAAAAGAAGAGGAAAAAGCGATGGCAAATACCCGTCTTTTGGAAGAAATCCGTGACTTGCTTAAAAATAAATAAATCTTGACATTTACGCTTCGCGGCGGAAAAACGTTTGACTTTTTCCCGCGGAGCGTATATAATATAGTAGTAAATTGCATACAGGCGATGAAAAAGCAGGTGCGTTTGAGGTTCCTTTGACAGAGATTTTACCCATAGGCTGAAAGGTAGAAAAAGGATAAAACGTTGCCATTTCACTTTGGAGCCGTCCTTTTGAGACTTATATAAGAGGTAGGAAGGACCGTATACCGCGGCGTAACGGCGGGAATAAGGCGTAAGAAATGCTTACGCGAATGCAGGTGGTACAGCGGAAATTTCGCCCTGCGTGTCCTTTTGACACGCAGGGCGTTCTTGTTATAAAGAAATCATGCAATTGTTGATGGATAATTATGACAATGAATCTGGTAACATTTAACGAAACTATTTTCGGAGGAAAGATATGAAAGAAAAAATCGAAAGCTTGCGCGCGGACATTACCGCGGCGATTGGGCAGACGGAAACGGGCAGAGCACTTTACGAAGTAAAGGTAAAGTTCCAAACCGAGCTGAAAGGGATTATGAGCGGCATGAAAGATTTGCCTAAGGAAGAACGTCCCACGTTCGGTAAAGTGGTCAACGAATTTAAACAATCGATGGAAACGTTGTTTGACGAACGCGCTGTCGTTGTGCGTAAAATGGAATTGGAAGCGCAGTACGCCAAGGAACGTATCGACATTACGATGCCTGGGAAAACCTACAAGGCGGGTGCATTACATCCTATTACTCTTGTAAAAAATGAGCTGATTGATATTTTCGCAGGTATGGGTTTTAAGGTGTTTGAAGGTCCTGAAATCGAAACCGATTACTACAACTTCACCGCCCTCAATACCCCCAAGGATCATCCCGCGCGCGATATGCAGGATACTTTCTATCTTGCGGAAAATTTACTCCTTCGTACGCAAACTTCGGCAGGCCAAATCCGCGTTATGGAAAAGAATGCGCCCCCGATTAAAATCCTTTCCCCCGGCCGAGTTTTCCGTTCGGACGATGACGCGACCCATTCGCCCATGTTCCACCAGATGGAAGGGCTTGTCGTAGACAAGGGGATTACTCTTTGTGATTTGCAGGGTATGCTTGGTGAATTTGCGCGTAAAATGTTCACCGATTCTACCAAAGTACGCTTGCGTCCTTCCTATTTCCCGTTCACCGAACCCAGTGTAGAGGTTGACCTCAGCTGTTCAGAATGCGGTGGGAAAGGTTGCCGTTTGTGTAAGGGTACGGGCTGGATTGAAGTGCTCGGCGCGGGCATGGTCAACCGTCACGTATTGGAAAATTGTAACGTAGACCCCGATGAATATACGGGTTTTGCATTCGGTATGGGTGTTGAACGTATTGCTATGTTGAAATACGGCATTAACAACATCAAAACGCTGTTCGAAAACGATACCAGATTTTTGGAACAGTTCGAGGATTAAGGGAGGGAACGGATATGAAAGCACCTTTAAGTTGGTTGAAAGATTACGTAGATATTGATATTTCCGCGCAGGAATTGGCAGACAAACTCTTTTCCTGCGGTTTTGAGGTCGAAGAACTCATTTACCTTGGTGAGAAAATCAGCCGTGTCGTGGTTGGTGAAATCAAGGCGTTGACTCCTCACCCCGACAGCGACCACATGCAAATCTGCGTCGTGGATTGCGGTGAAGAATACGGCAGAGAATTACAAATCGTAACGGGCGCGTCCAATGTATACGTTGGCATGAAAACGCCTTGCGCGTTGGATGGTTCGACGGTGGTGGAAAGCAATCCCGCCATGTTGGAAAAGAACCCCGACGGTATCAAGAAAATTAAGAAAGGCAAGCTTCGCGGTGTAGAATCCTTCGGTATGCTTTGTTCGGGTGAAGAACTCGGTATCAACGATGATTTCTACCCTGGGGCAGAATTTGACGGCTTGTTGGATTTGGCAAAGGATGCGCCTGTGGGCGAAGATATCAAGAAAATCGTTGGTTTGGACGATTGGATTTTTGATATTTCCGTTACTGCAAATCGTCCCGATTGTCAATGCATTTTGGGTATCGCGCGTGAAGTGGCGGCGGTTATGAATAAGCCTTTCAAGGCACCCGACTTTACCTATACGGCAAAAAAGACGTCGGCATCTCCCATCTCGGTAGAAGTGCTTGCGCCCGACCTTTGCCCCCGCTACGTGGGACATTACGTGGAAAATGTCACGGAAACGGTTTCGCCTGCTTGGCTGAGAAAACGTTTGGCGATTTCGGGGATTCGTTCTCTTTCGCCCATCGTTGATATCACCAACTTTGTCTTGTTGGAAATGGGACAGCCCATGCACGCGTTTGACGCAGACGATATCGCGGATAGAAAAATCATCGTTCGACGTGCGGAAAAGGGTGAAAAAATTGTTACTTTGGACGAAAAGGAATTTACTTTGAACCCCGAAAATCTTGTGATTTGCGATGGTAATAAACCCGTTGCGTTGGCAGGGATTATGGGTGGTTTAAACAGTGAAATCAAATCCTCGACCAAAAACGTTTACTTCGAATCGGCAAAGTTTGCGCGTGACAACGTAAGAAAAACTTCGCGTGCGCTTGGTCAGTCTTCCGACTCGTCTTCTCGATTTGAAAAGGGTGTGGATGCATACACCAACGGCTTGGGCATGGCGAGAGCGTTGCACTTAATAGAAGAACTTGCTTGCGGTACAGTCACCGAACTTTGCACAGACGTTTGCGCGGTGGATTTGGCCCCTCGTACAATGACGGCAAGTATTGCGAAAATCAATGCATTGCTCGGTATCACAGTGCCTAACGAGGAAATCTTGTCCATTTTGACCCGTTTGAATTTCCAACCCGCGATTGAGGGTGATGCTTTGACGGTGGTAATCCCTGGCTATCGCGATGACGTGGACGGATATCCCGATTTGGCAGAAGAAATCATCCGTATGTACGGTTATGACCATATCATCCCCACCTTCTTACAAGCGGCGCAAGTAACGGGCGGCGGCTTGACGGATGAACAGAAGAAGGAATTACACCTTAAAAACTTGTTGTGTGTGCAAGGTTTCTCGGAAGCGTATAACTATTCGTTCTACTCCCCGAAGGATTTTGACCTCATGAAATTGCCCGAAGATGCAGAGGAAAGAAATGCCGTACGTATTTTGAACCCCATCAGCGAAGAATTGTCCGTGATGCGTACTTTCCTTGCGCCTTCCATGTTAATGAACGCGGTGCGTAATATTCGCCGTGGCAACGATGAAGGTAGACAATTTGAAATCGCAAGCACTTACACCCCTCGCAACACAGCGGCGAGCGAACAGCCCGACGAAAGAAAACACGTAGTGCTTGGCGTTTGGGGCGGTAAAAATGATTTCTTCGATATGAAAGGCGGGGTGGAACGCATCGCCGAAGTCTTCCATTTGAATTTTACCTATGAAAGAGCTTCGAAGTCCTACTTGCACCCTGGTGTTTCCGCGAACGTGATTTTGAATGGTAAGACGGTGGGTTACATTGGTGAGTTGGACCCTGCGATTTCCGCATCCCTTGGTTTGGATAAGAAAGTATATTTGGGTGAATTGGATTTGGGTGCGTTGGATTTGGATGACGGCGTGCGTTATAAAAACTTGCCGAAATTCCCTGCGGTGAAACGCGACCTTGCGTTGATTGCGGATGAAAAACTCACCTGCGCGGAAATCGAAGACGTACTGATGCATTCTTGCAAGTACGTGACGGAAGTAAAACTTTTCGACGTATATCGCGGCGGTCAAGTGCCTGAAGGCAAAAAGAGTATGGCGTTCACTTTGACCTTTACGCCTGATGCAAACGTGGAAAAGGCGTTTACTCCTGAAACTTTGGACGGATACGTGAAGAAGATTTTGAGCAACCTTAAATTTAAACTCGGTATTGAACTTAGATAATGAAAAGAGAACAAAAAATTTCACAATTTGGATTTTTTAACGTAGACAAACCGTCGGGGATTGTTTCCTCGACGGTTGTCAACAAGATAAAATGGCTGTCGGGCGCACATTGCGGACACATGGGGACGCTTGACCCTTTGGCAAGCGGTGTTTTACCCGTAGGGGTTGGCAATGCCGCGCGCCTTTTCGATTACTTCTTGGAAAAGGAAAAAGAGTATATTGCCGAGTTTACTTTTGGGGTGGATTCGGATACGCTTGATTCGACGGGAAATCTCGTACAAGGGGGGCATGTACCCGATGAAACGGAAATTTCGGACGTATTGCCCACTTTTTTCGGGGATATTATGCAGGTTCCGCCTAAGTACAGCGCAAAGAACATCAACGGCCGCAGAGGGTATGATTTGGCGCGCGCAGGGATTGAATTTGAACTCGCGCCGAAAAAAGTGCATATCTATGGTATGGAACTTCTTGGTAAAAAAGAGGACAGTGCGGATACCTTCTTGGTGAAAATCCGTTGCGGCGGCGGTACGTATATTCGTTCGTTGGGGCGGGATATCGCGGCGGCATTGGGGACGAAAGCGGTGATGAGTGCGCTTCGCCGTACTCAAAGCGGTGTTTTTACCTTGCAAAAAGCGGTACCGTTTGACTTTTTCATGCACGACCCCGCAATCGAGGATATGGAAAAATACCTCATCCCGACCGACAGTGTATTGCCCTTTGAACGGTTAAACTTGACGGAAAAGGGTACAATGCGGATTTTACAAGGCAATTTTGTATCCGTGGACGTAGCGGATGGGTTGTATAAAATTTACGACGGTGAGTCGTTTTACGGCTTGGCGGAAGTAACGGAAGGAAAGGCGAAAGCAAAGACAAAATTATGTTAAAAACGGTATGGCTGACGGAACAACCGAATACGGAAAAGGGCGTTGCGATGTTATTGGGCGGCTTTGACGGCTTGCACGCGGGGCATCGTAAGCTTTTATCGCGCGCAAAAAACAGCGGATGTTCGGTGGGGATTATGACCATTGTCGGCGGAAAGGAAAAGGGCTTGTTTACCTTTGCGGAGCGCGAGGAAATTTTTAAGACTGCTGGCGTGGATTTTGTTTTTGAGTTGCCGTTTGAGGAAATCAAGGACTTGTCACCGCGTGCGTTTTTACAGGTATTGGAAACGCAATTTACCCCTAAGTTGTTCGTTTGCGGGACGGATTTTCGTTTTGGCGCAAAAGCGGCGGGAACGGCGGAAATGTTAAAACAAAGCACCCAGGTATGCGTTGAAGTATTGCCGCTTGTGGAAATGAGCGGTGAAAAAGTTAGTTCGTCCTATATCAAAACGTTGTTGCAAAACGGAAAAGTGGAGCAAGCGCAGGAATTGTTGACCCATGCGTTTTTTTTGGTTGGAGAAGTATATGCTGATCGAAAAATTGGTCGGACAATCGGGTTTCCGACGGCAAATATTTCTTACCCCATAGGTAAATATCCCTTAAAAATTGGGGTTTACGAAACGCGGGTTTGTGTGGATGGTAAAACGTATAAAGGAATTACCAATTACGGCGCGCGCCCGACTTTTGCGGATGAAACGGTGGTGACGGAAACCTATTTGGACGGCTTTGACGGGGATTTGTACGGTAAGACGTTAAAGGTGGAATTTATCCGCTATCTTCGCGACGTGCGGAAATTCGACAGTATAGACGGCTTAAAAAAACAATTGGAAGAAGATTTGAGGAGAGTAAGAACAAATGATTAAATTTGGACCGAGCGGGAATTGTGAAAGTTTCTACGCGGAAGGATATTCCCACACGGAAGAATCGGCAGCGTTTGTAAAAAAACGCGGGTTGGATTGTTTTGAATATTCCTTCGGACGCGGTGTACGCATGTCTGAGGATAAGGCGATCTCTATTGGTGAAGCTTTTACCAAAGAGGATGTGGAAATTTCCGCGCACGCGCCCTATTTTATCAACTTTGCAAACCCCGACGATGAAATGGCGGCAAAATCCTACGGCTACGTATTGGACAGCGCAAAGATGCTGAAACTGATGGGCGGAAAGCGAGTGGTCTTTCACCCCGCGGCGCAGGGCAAAGCAAAGCGTGAAGAGGCGGTGGCTTTGACGGAAGACCGCTTGAAAATTTTACGTGATTATATCTATCTCAATAATATGCAGGATATGATGTTCTGCCCTGAAACGATGGGTAAAATTGCCCAAATCGGCACCGTGGAAGAGGTGACCCGTTTCTGTAAAGTCGACCCCATATACACGCCTTGCGTAGATTTTGGACATATCAACGCGCGTGAGCAGGGTTCGCTTGTGACGGTGGAAGATTACAAGAGCCGTTTGGAATATATGATTGCGGAACTTGGGTTTGAACGCATGAAACATTTCCACGTACATTTCTCCAAAATTATGTACTCGGCAAAAGGGGAAATCAAGCACTTGACCTTTGCAGATGAAGTGTATGGACCGAACTTTGAACCTTTGGCGGTGGCTTTGAAAGAATTGGGGTTAGAACCTTACTTGGTCAGCGAATCAGCGGGCATGCAGGCGGAAGAAGCCGAAATTATGAAAAAAATCTACCAATCTTTGTAAAAACTCGCCCTTTAGGGCGGTTTTTTTATGGAAAATATCGTTGTATACTTGACGAAAAGATTTTTTTTTGTTAAAATAGTGATAAGAGGTAGTCTATGGTGTACTCAAACGGCAAAAAGATATTGCAGCTTTCGGGTTGTGAAGCGGTGTATACGTCCTGCGCATTTCAAATGACTTATATCACGGGGATGGGACCTGAAAACGGTTGCGTCATTGTGGATAAGGACGGAGTAACGCTTTACACGGATATGCGTTATATGGAAGCGACGGAAAAACTGTTCGCGGGCACGGATATCAAACCTGCAATGGTGAATAAAACGGAAATTATGAACCGCCTTGCAGGGTATAACAGTGTGGGTATTTCCTTTGACCAAACGACGTATACCGAATATCTTGCCTTGGAAAAGGCGGGGGTGCAGATGCAAAACGTCGACGAGGCGTATACGCAGGCGATGATTACCAAAAACGATTGGGAACTTGACAATATCGCAAAAGCTTGTGAAATTGCCGAGGACGCGTTTAATGAGCTTCTCCCCGAAATTCGTGAAGGTATGACGGAAACGGAAGTTGCGGCTTTGCTTGAATATAAAATGCGTAAGTTGGGCGCGCAGGGTTTGTCCTTTGACACGATTGTGGCGTTTGGCGCGCATGCGGCGGTTCCTCACCACGAAACAGGTTTGACCAAGCTTTCGTTTGGTGACCCGATTTTGATTGACTTTGGCTGTAAAGTCAACGGCTACTGTTCGGATATCACCCGCACCTTCTTGTTTGGCGATGATGGAAAGCATGAAGAGTTTAAAAAAGCGTATGCTTCGGTTTTGAAAGCGCACAACCTTGTCAAGGAAAAAGTCACGGCGGGTATGACGGGTAAAGAAGCGGACGCGATTGCGCGTGATTCACTGAAAGCGGACGGATACGGCAATCTGTTTACCCATTCGTTGGGACATGGCATTGGCTTAAACGTGCATGAAAAACCCTCGGTTAGCCCGAAAGGGGAACAGGTTTTGGAAAACGGTATGGTTTTCTCGGATGAACCGGGTGTGTACGCGGCGGGCGAATACGGTATCCGCATTGAAGATACGGTTACCTTGAAAAACGGTAAAGTGGTAAGCTTTATGTCGAAAACCGACAGAAATCTTATTATATTATAAACAAGGTTTTGTCTCATCACTCGGCTGATTTTTGACGGCAAAACACGGCGAAATTCTATGCTTTACGCTCGGTTACAGACCGCTGAGGGTATGCGCCCTTGCGCAAAGCTTGTCTTTCTTGTGTTTTCCTCGTCAAAATGTGAAAAATCACTTATCAACCGCTTGCTGTGACACAACCTAAAAATAGAAAAAATTTATATAGCATATAAAGGAGAAAAATTATGGCACAGATTTTGGCAGGCGATATTCGTAAGGGCGTAACTTTCGAGTACAAGAGCGGTGTTTACACCGTAACAGATTTCCAACACGTAAAACCCGGTAAGGGCGCGGCGTTTGTAAGAACGACGTTGAAGAACGTTGTTACGGGTCAAGTTTTGTCCAACGAAACTTTCAACCCCACCACCAAGCTTGAAACCGCACAGGTAGAAACGAAGAAAATGACCTATTCCTACTTCGATGGCGAATTCTACGTATTCGTAGACGAAGAATGGAACCAAGAAAACCTTACGTTCGACCAAGTGGAAGACGCGCTTAAATATATCAAGGAAAACGATACCGTTACCGTGAAATTCCTTTACGGCAAGGCATTCTCCGTTGAACCTGAAAACTTTGTTGAACTTAAGGTTATCGAAGCAGAACCCGGTGTTAAGGGCAACACTGCTACCAACGTTATGAAGAACGCTAAGGTAGAAACGGGCGCAACCATTCAGGTTCCTATGTTCGTAGAAGAAGGCGAAACGATCCGTATCGATACCAGAACGGGCGAATACATGAGCCGCGTTTAATCTACGTATACAAACGACAAATGGCAGCAGGACGCAACGTCCTGCTGTTTGCGTATAGCGAGGTAAAATATGAAAGCAGTTGTACAACGCGTGAAAAAAACAACCTTATCCGTGGATGGGGAATTGATTTCGGAAATTCCTTTTGGGCTGACGGTATTTTTAGGGGTGAAAGTTGGCGATACTGAAAAGGAAGCGGCATACCTTGCAAAAAAAATTGCAGGGTTACGTATCTTTGAAGATGAAAACGGTAAAATGAATTTGTCTGTAAAAGACGTCGGCGGTGAAGTTTTGCTTGTGTCGCAGTTCACTTTATACGGTGACGCATCCCATGGCAACCGTCCCAGCTTTACCCTTGCTGAACGCCCCGAGCGCGCTGAGCCTTTGTACGAGTACGCAGTAAAGGAAGTATCTTCCTACGGTATTACGGTCAAAAAAGGCGTATTTGGCGCGGATATGAAAATTGAGCAGTTGAATGATGGTCCCGTGACCATCTTGTTAGAGATTTAACAAAAATAACCCCGCAATTTCTTTAAAATAAAGGACTCTACTGTGCGTAGAGTTGTGATTCTACTGTGGATAGAGCGGTTTGTCTCTTTCGGTAGAATGGCAAAGAGGAGGGGTAGAGAGGAAAAGCGGGTAAAACGGTTGTCTTTTTTTGGTAAATTGGGTAGGATAATAATACCCCTTGTGCATGAGGGGTAGCTGAAACAATTTTTTGAAATAATGGATAAGCCTTGACAAGAATGAATGCCTTACAGTGCATGGCATGGATTGTGTAGGGTGAAGTTTGTGAAAACGACTGAAAAGGAGAAAACCAAAATGACAATTGTAAATGAAATTTCGCGTCCGAAAAGAAGAGGTTGGAACGAAGCAGACCACCTCATTGATACGCCCTTGAAAGATGAGCGTGGCGCGTCTGTGAAGGGGCGTAATAAAACGGGGGAAAATAAAGGGGTAATTCCGTTGTTCTTTGCAACAGACGACAATTATCTGCCCTTTCTTTCCGTGACGTTGCAATCCCTTTTGGAAAATTCTTCGCATGATTATGATTATCGCGTGTACGTATTGCATTCGGGGGTACGTGCAGATTTTGAAGAGAAGATTTTGCGCTTTTCCAAACCAGGTTTTACGGTGGAATTTGTAGACGTAACCCAGCCGTTGAAGGAAATTTCCGAACATTTACACATGCGCGATTATTATACTTGTACCACTTATTTCCGTGTGTTCATTGCACAGATGTTTCCGCAGTACGATAAGGCATTGTACTTGGATTGCGACACCGTGGTTTTGGGAGATATCAGCGCGTTGTATGATTATGATTTGGGTGATCATCTCATTGCGGGTGCGCCTTGCGAGGGTGTGAACAGTTTTGAAGTTTACCGTGATTACGTGCGTATCGTAGATGGGTTAAATCCCGATTATTTCTTTAACGCGGGCGTAATTTTGATGAATTTGAAAGCATTCCGTAAGGAAAATTTCTACGAGCAATTTGCCGACTTGTTGCAAAAGTATAAATTCACCTTAATCCAAGACGAGGATTATCTCAACGTGCTTTGTCAAGACCGCGTATTGCGTTTGCCCCGCGCTTGGAATAAATCCCCCGTCGGCAAGGATATTTTGCCCCGCGAGGACTTGCGCATTGTGCATTATTTGATGTCGTGGAAGCCTTGGCGTTACGATGACGTGCCTTACGGTGAATATTTTTGGGAATATGCAAAACAGACGGATTTTTACGATTATCTGAAAGAAATTTTTGATAAATCCGTAAAGGGCTTGGAGGAACAAGACAAACGCCAGGAAGCCAATTTGCAGGCAATGGCACGCAGTGAAATCGAGCGTGAAGATGGGTATTTCAAACGCTACGGAAAAGTGTACGGAAATTAAAAAGGAGCATACCATGGATGAGATGAAGCTGTCTCCCGATCGGGTAGAGGTGTTGAAAAAGATTGCATTGTACGAGCGCGAGGGGCGCTTTGACGAGGATGTGGAAAACGATCCTGAAGCCCCTGAACTCTTACCTGATAAGGTGGATTATCTTTGTGAAAAATTCTCCAGCAAAGTTTCGCGCCGTGTTGCCAATTTCGTCGCGGACCATTACTTTTTAAATTTAATAAAAAAGGACAAGTTGGTGATTGATAAGGTGTATGGGGAAGAACATTTGCACGCTTTAAAAAACGGTGCGATTGTGACCTGCAACCATTTCCACCCTTATGACAATTACGCAGTGTTTCATTGCATCCGTAAGGCTTTACCGCACAAGTATCTTTACAAGATAATCCGCGAGGGGAATTACACCAATTTCCCTGGTTTGTATGGTTTTTTCTTTCGGCATTGCAACACGTTGCCTTTATCAAGCAACCGCCGTACGATGATAAATTTCATGTCCGCGGTCAATACCTTGTTGAAACGCGGGGAAACGATTTTGATTTATCCCGAGCAGGGGATGTGGTGGAATTACAAAAAACCTCGCCCTTTCAAGCTTGGCGGGTTCAAAATGGCATACAAAGCGGGCGTACCCGTGTTGCCTACCTTTATCACTATGACGGATGATACGCGGTTGGATGAAAGCGGATATCCGATACAGAGGTACACTTACCACATTATGCCTCCGATTTATCCCGATATGGCGTTGGGTGAAAAGGCGGGCGCGCAGAAAATGTGCGACGAAGCGTACGCGCTTTGCAAAGCAAAATATGAAGAAGTTTACGGCGTGCCGTTGATGTACGGAACGCAAGAGGATGAAAAATGATATTGTATTTGTTGATAATTTTTGTATGCTCGCTAGGACTCTCTGGTGCGGTGGCAATTTGGTCAGGTGAAAATTTTTTCCTGCTGTTTGGATTGGTCGCTCTCGGTGTAGTTTTTGAAATTGCAGTGGACGGCTTGACCGCAACGATTGCGCGGTTGTTGCCCGCGAAATGTGCCGACCACACGAAAAAAATATTTGTGGTTTCCGCGAAAGAAAAGAAGTTCTACGAAAAATTAAAAATCCGTTTATGGAAAGACAAAATCCCCGAAATCGGGCATTTTACAGGTTTCCGTAAAAATAAATTGGCGGACCCGCAAAGTGTTGAATACGTTGACCGCTTTTTATTGGAGAGCTGTTACGGTGAAATCGGGCATTTCTTCAGTTTGTTTACAGGGTTTACCCTTTTGTTTCTTTACCCCTTATCGGATATTTGGTTTGTGTTGGCGATTCCCGTGGCTATCATCAATTTATTCCTCAATTTACCCTCACTGTTGGTTTTGAGATATAACTCGTACAAGTTAGAGGTATTAAGAAAGAGTCTTTTAAAAAAACAACAACGCAAAGCTGTACAGGCGCAGGCGGTTGAAATCGCACCTGCAACCGCGGAAAAAACAGAATAAATCTTGTCTAAGTCCTCCCTTTTTCAAGCGGAGGGCTTATTTGATGTGACGGCTCTGTCACATCGCTTGGTTGATTTTTAACGGAAAAATACTGTGAAATACGGCGTATTTTTCTCGTCAATCGCTAAAAAACTAAAATCAACCATTCTCTGGTGCATAGCCTATGTGAATTTGGGAAAAATTATAAAAATATTCAAAAATTATTACAAAAAAAGAGGAAATACAAAAGATATGTCGAATACATAAGTGTAGGGGAAAAATGCATACTTGCTTTTATAAAGCAAAGGAGGGGAAAAGATGAGCAAAGAAGTGCCAAAATACGAAACGGTACGCGAGCGCATTTGCGCCAACGAAGATAGGTTACTTTCACCGTACGCAGTACGCTCTTCGCAAACCAAAGGGCGTTTGCGGGAAGAACCTGCTTGTGAGTTCCGCACGGAATTTCAACGGGATCGAGACCGTATTATTTACAGCAATTCGTTTAAACGCTTGAAAAATAAAACGCAGGTGTTTTGCGCGCCTGAGGGGGATCACTTTATTACCCGCATGACGCACACCTTGGACGTGGCACAAATCGCCCGCTCGATTGCGCGCACGCTCTCCTTGAACGAGGATCTCGCGGAAGCCATCGCGCTCGGTCATGATTTGGGACATACCCCTTTCGGGCACGTTGGGGAAATGGTTTTGGATAAGGTTTCCTCGCATGGTTTCATGCACAACGAACAATCTTTGCGCGTTGTGGACGTAATTGAAAAATCGGGCAGAGGGTTGAATTTGACCGAGGAAGTCCGCGACGGTATTTTACAGCATAAGAGTTCGGGGAAACCCATGACTTTGGAAGGGGAAGCGGTTTCCCTTGCTGACCGCATTGCGTATATCAATCATGACATTGAGGATGCGATTCGCGGTGGAATGCTGAAAGAAAGCGACCTGCCCAAACGCGCGGTAAAGGTGCTTGGGGATAAGACGAAGACCCGCATTCATACCGCGATTGCGGATATTTGGCGGAACTCGTTGGGACAACCCTTCGTGCGTATGTCGGACGAAGTGATGGATGCCACGAACGAGCTTCGCAAGTTTATGTTTAAAAACGTTTACGCGGTGACGAATAAGTCCATGCAAGACCGCGCAGAACGGATGTTGACGCAGTTGTTTGAATATTTCATGGTACACGTGGATAAACTGCCGAAAAATTATTTAGTCAATTTGGAAAGGGACGGGAAAGAACGCGCGGTGTGCGATTATATCTCCGGCATGACGGACAGATACGCAATCACCGTGTTTGAAAATCTCTTCATTCCCGCGACCTTTGCCTTAGGAGGTATTACGTGATAGGCGGAAGATTTGATTCCGAATTCTCGTCCTTTCTTAGGACGCTAAAACAGAAAAACGATATTGTCGAAGTCGTCCGCAGTTACGTTGCCGTGGATAGAAAGGGTGGAAATTATTGGGCGTGCTGTCCATTCCACCATGAAAAAACACCATCGTTTGCCATCAATGAGGGGGAACAGTTTTACCACTGTTTCGGCTGTCAAGAATCAGGCGACGTTATCAAGTTTGTGCAAGAGATTGAATCTACCGATTTCATGGGTGCGGTTCGTATCTTGGCATCGAGGGTAAAAATGACGGTGCCTGAGAGTAACTTTGACACCGAAGAAGCGGCGCGGAAAAAGAAAAAGCGCGATGCGATGGCAAAAATTTTGTTGGATTCCGCAAGGTTTTACCTTGGCAATCTATACAGCGGAGACGCAAAGGCTGACCCGTATTTGCAATACATTTCCAACCGCGGTTTGGCACCGACGACTGTGAAAAAATTTGGATTGGGTGCGTCACTCGACTTCTATTCTTTGCCCGATTATCTTGCGGGGAAAGGGTATTTCAAGGAAGATTTGATTGACAGCGGGGTGCTTGGCGCCAGCGAGAAAAACGGTCGATTGTACGATGCGTTGGGCGAACGGTTGATTTTTCCGATTATCAACGCCTTTGACGAAGTGATTGGCTTTGGCGGGCGCAAGCTGGAAAAGGTAAAATTCGGCAAGTATAAAAACACCAAAGAAACCATGTTGTTCGACAAGAGTAAAACCTTGTACAACGTCAACCTTTTAAAGAAGTTAAAACGCGAGCAGTCCTTGCAGGAAGTGATTTTCGTCGAAGGGTATATGGATACGATTTCCTTGTATCAAGCGGGTTTTAAAAACGTTGTTGCGACGATGGGGACTTCACTGACCAAGGAACAAGCACGGCTTGCCAAGCGATACACTGACAACGTATTGATTAGCTACGACGGGGATTTCGCAGGGCAAAACGCCGATTTGCGCGGGTTGGAAATTTTGAAAGACGCAGGTTTGCACGTACGCGTTGTGCCTATGCCCGACGGATTAGATCCCGATGACGTAGCGAAACAAGGTGCGGACGCTTATCAACAATGTTTGGATAATGCGATGCCTGTCATCGATTATCGTTTGCATACCTTAGAACGGAAATTCGACCTCGATAAAACGGAAGAAAAACGTCGGTTTATCGGGGAAGCCTTGAAGATTGTGCGGGATGCAGAAAGCGAAAGCGAGCGGGAAGTGTTGTTGAAAAAAATCCGTGATAAAACGGGCATCACTTATCAATCGTTGGAACGAGATTTGCAAAACGTGAAGAAGGAAGTGACTTCGGCTGAACCGCAGGATTTTAAAGAACGCATGGCGGAGACGGCTTCGGGTACGGATAAACAACAAAAGGCGAAACGATTTATTTTGGCGGCACGCCTATTTTCTGCGCCTTACGCGATGGGGGTATCGGTGACGGACTTGCCCTTAAAAGATGAAACGCACATCATCATTGCCCGCTATATCGCGGATAGGGAAGAACAAGGCGAACGTATCAGACCGAGCGAATTGTTTGAATTCTTGGATGAGAACTGCGCGGAGTTTAACGCAATTTTGGATTTAAACTATGGAGATAAATTATCGGGTGGGGTGGCTGAACGGTTCTTTGCGGACAGTTTAAAAACTTTACAGCTTGAATCCATCGAGGAAGAAATTGCGGAGCTGAATCAGCAATATGCCCAAGCAACGGAAGAAGAAGCGCGTAAACAAATTGCGGTGAAACTCAGTCAATGCATACAAAAACGCAAAGCATTGAAAAAAGCATAATTTGCCAAAACGACGTGGGCAGGTATGCGACGAAATACAAAAAGAAAAAATAAAAAAAGGAAAAAAACAGAATACTGTTTTGATATAAACGGAGGATAAAAGATGAATATATCCGAGCAAAAACTCAATGAAATTCTGACTGGTATCATCAATGGGTACGGGAAGAAAGGCAGCATCACAACCAACCAACTTTGCGATATCATGGAAAAGTACGACACCGATCCCGCGCAGATGGATTACGTGTACAAATCCTTAAGCGAAAACGGCATTCAAATCGTGGACGAAGATCAACGCGACCGCGAATTGTTTGAACAAGCACTTTCCGATATCGGCTTAGACGATCCCGTGAAAATGTACCTCAAGGACATCGGGCGCGTGCCTTTGCTGTCGGCGGAAGAAGAAGTCGAATTGGCAAAGCGTATGCAGGAAAACGATATCGCCGCAAGAAAGCGTTTGTCGGAAGCCAACTTGCGTTTGGTGGTTTCGATTGCGAAACGTTACGTGGGACGCGGTATGCTTTTCTTGGATTTGATTCAGGAAGGCAACCTCGGCTTGATGAAGGCTGTGGAAAAATTTGATTATCAAAAGGGGTTCAAGTTCTCCACGTATGCAACGTGGTGGATTCGCCAATCGATTACCCGCGCAATTGCAGATCAAGCGCGTACCATTCGTATTCCTGTGCACATGGTCGAAACCATCAATAAATTGACCCGCGTACAGCGCGTGTTGTTGCAGGAGCTCGGCCGTGAACCTTCACCCGAAGAAATCGCGGAAAAGATGGGTGTTACGGTAGAACGCGTACGCGAAATTCAAAAAATCGCGCAAGACCCCGTTTCGCTTGAAACGCCGATTGGTGAAGAGGAAGACAGCCATTTGGGCGATTTCATCGAAGATGAAAAAACGATTACTCCCAGTGATTCGGTAGCTTTCTCTATGTTGAAAGAACAGCTTCTTGGTGTTCTTGATACCTTGACCCCTCGTGAAGAAAAGGTGCTTCGTTTGCGTTATGGTATCGACGATGGTAAGCCTAGAACTTTGGAAGAAGTGGGTAAAGAATTCAACGTTACCCGTGAACGTATCCGTCAGATTGAAGCGAAAGCTTTGAGGAAGCTTCGTCATCCTTCCCGCAGTAAGCGTTTGAAAGATTTTCTTGAATAATGGGTTACGGGAAACGGATTGACACGCTGTGTTCGTTGCTCAAAAAGGCGGAAACCTTTGCCGACGTAGGGTGCGACCATGGCTATTGTTCAGAATATATGTTGAAAAACGGCTTGTGCGACCGCGCAATTTTGTCCGATATCAGCAAAGGAAGTCTTGCCAAGGCGGAAGCATTGCTTGCGCCGTACATTCGGCAAGGTAAGGCAATCTCGGTGCTTGGCGACGGTTTTTTAGGTGTGCCCAAGGATGTGGACGAGGTGTTGATTGCAGGGATGGGCGGCAGTGAAATCGTGTCCATTTTATCGGATGAAAAGTACGGCTTTATGCCCAAACGTTTCGTCTTTCAGCCCATGCACGACGCGGAAAAATTGCGTAGATATATCCTTGCAAACGGCGGATACATCGACCGTGATTTCACTTTTGAAGATGGTAAATTTTACGACGTCATCTGCGGTGGAAGGTGTGAATGCAGGGGGCAGGTATGCGATGAAGGTTCTTATACCGATGCGGAGTACGAGTTTGGCAAAGAGAATTTGGAAACCTTTCCTGAGGCGTTTACCAAGCGCATGAACAAGCTGATTGGCAATATTGACAAATACTTGAAACAACCCCAATTGCAGGAAGCAAGTAAGGCGGATTTATTACAGAGAAAAAATCGTTTACAAGGAGTGTTGAACGGTGAAATTAAGTGAAATTTATAAAATAGCAGACGCGTTTGCGCCCAAGCGTTTGAGCGATGAATATTGCAAAACGGCAGGCGCATACGATAACAGCGGTTTGTTGGTGGAAGCTTGCGAGGAAGTGACGGGCATCGTCTTTTCGTTGGATTTGACCAACGCGGCGATTGACAAAGCGATTGCGCACGGCGCGAATCTTATCATTACCCACCACCCCGTTATCTATGGTAAAATCAGCAACGTATGCATGAACGATCCGATGATTTTGGGCGAGAAATTGGTGCGTTGTATCCGCGAGGGGATCTCCGTTATTTCCATGCACTTGAATTTGGACGTGGTAAAAGGCGGTATTGACGATTGCTTGATGCAGGGGATTATGCGTGCGGCGGGCGCACCTGTCGGGGCGTTGCTTGGTATACAACATCCTGTGGAAGATAGCGGTTACGGTAAAGTATACGACGTGCAGCCGATTGCTTTGGGTGCGCTTGCGGAAAATATGAAAACGGTATTCTCCACCGACCGCATTCTTGTTTACGGGGATAAAAACGAAGAAGTATCGCGCGTGGCAAGTTTTTGCGGTGCGGGTGCGGACGAAGGTGCAATCCTCTATGCAAAAAAAATGGGCGCGCAGGTGATGGTTTCGTCCGATTTTAAACATCATCTTTTACAACTTTTATCCGAATCGGGCATTTCCGTGATAGTTTTGACGCATTATGCATCCGAACAGTACGGCTTTGAAAAATACAGTAAAAAAATCCGTGAGCAAGTGGATATTCCTTGTGTTTATCACACGGAAGACAACTTGTTTTAACGGGAGGGAGATATAATATTATGGCACAGTTACAAGCAATTTTAAATTATCAGGAAACGGACAGCAAGCTTTATAAGCTTGAACGTGAGTTGGCAGGCAGCGAGGAAAGAAAAGAATACGTCAAGTATAAAAAATTTCTCGAATCTGCACCTGAAAAATTGGACTCGTTAGAGGTGAAAGCAACCGCACTGAAGGCGGAAGCGGCAGAGCTTGAACAAAAGTATGCGCGCGCGGAAGAAACGTTGGGTGATTTCGATCATTTGGATGAATTGGTGACCAACGGCGCGGACGTTACATTCTACAAGAAAAAAGCACAATCGTTTGCAGAACAGTTGAAGAAGTTAAAAGCTGACCTCAACACGTTGTTGGCAAACATCAAGGCAACGGATGAAGAATACCAAAAATTGAAAAAGCAGGTGCTTGCCGCGCAGAAACAGTATGCCGAAGCATCGGAAAAATACAAAGCCTTGAAAACTTCGCGCGATGCGGAAAAGAAAGCATTGGAAACAGAACTTGCGAAGCTTGAAAAGGAAGTGGACGCGAAGTTTATGGAAGTCTATAAAACGAAACGTAAGGAGAAGATTTTCCCCGTCGTGGGTGAATTGATTGGCACACGTTGTCCGTTCTGTAGTATGGAACCGCCCCTTGCGGCAAGAAATAAGTTGACGGGCGGCGCTTCCATCGAATGCGATAACTGTCATCGTATTATTTTCAGCAAATAAGTCGCAATTTACCGCCGATTGTGCATACGATATAGCATGCAGAAGGTTCGCGCGGAAATCAATTTACAACATATACGGCATAACGCGGAGGCGTTTTCAAGGTTGACGAAGACGAAGCTTTGCGCAGTGGTCAAAGCAAATGCCTACGGCCATGGCGCGGAAGCGGTCACCGCCGCGTTGTGCGGGACAGCCGATTTGTTTGCGGTGGCATTGATAGAGGAAGGTTTGGCGATTCGTGTGGCGGCGTGCGGAAAAGATATCTTGGTGTTGACTCCGCCGACCGCTGAGGACGAGGTGTATGCTTTGGCGGTGAATGGCTTTACCGCGATGGCGGATTCACTGAAAACCGCCCGCTTAATTGTACGTGTTTGTGAAAAATACAACCTACCCCTCAAGGTACGTTTGAAGGTCAATACAGGGATGAACCGTTACGGCATGAATGTGCAGACTCTAGGGAAAACTTGTAAGTTTTTACAAGGCAATCCATGGGTGCACGTTGTGGGTATGGATTCGCATTTATGTGAGTGTAATATTACCCGCGCAGAAAAACAGTGCGTGTGTTTCGAACGAATGTTGACGATAGGGAAAAGGTATTTTCCTGCGCTCAACGCATACCTGGGTGCCACTTATGGGGCATTATTGGGTGAAAAATATCGCTTTGACGGGGTGCGTGTGGGGCTTGGTTTGTATGGATATTTACCATGTAAAGCAAACGAAACGACGGGTGTGGCGTTGGAAACAGTCAAAAGGCTTGACCTGAAAAAAGCTATGGCTGTATATGCCAAAACGATTGCATGCCGAACATATCAATTTGGCGGAATAGGTTACGGTGAAGAGAAAGCGCCCGAACGGTCGAAAGATTTGACTGTGATTAGGGCGGGATATGCAGATGGTTTTTTACGACAACGGGAAAATGGTACGGACGGTTGGCAAACCCAAGCGGGTGTATCGTGTATGGACGCTTGCATTCGTCAGGGCAGGTTCTTACAAGGACAATATTTGCCGATTATGACGGATGCGGACGAGGTGGCAACCGTGACGGGTACGGTTGCGTATGAAGTTTTGTGCGCGGCTACCCGACGCGCGGAGTTTATTTATGACAAGGAATCTTCGTTTTGCGGACGGTGAGCCGTCTACGTTATCACAGCGAAAGGCGGACTTACGCGCGTACATGAAAGGGAAACGCGCGGAAAACACCAACCGCGATATCAAAGAGCAACGGTTAATCGAGCATTTTTACGAGGCAATTTTTCCTAAAACGGAGGGGGCAGGTATTTGTTTAACCTTTTTTATCTACCTTTCGTTTTTTCGGGAAGCCCCGACCGATCGATTGATTGAACGCTTAATTGCGGACGGACATAAGGTGTATTGTCCTCGGGTGGAAAATGGTGAAATGTACGCTGTGGAATACGGAGAGGATTTTACTTTATCCGATTATGGAATCCGCGAACCCGTAGGGGAGCGTTTTACAGGTAAAATCGACGTGGCGGTGATTCCATTTTTGGCTGTGGACAAGCAGGGGAATCGCTTGGGTTACGGTAAAGGATATTACGATCGCTATTTGAAACAATCCCCAGCGAGGCGGGTGGCGTTTGGGTATCAGTTCCAAATTGTCAACGAAGTGCCCTGCGAAGCGTGGGATGAGAAAATGGACGTCCTTGTGACGGATGAAGAAGTTTTGTTTATTACGTGAGAAAAAAATTCGGAGAAACGAATATGGATGCAAAAGTGATTAAAAAACAATTAAAAAAAATCGGCAGACAGATGTGGGAATTATTCAAGCTTTCCATACCCGCAACTTTTATGTATTGTTGCGCGGGTACGATTTTGATGATGTTAACCATGAAAGGGGAACAGCTTGAATGGACAAGCAAGGGTGTTATGTGGACGGTGGTGTGTATCATCGGCGGTTCGGCGTATTCGGCGTTGCTTGCTTGGGCGAACGGCGGGTCGCAATATGAAATGTTGGTGTCGGGCAATATGAAGCGTATGTCTGCGGATGCGTTGGATGGCGGTTTTAAGATGTCCAGCCACAAGGAAGCGAAAGAATACCGCATCTGGAAAGGGTTTGCTTTCGGTGCGTTTACGGCACTGATTACCCTTATCATTGGGATTTTGTTCGGTGCGTTTGAGGGGAGAATCGACAGCGATGCGCCTGGGAAAGGGGTTGCGATTTTGGTGCTTATAGGATTTTTGACCTCTGGTTGGTCGGTGATTCCCTTTTACCTTATGCATAAAACGGGCGCGGCGGTAATCAGTTATTACGTGTCTTGCTTATTTGCCTTAATTCCTATCGTGGTTGCGGGCGGATTCTATATTGCGGGTGCTTATGCGCGCCGTGCAAAACGCCTTCGCGAGCAGTTGATTGCGGAGCAAGCAATGAAAGCTGAAGAGGCAAAGGTGAAGAAAATTAATTACGGCGGGTTGCCCGGCACGAAGCCTAAAAAACGTAAATGATAAGGGCATGTACGCGTTGAAATGGATTTTTGAGTAAGAGAGATACGAGTATGAGAGTAATTGGCGGACAATTTAGAAGCCGTGTTTTGGCGGAGTTTGCGGGCGATAACGTACGCCCGACGTCCGACCGCGCAAGGGAAGCGTTGTTTAATATTCTTTCCTTAAAAATTTACGGCGCGCGGGTGTTGGATTTGTTTGCGGGCAGCGGTGCGCTTGGGATTGAGAGTTTGTCCCGCGGGGCGAAAGAGGTTGTATTTAACGACATTTCCAAAGACAGTATTGCCATCGTGAAGAAAAATTTAACCGCTTTAAAAATTGCGGTCAACGGCGAACAAGCAAAGGTGATGCAAAGCGATTATCTTTCCTGCTTGGATATCGCGCGCGGGCAGTTTGATTTAATTTTTATTGATCCGCCCTATCGATTTGACTATGGGGAAAAGGCGTTGCAAAAAATTGCGCAACGCGGTTTGCTTAGTGAAAACGGGATTGCCGTGTACGAACGCGACGTACCGTTTGACGGTGAAATCGAGGGATTGGAAAAGTACGATCAGAGAAAATACGGAAAAGCGTATTTGACCTTTTTTAAAAGAGGTTGAGGCATGGAAAAACAGATCAGAAAATGCGTGTTTGCGGGTACGTTTGACCCATTGACTTTGGGACATCAAAACTTGATTGAGGAGTGTTTAAAACTCTTTGACGAAGTAGTGGTTGCCATTTTGGTAAATCCTGCGAAGCAACCCTATTTCACATTGCAACAAAGACAAGATATGCTTGCTTTGGCGTTTGGACACGAACCGCGCGTGCGTGTGATTACTTCGGGAAATACGGTGGCGGAAATTCTGAAAGCGGAAAACACCCCCTTTTACGTTCGTGGGATTCGCAATTCGATTGACCTTGATTATGAAAACGCAAACTTTTACGCAAGTAAAAAATTGGATGCAAATTTGACGGCGGTATATTTACCCTGCCCGCAACACTTGTTGCACGTTAGCTCGTCCATGGTGCGTAACAGTTTGAAATTTCACACCCCGATTGACGAGTACGTATCCAAACCAATAAAAAATTTCATAGAGAATGTAATAAAAGAAGGAGAGAAGTGATATGTTAGAAAAACAAAATTATATTCCTGAACCCGAGGAATTTGTTGCGGAAAAGCCCTTAACGCCTGCGCTGATGGAAATCAAGAAACAGCGCGATGTGGAAATCCGTGACGTTATCGCAGGTAGAAGTGATAAAATGTTGGTGATCGTGGGACCTTGCTCTGCGCATGAACCCGCGCCTACGTTGGAATATATTTCCCGCTTGGGTAAGCTGAACGAGAAAGTGAAAGATAAATTGGTCATCGTTCCACGTATTTATACCAACAAACCTCGTACCAAGGGTGTGGGGTATAAGGGGATGTTCTTGCAACCTGATCCTGAAGGCATGGCGGATATTGTGCGTGGTATCCGCAGTATCCGCGCGTTGCACCTTGCAGCGATGAACGAATCGGGTTTGACCTCGGCAGATGAAATGCTGTACCCTGAAAATACTTCGTACGTAGAAGACTTGCTTTCCTATTATGCAATTGGCGCGCGTAGTGTTGAGGATCAACTTCACCGTCAAGTGGCAAGCGGCGTGGACGCGCCCGTAGGGTTGAAGAACCCGATGAGCGGGAATATTATAGCGTTATTAAATTCGATTTTTGCGGCGCAGAGTCCACAGATTTTTAAATACAGAAACTATCAGGTAAGTTCCAACGGTAATCCCTATGCGCATGCGATTTTGCGTGGCGGTGTGGATGGTTCGGGGGCTGACGTACCAAATTTCCACTACGAAACGGTTATGCAACTTGCAGAGCTTTACAAGGGTAGTAAATTGGAAAACCCTGCCATTATCATCGATTGCAATCATTCTAATTCTGGTAAGAAGTTTAAACAGCAAATCCGTATCGCGCATGAAGTGATGCAAAACCGTAAATTTGACGAGGAATTTAAGAAAATTATCAAAGGGTTTATGATTGAAAGTTTCTTGGTGGAAGGGAATCAGGCGCATGACGAAGTGTTTGGTAAATCCATCACGGACCCTTGTATCGGCTGGGAAGATACCGAACGGTTGCTGTGTAATATTGCAGAACAAGTATAAATGCGGTAGAAAGAGGTAAAAAATATGAAGATAGCATTTTTAGGGCCGGAAGGGAGTTATTCACATTTGGCTGCGAAAGCTTTCTTGGAGAGTGAAAAAAGAGCGCAAAACGAAGGGCGCGGTTGGGACGAGTGTATCCCGTTCCGCAATTTTTCCGAGGTGCTTGCCGCGGTAGGAAGCGGTAAAGCGGATGCGGCGGTATTGCCCATTGAGAACAGTTTGCAAGGCGGCGTATCGCAAAACTTAGATTTATTGCAATCGGCAGACAACGTATATGCGGTCAAGGAGTACGTACTTCCCATTGAACATCATTTGATTTACAAGGAAGGGGTAAAGTTGTCCGAAATCGGACGTGTGTATTCGCACCGTCAAGCTTTGGATCAATGTGTAGAATATTTGGATAGAGAGCTTCCATTCGCTTCCTTGCGTGAAACGGAGTCGACGGCGTTTGGTTTGACCAAAGCCATGGAAGACGAATCGGGTAAAAGCGCAGCGATTGCAGGCGCGCATACGTTACACCTTCGCAATGGGTTTGTGGTGGGGAAAGAATGTATCTCGGACGAGAAACGGAACTTTACCCATTTCTTGTTGGTGAAGAAAGGGGAAGAGGCTTTGCCTACGCACAGCGAAAGGGTCTTCTTTTCGGCTGCTTGTCCGCATAGAAAGAGAAGCTTGTTAGCGTTGTTGCAGATTATTGCGGATTACGATATCAACATGACGAAGATTGAAAGCCGTCCGGTAAAAGACCAGCCTGGGCATTTCCGTTTTTTTATCGAGGCCGAATGCGACATCGCTTCGCCCGAGGTTTTGGAGATGTTGGCGGCGATTAGAGCGAGTACGTTAGAATGTAAATTATTGGGCGCGTATAGTTGCAATTGAGCTTCAACGCATACATGGTATGCCCATTTTAAAAGATAAGGATGAGGAAAAGAGTATGAAAACACTTGGTTTGGCGCTTGGCGCGGGCGGTAGCCGCGGCGTTGCGCATATTGGTTTTTTAAAAGCGTTAGAGGAAGCGGGGATGAAACCCGATTATATTGTAGGTTGTTCCATGGGTTCGGTCGTAGGGGGAGCCTATGCGGCGGGTGTTAGCGTGGATTATATGCGCGAGGTAGTGTGCAAGCTTCGCCTTTTGGATTTGGCTACACCTTCCAAACAAAAGGGCGGATTGATTGGCAATACCAAAATCCGCGCATTGCTTTGCAAACATATCGGAGATATTACTTTTGAAGATTTGAAATTGCCTTTTCGCTGTGTGGCGGTGGATATGTTGAAACAAGAGGTGGTCGAGTTCTCTAAAGGAAGCGTTATTGATGCAATCGTAGCTTCGTCGGCTATACCTGCATTGTTTCCTCCTTTGCATTCGGATGAAAGGCGTTTGATTGACGGCGGGGTATTGGAACGTGTTCCCGCTATGCGTGTGAAGCATTTGGGCGCGGACGTTGTTGTTGCCGTAGACGTGCTTGGATGGAGAAAGGCGAGTGAAAAAGTTCCTGGCCCCATCGGGGTTTCTTTAGAGACATTTGATATTATGGATAATTACCTCACGCGCGAATATCATAAGAAACATAAAAAACATATCGATTTTTGGTTGGAGGCAGACCTTGGCGACGTAAGCCAATATTCATTTAAACAGCTCAACGAGGTGTACGAAAAGGGTTACGCATTGGGGAAAGCCAACGCGGACGCCATTAAAAAGGCGTTGGAAGAGTAAGAATATATGATGGATTTATTTGATTTTAACAATCACGAAGAAACAGCGAAACCGCTTGCAGAACGCATGCGCGCAAATACGCTGGATGAATTTATCGGGCAGAGACATATCGTTTCGGAAGGCTCGTTGCTTCGGCGCGCAATTTCAATTGACCGTTTGGGCAGTTGTATTTTTTGGGGGCCTCCCGGATGCGGGAAGACAACGCTTGCCAATATTATCGCCATGCAAACGAATGGGGAATTTGTCAAGTTGAACGCTGTTAACGCAGGGGTTGCGGACGTGAAAAAAGCGGTGGATAAGGCGCGTGACGATTTGAAAATGTACGGCAAACGCACTTATTTGCTGTTGGATGAATGTCACCGTTTTAATAAAACGCAAAGCGATTCTTTGTTGCCTGCGATTGAACAGGGGACGATTATCTTTATCGGCTCAACCACTGAAAATCCCTATGCGTCCATGACGCCTGCTATCGTGTCTCGCTGCCGCGTGTTTGAATTTAAACATTTGACAGACGAAGATATCATCGGCGCGTTACGTTCGGCGTTGAAAAATCGCCATAAGGGGCTTGGAAAACAAAATATTACCGCGGATGACGATGCGGTGGAACATATCGCCCGCACAGCGGGCGGGGATTTGCGCACGGCATACAATGCGTTGGAACTTGCCGCGCTGACCTCGAACCCCGATGGGGATGGCAAGGTACATATTACGTTAGCGGATGCGGAGCAATCCATTCAAAGGAAAGCGCTTTCCTATAATCAGGATTCTTACTATGATTTCCTTTCCGCATTCTGTAAATCCTTGCGCGGAAGCGACGCCAACGCCGCACTGTATTACGCGATGCGATTGCTTGAGGGCGGTTGCGATCCCATGTTGGTGGCGCGCCGTTTGGTGGTGCATTCGGCGGAAGACGTGGGGATGGCTGACCCGCGTGCATTGCAAATTGCGACGTCTGCAATGTATGCCTTGGAAAAGATTGGGTATCCCGAAGCGCGCATTCCTTTGGCTGAAGCCATCATTTACGTGTGTGAAGCGGATAAGAGTAACTCGGTGGTTGAGGCAATGTATGCGGCGGTGCATGATGCGCACGAAGTCCGCGACGACAATATTCCGCCCTATTTGAAGGATAATTCAAAGGGGAGTGCGGAGGATAAGGCGCAGAGTAAAAATTATAAATATCCCCATGATTACGGCGGGTATGTCGAACAGCAATATTTGCCCGATTCATTAAAGGACAAAATTTATTACAAGCCGACGGACAACGGCTATGAACAAACGGTGCAAGAAATTCGGAGAAAAAAGGGTAAGAAAAACTAAAACGGCCATACCATGTATGCGTTGAAATATAAATTGAATCATTCCAATAAGGAGGGGAAAACTATGAAAAAATCAGTGATTGCAACTATGTTGGCGAGCGTGTTGACGTTCGGTGTGCTTGGTACGGGTTGTCAAATTCACAACAGTTTTGACAGCCTTGTGCCCGATGCCTACGGCGAGTGGGAAAACCATTATATTTACCGCGGAAACGTACGCAGTAAAACGACGGGGGAAGAGAGTACATATTTGGTGACCGAAGTATCCGCGGACAAGGAAACCTATACGGTGGAATCTTGTTTGGATTCGGATATTTTAGGGGATGATTTGTATCTGTGCTTATCCTTGTCAGAGCCCGAAAGCAACGGTTTGGAAACGAAATACGCCTTGGTGTGTTACAATATCAAGAATAAAACGCAGGAAACTTTGATGTTGGATTATACCTATCAAGACGAGGCGGGAGGTACTTACACCTTTCATCCCTACTCGATTGATGCCCTGCATGGGGATGGGCAGATTGTTTTATACGGTCAGCGCGAAGAGGTTACGGTAGATAATAACGGACAAGAAAAAACAGAGTATATGGCAACTTACTTCACGTTTAGCTGTGAAACGATGAGCGGATATGAAACGCCGTTTATGTGGGAAGGTTATATGCGAAACGGCGGGTATTACTTTACCAAAACTATAGCGGATGAGGAAGCGCAGACCGCATCCGTATATTATGGCATGTGGGGGATGCAGGAACCTGTATTTATGGCGAGTGTGGATGGTTCGGATGGGAAGCGCACGGAAACGGAATTTGTGGAAAAGAATGGTGCAAGAGGTTTTCTTTTGACGACGTATTCCTCTAAGAATAATATGTATGGCACGCAGGAAGATTGTTTGCAGAGGATATCTTTTTATAACCTTACTACGGCGACCTTGACAACCTTGTTTGAAGGGGATGATTTTGTGGATTGGGTGAACGTTCCCGACAATGAATATTTCCTGACTTACGCCTACGATACGGTGACTTATACCCAAAAGAATAGTTTATTTGAGTCCGCACAAACGTATACGACAAGCGTGAAACAGAATTGTATTTTACGTCAAATCGTTTATTCAGCCAATGGCGCGGAGTTGAAAACGGCTTATGAATTTGATAACGGTGTGAGTGTGAACAATATACAAGGGATTGAAAAGGACGGCTGTTTGTACGCATCTGTCGAATGGTATGAAAATGCGGGGATTTTGAATAAAGGCGGGTATAAATCCCAACGCTCTAAAATGGATTTGTCGGTCGGTAAAATGACGGAGGCGGACAGTGAAGAATGGGCTACGAGCTCTGCACGCTGTTACGGTTCGTATGCATTATACAACAAACCTACGTGCGAAGGTTACGCTTATTATGTGGAAAGTGTGGCTTTAACCACGGTCAATAACAGCACGTCGTATGCGTATCGTTTGAAGCGGTTTGATTCGAATACGAAAAAGACGGACGTTATGCAACTGTGGAAGGGGATTGGTACGCAAGAGGGTGAAAAATATTCGGCGATGATGTGGAGAGATAACGGCGGAGATTATTCGAAGTTTGTCGTTCGAAATTACTAACAAAGTAAAAAATGGGCGTACCATGTACGCGTTGGAGATAAAAAATGAAATGTCTTTATTGTAACTGTACGGACAGCAAAGTGGTCGATTCGCGCGCGGCGGACGACGATAAAGCTATCAGAAGGCGTCGCGAATGTACGGGGTGCGGGCGGAGGTTTACCACCTATGAAACCATTGAATTTGCACCTGTATTGGTGGTGAAAAACAACGGCACTAGACAATCGTACAATGCGGAAAAGGTGCGTAACGGGATTATTAAATCGTGTGAAAAACGCCCCGTGCCCATGCACGTGATTGACGAGATGGTTTCGGATATTTCCAAGCAAGTTTACAACAGTATGGAAAGCGAAATCAGCAGTAAAGAAATTGGGGAAATGGTCATGGAACGATTGAAAAAGGTGGACGAGGTTTCCTACGTGCGCTATGCTTCCGTGTACCGCTCGTTTAAGGATTTGTCCTCGTTTATGGCAGAATTGAAACAGATGATGAAAGCGGAAAAAAAGGAAAATAAATAGGGGTAATCATGCACAATCAAACAACAAAACTCGTAAAGGTCGGCGGGGTTTCGCTCGGCGGCGGTTCGGGGGTAAAAATTCAATCGATGACTACGACGAAAACAGCGGATTTGGATGCGACCGTTTCACAGATTCACGCTTTGGAAAAGGCGGGTTGTGAAATCATCCGCGTGGCGGTTTCGGATGAGGCGGATGCTTTGGCGATTGCTTCGGTCAAGGAAAAAATACATATTCCGCTTGTGGCGGATATTCACTTTTCCCCCAAGCTTGCCGTGATGGCGATTGAAAGCGGGGCGGATAAGGTGCGTATTAACCCTGGCAATATCGGCGGTGAAGCGGAAATCAAGTACGTTGCCGATTGCGTGAAAGCGCATAAAATCCCCGTGCGCGTCGGTTCGAATACGGGCAGTATTGAAAAACATTTCCTTGCACAGTACGGTAAGAGTGCGAATGCCTTGGTGGAAAGCGCATTGTACAACGTTGGGATTTTGGAAAAATTCGGGGTCGACGATATCGTGATTTCGGTAAAGGCTTCGGATGTGAAATTGACGGTAGACGCGTACATGCTATTGGCAAAGCGTACTTCGTACCCCTTACACCTTGGGGTGACGGAAGCGGGGACAACGGAAGCGGGGATTGTGAAAAGTGCGGTTGGCATCGGCAGTTTGTTGTTGAACGGTATCGGGGATACCATTCGTGTTTCTTTGACAGATAACCCCGTAAAGGAAGTCTATGCAGCGCAAAATATTTTACGTGCCTGCGGGTTAGATGAACAGTTTGTCGAGGTGGTTTCCTGCCCGACTTGCGGTCGGTGCGAATGGGAAAGCATGTCGCTTGCAGAAAAGGTAACGGACTTTGTGCGTCCCTATAAAAAATCAGCGAAAATTGCGGTGATGGGCTGTGTAGTCAATGGTCCGGGCGAGGCGAAAGACGCGGATTTGGGGATTGCGGGCGGTAAGGGTTCTTGCTTGATTTTTAAGAAAGGCGAGCCGTTTAAAAAGGTATCGGCGGATTGTGCCGAAGAAGAATTTTTTAAGGAAATAAGGTTGTTGTTGGATGGCGAGTAAGTTAAATGAATATTTGGCGGAAATCCGTGCGTTGGATGGGTTGAAAAACGCAATTTTGCGCGGGATTCTCGTGTCAAAAAAAGAGAACGTGGCAGAGTTTTTTCTGGTGACAGACAAATCCTATACCACGCGTGAGGAAGCAGAGGCTCGGGCGATTTGTGAAAATTATCTTCCCGACGGTATTTCCGCGCGGATAAAAATCACCAAACGCGTGCCTGACCCTGAGGGGCTGAAAACCCGTATTTACGAGTATATCCAAAAGACATTCCCTGCGGCCTCCGCGTTCTTGGAAGAGGAGAATATCGAGGTGGAAATGCTGTCCAGCGGGGCGAATTTTTACGTGGATATCGCCTCTGGCGAACAGAGCCTTTTTACGTCGGGGAAAATCTTGGACGAGGTAAGCAGGTATTTGACGAGTGTCTTCTGCGGTAGCTTTTACGGCAACGTTCGCATCGTGGAAAAAGCCGTGCCCGACGCGTCGATTTTGGAGGAAGTGCCCGAAACGGAAGAGGAAGAAATTCCGCACGTGGAAATTCGTCGGTTTCCGATTTGCGATTATGAAAAAATCGACGGCTGTGACGAGCCGTTGAAATCGGCTGTTTACATGGCAGACTGCCAAGCGGTCGAGGGGAGTTATAACATTTGCGGTACAGTCACCTACATAGAGGAGATTGAGTATACCCGTCACAATGAAAAGACGGGCGAAGACGTGCAGAAAACGCGTTTTTCAGTGTCGTTGACGGACGGAACTTTGACCATGCGTACGACCTACTTTCCGAAAAAGGCGACAGTAGAAAAGATTCGTGATATTAAAATTGGCGATAGAATCGTGATCAGCGGTGCGAATGAGGAATATAAAGGTTCGACCTCGTTCAAGGCATCAAAGATAAATTACGGCACGCCCCCCGATGGGTTTGAGCCTGTGGCAAGAAAGGGGAAACCCGTGCCCAAAGCCTACCACAACGTATTCCCCGAACCGTACGTGGATTATACGCAGGCGGGGTTATTTGACGATTTAAGCAAGCCTGCTGATTTGAAAAACAACGTGTTCGTTGTATTTGACTTGGAAACAACGGGTTTGAACAACAACCCCGCGATGGGGCGTATGGATAGGATTATCGAGCTTGGCGCGGTGAAAATTATCAACGGTGAAATCGCGGAGAAGTTCTCCACCTTCGTTGCATGCAAGGAAAAGCTGTCCAATGAAATCATCAACTTGACAGGGATTCACGATGAGGATTTGGTGGGCGCGCCCGAAGTGGAAAAGGTGCTTGCGGATTTTTACCGCTTTGCGGACGGAGCTTTTTTGGTCGGGCATAACGTGACGTTTGACTACCGCTTCGTGCATTATTACGGGGAACAGAACGGCTACATGTTCGACCATAAAACGTATGATACGCTTGCGCTCGCGCAAGAAGTGTTGCGCGGTCAGCTTGCCAATTATAAGCTGAATACGGTGGCGGATTATTACGGATTGACGTTTAACCACCACCGCGCGTTCGATGATGCCAGCGTGACGGCGAAAGTGTTTATCGAGTTGGTAAAAGCGAAAGGTCGGTTGGATTGAGTAATATGGCATTGTTCAAGCGAAGTGGCAACCCGACATTGTGTTGTGGTTAAATGATGGGCGTGGTTGATGAGATATTCCGCGACTTTTTTTAGAAAACCTATAAAAAATGCTTGCCTAATCGTTATAACTATGTTATAATAAGAACACTTAATAATGCTTTTTGTTATTGAGAGTGGTCTGACGGCCACTCTCAATCTTCATGTATAGGGAGAAAAAACATGAAAATTAAACCCATCGAAGAAATTCAAGGCGCTCTGCAACCCATTGCGGACGAAATGTCTATCGAAATCGTGGAAATCGAATTTAAGCAGGGCAAGGAACCCGCTTTGACCGTCTATATCGACATTGACGGCGGGGTGGATTTGGATACTTGTGAAAAATTCCACCGCGCAATCGACCCTGTTTTGGACGAGGTTGACCCCACGTTTGGCGCGCCTTACACCCTCAACGTGTCCAGCCCTGGTTTGGACAGACCTTTGAAGACCGACCGCGACTATGAAAAATGCATCGGTTTGAAGGTGGAAGTGAAGCTCTTCGCACCCATGCAGGGGAAAAAGTTTTTCGAAGCGACCTTGAAAGGCTATGATGAAAATTGCGTTTACCTCGAAGACAAAAACGGGGAAATGAAGCTTGAAAAAAGCAAAATTGCAAAGATTTGCCGTGCGATTGACTTCGCGGCTTTGGGACTTGCATAAGTCCGCTTTACAACCTATCGGCACGAATATCCAACCTCGGTTGGAAGACGAAATATTTTACGAAAATTCAATAGGAGATTGAAAACAATGGAAAACAAAGAGTTTTTTGCGGCGCTTACCGACTTGGTAAAAGAAAAAGGCATCAGCGAAGAAGCGTTCATCGCAACGCTTGAAAACGCACTTGCGTCCGCGTACAAAAAACAATTCGACGGCGGTGCGGAAGTATCTGTTTCGTTGAATGCGGAAAAGGGTACCATCGAATTTAAGGCAACCCGCTACGTCGTAGAAGAAGTAGAGGATAAGGACAAGGAAATTTCCTTGGAAGACGCGCAGGAGTTGGACCCCGCTTACCAAGTGGGCGACACCATCGTCAAGACCTTTATCCCTAAAAATTTCGGCCGCATCGCGGCGCAGACTGCAAAGCAGGTTATCTTGCAGAAATTGCACGAAGCGGAACGCGACAACACTTTCTCCGAATTTTCGGATAAAGAAGGCGAGTTGATGGAAGGTATCATCCGTAAAATCGACGAAAAAAATATCTACGTGGAACTCGGCGATAAGAAAATCGAAGGCGTTATGCCTCCTCAAGATCGCATTCCTACCGAAAAATATGCAATCGGCGATAAATTGAAGGTGTTTGTAAAACGCGTTAAGAACAACGGTAAAAATTCTCAAATCGTCGTATCTCGTACCGCGCAGGGCTTAGTGAAGAAACTCTTCGAAGAACAAGTTCCCGAAATCGGTCAAGGTATCGTAGAAATCAAAGAAATCGCGCGTGAACCTGGTCACAGAACGAAGATGGCGATTCTTTCCACGGATGCACGTGTGGACGCGGTTGGTGCTTGCGTTGGTAACCGCGGGGCAAGAGTAAACGCCGTTGTGGAAGAACTCGGCGGTGAAAAGATTGACATTATCTTGTGGAATGAAGATCCTTTGGCGTTCATTTACAAAGCGCTTTCCCCTGCAACCGTTTTGTCGGTTACCGCAAAGGGTGAAAAGAGCGCAATGGCAATCGTACCCGATGATAAACTTTCCTTGGCAATCGGCAGAGACGGTCAAAACGCACGTTTGGCGGCTCGTTTGACGGGTTGGAAGATTGACGTAAAGAGTGCTTCTTCCCCCGAAGCTGCGGAAATTCTTGCGCAAATCGACAGCGAAGAAGAAACGGTTGAGGAATAATCGCGCGGGAGGTGCGTTATGCCTAAAAAGAAAAATATCCCTATGCGCATGTGTATTGCCTGCCGTGAAATGAAACCCAAGGCGGAAATGACGCGCGTGGTGAAAAACGCGGAGGGTGAAATTTCTCCCGACCCGACGGGCAAAGCGCCTGGTCGCGGCGCGTATATTTGCTCCAATGAAGAATGTCTGAAAAAACTGACGGGAAAAAGGTTGCTCAACAAAGCCTTTTCCGCCAACGTTTCCCTTGAGGTGTACCGCGGGGTTGAGGAGGATGCTCTTGGAGAAAAGTAAAATCGAAACCTATCTCGGCTTTTGCATTCGTTCTCGTCAAATCATCTTTGGCGCGGAAACGATTGAAAAGCAAAAGAAAGGGGTTTTCCTGCTCGTCATTGACGGTGCGATTGGGAAAAACTCGTTAAAACCTATCTTGCGTGCGCAGGAAAAACTCGGCTGTCCATTATATATAACGGACGCGGGCGCGCTTGCGGAATGGGTACACCGCCCTGCGGTAAGAGCAGCGGCAATCACGGACAACAACCTTGCTTCGGCGATGATAAAATCCGCCGATAGCGAGCCGAAATTCAAATTATATTCAGGAGGGAACAACTGAACCTATGGCAAAAAAATATGAAAACGTGGAGAAAATCACCTCACTTTTGGATGATAAACAGCTTGGCGGTTTGCAAAAGCGTCTTTTATCCACGGAAAAAAGCCTTTCCGGCATCCTGAAAAAATTGGCGGATTTAGAGCTTGAAAAACAAGAACGCGAGGCGGCGGAAGCGGCTCGTATCGCAGCGGAAGAAGCGGCACGCATCGCGGCTGAAGAAAAGGCAAAAGCGGAAGCGGCGGCAAAGGCAGCTGCAGAAGCGGAAAAGCCCAAGAAGAAAACAACGAAAAAGAAAGAAGAAGCGGTAGAAACGCCCGCGGAAGCACCCGCGGCGGCAGAATCTGCCCCCGCAGAGGAAACGCCTGCAGTGGAATCGCCCGCACCTCAGCCTGAAGCAAAACCTGAGGTGAAAGCGGAGGTAAAACCTGAGGCGAAACCCGTACAAGAAAAGAAAGCGGAAACAAAGCCCGAAGCACGTACGTTCGTACCTAAAACCGAAACTCGTACGGCGCCTGCTGCACCTCGCGCGCCTAGATATTTCCGCAACGGTCAAGAACAAGGCGTATACGTGGCAAAGCCCGGCGTAGAAAATAATACGTCCGCGCCTTCGACATTCCGTCCTCGTCCCGCAGGAGACAGACCGCAAAGACCTGCAGGCGACAGACCTTTCAACGGTCCTCGTCCCGCAGGAGACAGACCGCAAAGACCCGCGCCCAGCGCACCCGTTGCTGCGCCGATTGCGGCTCCTTCGAGAGATAGCAAAAACTTCTCCGCACCCGCGAAGAAGAAGACTTTTGAAAAGACTTACAGCGAAAAGAAACCCATGTCCAAGCGTTCGCTGATTAAACAGCAAGGTATGACGGTGGAAGATTTCGACGAAGATAAGTCGGGATACAGAAAAGTTCGCTCGCCTAAAAAGCAAAAGCAACAAGAAATCCCCACCATCAAGATTGAACACGCAGTGGTTACTACGCAGGACATTCCTTTGAAGGTCCTTTCCGAAAAGCTTGGCGTATCCGCAGTAGAAATCACCAAACGCCTTTTCAAAGAAGGTATCATGAAAGGTATCAACGATTCCATCGATTATGAAAACGCGTTGATGATTGCGATGGATTTGGGTATTGACCTTGAATACAAACCCGAAAAGACAGCAGAAGAAGTATTGATGGACAACGTAGCGGTAGAAGACGAAAGCAAGTTGATTACCCGCGCGCCCGTCGTTACCGTTATGGGTCACGTTGACCACGGTAAAACTTCCTTGCTTGACAAAATCCGTTCCACCGCCGTTACGGCAGGGGAAGCGGGAGGTATTACGCAGAGCATCGGTGCTTATACGGTTACGGCGAAGGGTAAACAAATCACCTTCATTGATACCCCTGGTCACGCGGCGTTCACGGCAATGCGTGCGCGCGGTGCGTCCATTACGGACATCGTAATCCTTGTGGTTGCGGCGGACGACGGTATCATGCCTCAGACGGTAGAAGCCATCAACCACGCAAAAGCGGCAGACGTTCCTATCATCGTTGCGATGAATAAGATGGATAAATACGAAGTCAACCCCGACAGAGTAAAACAAGAATTGATGAAATACGAACTCGTTCCCGAAGAATGGGGCGGGGACACGATGTTGATTCCTATTTCCGCGAAGACGGGTATGGGTATTGACGAGTTGTTGGAATCGATTAACTTGGTTGCAGAAATGCAAGAACTCAAGGCGAACCCCGACCGTCAAGCGAAAGGTACAATCATCGAAGCGAAACTTGACAAGGGTAAAGGTCCTGTGGCAAGCATTATCGTTCAAACGGGTACTTTGAAGACGGGCGATAACATTTTGTCGGGTACGACGATGGGTCGTGTTCGTGCAATGTTCGACGACAAGGGCAGACCTGTAAAATCCGCAGGTCCTTCCATGGCAGTATCCATTTTGGGCTTGGAAGACGTTCCCAACGCAGGCGACAGCATCATGGCGGTAGATCAAGCGCTCATGAAGCAGGTTCAGGAAGAAAGAAAGAACCGTCAGCGTGAAGAAATGATTAAACAGCAAAGCCGCGTTACCCTCGACGACGTATTCGCACAAGTGGAAGAAGGTAAAATCAAGAACCTCAACCTCATTGTTAAGGGCGACGTACAAGGCAGCGTAGAAGCAGTGAAACAATCGTTGGAAAAGATTTCCAACGAAGAAGTACGCGTAAAAGTTATCCACGCGGCGGCGGGTGCAATCAACGAAGGCGACGTTATGTTGGCGGACAGTGCAAACGCAATCATCATCGGCTTCAACGTTCGTCCCGATACCAAGGCGAAGAAACTTGCCGAACAGTCCAAGGTAGACGTACGCAGTTACCGTATCATTTACGAATTGCTTGACGATATGGAAGCGGCTCTTAAGGGTATGCTTGCACCCAAGCTTAAAGAAGTTCTTACGGGTAAATGCGAAGTTCGTCAGACGTTCAATATTACGGGCGTTGGTACAATTGCAGGTTGCTACGTTACGGATGGTAAAATTGTTCGCGGCGGTAAGTTGCGTATTTACCGTGAAGATATCATGATTTGCGAAGGCGGCGTGAAGCAGTTGAAACGTTTCAAGGATGACGTGAAAGAAGTTAACTACGGATACGAATGCGGTTGTGCTATTGAAGGCTTTAATGAAATCCGCGTAGGCGATATCATCGAATGTTATATCACGGAGGAATTGAAGGCGTAATGAAAGTGTCGAGAACTTCCCGTTTGAACGGTGAATATCAAAAAGAAATCAGCGAAATCATTCGTCTGCAAAAGGACAGAATGCCCGATTTGAAAGGCTTGGTATCCATCACGGAAGTGGACGTCGCGCCCGATTTAAAGACGGCAATCGTTTACGTCAGCATTTACGGATCGGGTGAAGAGGAAAGCAAGCGTTCGTTGTCGGTTTTGCAATCGAACGCAGGGTTTATCCGTCACCAATTGTCGCAGGTAATGCGTATGCGAACGGTACCTTCCTTGACCTTCCGTTTGGATGGCAGTATGGTATACGGTGCAAAGATGGACGAATTGTTTAAGAAAATTACCTATTCCACCCCTGAAACAACGGACGAGGAATAAGTACATTTTAACGGTAAAAATCTCTCCCTCGTTTGAGGGAGGGATGGTTTTTTAAGGGGAAACTATGCAACATACTTTACAACAAATTGCAGATAGAATCAAGCAGGCAAACAGTGTGTTAATTGTGACGCATATGCGTCCTGACGGGGATGCCATTGGCGGTGCGTTGGCGCTTTCGCGCGCGCTGGATTTTCTCAAAATACTCAACCAGGTATGCGTTGAATCGGATATTCCGTCCAATTTGACGTTTTTGGAAGGCGTCGAAAAAGTACAAAAGAAACCGCAAGACGAATTTGATTTATTGGTGACGGTGGATTGCAGTGATGAACAGCGTTTGGGCGGGTTATCCGAAACGTTTTTTATCGCAAAACGCAAGAAAATTGATACGATAAATATAGATCATCACGTGTCGAATAAGCTGTTTGCAAAGTATAATTACATGCATCCTTGCTCGGCAAATTGTATGCATATTTGTGGACTCATCGAATACATGGGTGCCCCGATTGATAAAAAAACAGCGGAGTATCTTTTGGTTGGGCTGTTGACCGATTCGGGAAATTTCAGTCACGATGACGTGACGGAAGAAACGATGGTTTTGGCGGGTAAGCTGATCAAAGCGGGTGCGGATATCTGCTACTGTAACGAAATGCTGTTCAAACGCCAAACCAAGGCGCGTGCGATGCTGTATGCACGTACGATGACGGGGATGCGTTTTTACCACGATAACCGTTTTGCGGTGATTGTTGTGACGAAGAAGAATATGGACGATTGCGGGGCGGATGCAAGTATGACGGAAGGGTTCGTTGATTTTCCTTTGAACGTGGATACGGTGGAAATTGCCGCGTCCGTGTTGGAAGTGAAAAGGGGGCAATATAAAATTTCCCTGCGTTCGAAACATTACGCGGATATGAACCGCTTGGCGGGCGTTTATGGCGGCGGCGGGCACGTGCGCGCGGCGGGCTGTATGCTGTTTGGTGAGATGGAGGAAGTGCTGGATAAGATCTCCTTTACCGCATCGCAATATTTAGATTAAAAAAAATCGCATGAGCTGCTCATGCGATTTTTTTTGTGTAAAAAACTTCATTTTTCCAACAAGAAAATTTCAGATAAGGGTTGATTTTTTCACAAATAGCGTGTATAATAGAAAAGAATAAAATAGGGATACCATTTATAATGGTATCTGGGAGAAAATTATGGCGCAGAAAATTAGAAAATTGGAAGAAATTTTATCGATTACGGGAGAAGTTGCAAAGGTTATATCCTATGCTGATTATTTTGCCCGCCGTCCATTGTTTTCCACTTTACAAATTCAAAACCAAGGCGACGAAACTATGGAAGGGTTGCGGTTGAGCGTACAAAACGCCAATGGTATGCTGTTGCCTTGCGAGAAGGAAGTGGACGTACCGTTTGAAAGTACGGTCGAGGTGGATTTGGGCAGTATTTTATCCCCCTTGTATTTTTCCAATATTGAACAAGCGGCGGAAGAACGAATTGTCGTTACTTTACGCAAGGATAAAAAAATTATCGTCGAGCAACAGTATACCTTGACCGCTTTGCCTTTTGATTATTGGCAGGGTACGGACGGGGATGCGGAATTGCTCGCTTCGTTTGTCAGACCGAAATTGGGGGATTGCGCGCGCGTTCGTGCGGAGATTGCCGACCAATTGAAAAAGTGGAATACCCCCTGTGAATTGGGCGGGTACGTTGGCAATGACAAAAACGCCGTACGCCGTATCATTGCGGCGTTGTACGCGGTGTTACGCCGTCATTCTATCTTGAAGAAGCCCTGCGTTTTGACCGAACCCGTTTCCGCGGGTGCGGGTACGAAAATCTTGTCCGAACGCAAAGCAAGCGTTTTGGAAATTGCATTGTTCGCCTGCAGTTGCTTGGAAAATATGGGTTTGCATTCGGTATTGGTATTCGGGGAAAAAGAGGTATCCGTGGGTGTGTGGCTCTATGACAGCTGTTTCCTTGACACCGTGTCGGATGATATGCAACGCTTGGACGCGTACATTGCCGAAGGTATCAACAACGTAAGCTGTTTTGACGTGGAAGATTTGTTCTCGGATAAAAACGCAGCGTACTCCACCTCGGAAAATCATTTCCGTCAGAAATTGCAATCAGGGTATTACGAACGGTACGTAGACGTGCGCCGTTGCCGTATCGCATCGATTGCGCCCCTGCCTTTACGCGCGAAGAGCGTAAAAGGGTTTGAGGTGTTGTCGGAAGAGGATATGTCCCCCGATGCGGCACCGAGAGAATTGCGCGAAACGCAGAAACTCTCCTTAGATACGGAAGAAACGCGTGATAAGCAATGGGAACGCAGATTGTTGGATTTATCCATGAAAAACACTCTGCTGAACTTTAACCCTGCAAAGATGGCGGTGAAAATTCTTTCCGCCTCGTCGGATAAGACCTTGGATGCGTTGACCGAGCAGGATGAATTGGTGTTTGCGCCCGTCAGCGACGAAGTGAAGAAGATTTCGGATAAAAAGCAGGATTTCGGCATTGGCAATACAGCGAAACAAATGCGGGAATTGATTGATTTGGAAAATCAATCGGGGTTGGTACGCACCTACATGGATTCGACTGCTATGTTAGAATCGTTGGGTCGTTTACAGCGTAAAAATAAAGAATCATACGAGGAATCGGGCGCGAAAATTTTGTACCTTTCGATGGGGTTTTTGAAGTGGTATTCGAAGATGGATGGCGCAGAACATTACGCGCCGTTGGTGCTTTTACCCGTACAAATCAAACGTAGCAAAGGTGCAAGCGGTTATGCTTTGTCTGTGACGGACGAGGACGTTTCCGTCAATACCACTTTGCTTGAATTTTTGAAGCAGGATTTCAACATCGATATCCGCGGTTTGGCGGATGCGATTCACGGGTTGAAGATTTCCGAAATTCTCGCCATGGTGCGTGTGGAAATCGTCAAAATGCGTAATTGGGAAGTCATTGACGACGTATACCTTGCGGCGTTCTCCTTCGCGCGCTATCAAATGTGGAACGATCTTCGCCAAAACATCAATGAATTTTCGAAAAATAAAATCATCGAAGCGTTGTTGGATAATTCGATT
This sequence comes from Clostridiales bacterium, assembly GCA_015069495.1. GTDB lineage: Bacteria > Bacillota > Clostridia > Christensenellales > Borkfalkiaceae > Scatosoma. The sequence continues at coordinate 58,521 of SVIN01000006.1, forward strand.
TTGGCAGGCGGTTTAGAGGAAACGGCGAAAGAAGACGATGTTTCGCCTGAAACTACCCTTACTCCGTTGCCGGCGGACGCTTCGCAGTGGAGCGCGATCAACTTGTCGCAAAAGGGCAGAAGCTTCGTGTTGCACGGCCCCCCTGGTACGGGGAAATCGCAGACGATTACCAACATCATCGCAAACGCGTTAAACGATAACCGCAGCGTATTGTTCGTTGCGGAAAAACAAGCGGCTTTGTCTGTGGTTAAAAAACGTTTGGATAGTTTGGGGTTGGGAGATTTCTGTTTAGAATTACACTCGAATAAGACCAATAAAACCGAAGTGCTTCAAAAATTGCAAAACACCCTCGCGCTTGCGGGCGCGCAGGAGCAGGTGCGTTTGGATGAAACAGCGGTTTCTATCGCGCGTTTGAAAAATGAAATCGCCGAGCCGATGGAAGCGTTACACAAAAAACGCCGTTTGGGTGTGTCTGTGTATGAAGCGTTATTGATTTGCTTGCAAAACAAAAACGCCCCGACCATCATGAATATCGAAAGCACTTTCTACGACGGTTTGACCAAGGAAAAAATGGACGAATACGAACGTATGATGGTGCAAGCGGCAGTTGCCGCGAAAGAATGCGGCGGCGTGCATAACACACCTTTTACCAACGTAAACGTGTCTGAATATAGCTTGGAATTGCGTGATTTAATCTATTGCTCGTCCGAGGTTATGATTGCGGAAATTAAGCATTTGAAGAACTATATTGCGCTGTTCTTGGATTTGTACGGTCAAAATATCAGCACGCTGACTCGTAAGAAGTTGGAGAATCTCTACGAGATTGCCAAGCGTTTGCAAAGCGGTTCGCTGAATAAATATTTTAAGGAAAACGAAGAGGCGTTTTTCGCGTTCTTTAACGCCAACAGACGGTTGGATATCTGCCTTGAAAAGTATTTCGCATCCTGCAAAAAATTGGTGGATTTGGGCAAGGAATACAAGGAACTTGGCGAATGGCTTGATGCGGGTAAAACCGATTATGACAAGAATAAAACCATCAAAGGTATCGTGAAAAAGCTGAATAAGGTTTTGAAAGAGGATTTGGATGAAGCGACCTTGTTGCAACTGTTGAAAACAATCTACGATATCTACGAATCAATGGATGCGATTCGTTCAAACACTTCGTTGGTACAATATTTCACCTTCGCGTTTGGCAGAGTGGACTTCTTCGATGCCCGCAGAAATTTCATGAAAGAGTTATACGATTTGCATCAGTTGTGCGCGTCCGTATTTATGGATTACAATGCGGACAGCTTCAACAGTATGTGTATGCGCGCGACGTGCGGGTATACTATGCCCGTCTTAAAAGGTTTGATGCGCTCGATGGGAAGTTTTAAGGAAGCAGAGAATAGTTTCCTTGAAATAACGCAAGCGGACAGAGAACGCTTGCCTGAGGAAGAAGTGTTGGAAATTTACACCTCGAAAGCGGGCGCGTTGATTGAAAACATTGACATGCTTGCCAACTGGTGTATGTATAAAAAGACAGCGCGCGCGTTGAACGATGCGGGTTTAACCTTCATCACCGATGCATTGGAAAACGGTTCGGTGACGGGTGAAAATATCGTGGAAAGCTTCGAAAAGAACGTTTATAAAAACTTCTTGCAGACGAATATTCCGCTCGACCCCGTATTGGCTCGTTTCTCGGCGGCAGTCTCCGAAGAAAAGGCGGAGAACTTGCGCGCGTTAATGGATGAGTTTGCGAAACTTACCAAAGAACATATCCGTGCAAAATTGATTTCCCGCTTGCCTGTAGATACGGCGGACAGTACGCTTGCCTTGGAATTGGCAAATTTCCAACGTTTGACAAAGACCAATTTGCGCGGGGTGGGCTTACGCCGTCTGTTTGAAGATGCGCCCGAGCTGATGAAAACGCTTGCACCTTGTATGCTCATGAGTCCGATTACCGTATCGCAATATTTGCGCGCGGAAAACGGTTTGTTCGATTTGGTTATCTTTGACGAAGCCTCTCAAATTCCTACCGCGGAAGCGATTTGTTCGATTGCGCGCGGTAAGAGTTCGATTATCGTCGGCGATCCCAAACAGTTGCCTCCCACCGTATTCTTCAACAGCACTTACGTAGATGAAGACAATTTGGAAAACGAGGATATGGAAAGTATTCTTGACGACTGCTTGACCATCAATATGGCGCAAAGGCATTTGACGTGGCATTATAGAAGTAAGCACGAAAGTTTGATTGCATTCTCTAATACTATGTACTATGAAAACAGATTGTGTACCTTCCCTTCGCCTGATACATTGGCAAGTAAAGTGCACTTCCAATACGTGGAAGATGGTATTTACGATCGCGGTGGTACGAAGCGTAATAAAGAGGAAGGGGATAAGTTGGTCAAAGAAGTATTGCGCCGTTTGACCGATCCCAAGGCGAGCAAGCAGAGTATGGGCGTCGTGACGTTTAGTACGGCGCAGAAGGAATATATCGAACGCAAACTCTCTGCGGCGATAGCCGAAAGAAAGTTGGAAAAAGTTGCATACGAACGCGAAGAGCCGCTGTTTGTCAAGAACCTTGAAAACGTGCAGGGGGACGAACGCGACGTGATTTTGTTCTCCGTTTGCTACGGCCCCGACCGTTTGGGCAGAATATCTTTGAATTTCGGGCCTTTGAATCAGTTTGGCGGTTGGCGCCGTTTGAACGTTGCCGTATCTCGTGCGCGTGAAGAAATGTTGGTCTTCTCGTCTATGACGGGTGCGATGATTGACGTTTCCAAGACGAAATCCCGCGGGGTAATGGGTTTGAAAGCCTTCCTTGAATTTGCACAGAAAGGCCGTACTAACCTTGCAATTTCCTCGGCAAACGTTATGCGTAAAAAGGATGGTATCGGGAAGTATATCGCGGATGAGTTGGCTTCCTACGGGTATGATTGCCGTTATGATGTGGGTGCGTCCGGGTTTAAGGTGGACGTTGCCGTGATTGACCCGAAGGATAGAAAACGCTTTATTTTGGCGATTATGTGCGATACGCCCAATCGTTTCTCGATTAAGGACAGAAACGTGTTGCAGTTGCAAACGCTTAAGCGCAACAACTGGAACGTAATGCGTATTTACTCGGTAAACTATTACAACAACCCTAAACGTGAAATTAAGAAAATCAAGGATTTGCTTGATAAGTTGACGGGCGCGGATAAAAAGGGCGGTGCGGAGCTTAACCGTTATAAAAAGACCTATAAGCAGGCAACGCTGACCAACATTGAAACAGACAGCGCATACGTCACCTCGGGTGAAAACGATAAGGATATCATCAATCGTTTGAAACTGATTGTGGCGGCGGAGGAACCCATTTCGACCGAATTCCTCATCCGCAGATGCTTAAACAGTTTGGGGATTACCAAATATGGTTCGAAGGTGGAAACACGCATGCAGGCGTTGATTGGCCTTTGCGGGTTTAAGTACGAGAAAGTGCTGGGTATGTCCTTCTATCATAAGACGGATAAATGTATCAGCTATGACCGCTACCGTGTGGAAGTAGGGGAAACGGTACGTAAAAATGAAGAGGATTATACTCCTTATGAAATTATCTCCATCGTGCGCGGTGCGTTAGAAGATAAGGTGGCGTTGTACATGGAAGAAATTCAAACCATAGTTGCCTCTGTGTTCCGTGTGGTGAAACCGACGGACGGCTTTGCTTCCTACGTCAACGATTGCGTGACGTTGGGTGAAGAAAAGGGTTGGTTTGTGCGTTCCGTTTCGGATAGAATTTCTTTGGCGTAAGATTTTTAAGGATAAAATTTATACAGTATGAGTAGCAAGATTGCATTGAAAAGAGAAAGGGTGGATAAACTGTTTAATTTCCGTCCCTTCCTTTTCGGTGCAATCTTTTTTGCTTTTGGCATCGTCTTCTCTCTGGCGCATTATTTACATGAGGTGCATGCCGTGTGGATGTTGTGCGTGTTGCCTTGCGCCCTGATTCCCTTTTTCTTCTGTTCCGAAAAACGGCAATGGCTTCGGGTTGGATATGCCATGCTTGGTTTGTGTGTATGCTTCTTGGTCGGCTTTTTCGGGTTTGCCTTACAGATGGAACGTTATCAACGTGTGGAAAGTACGTATGATTGCTATTTCACAGGCAAAGTGGTGGAAATGCGGGAAGGTTATGGTGAAGTCGGTTTGGTGTTGGATGATTTATCCGTGAACGGAGAAGTATATCAATGTAAACTCATCGCGTACATGCCTATGTCCTTTTGTGGAAATATCGGGTTATCCGACGTGTTGACTTTACATGGCGATATTGAAAAAATCGGTTTGGACGAGGATGGATTTGGACGTTATGCGAAGGATTTTGGTAAACGCATTTTTCTATCGTCCAATCGCCCCGAGGGTAGAAAAACGGGGCATGCGTTTGATTTATTTTTAATGTTGAACGCTCGCGCTCGTCAGGTGATTGAGGCAGGAATGGACAAAACACCCGCCGCAGTCACGAAAGGGGTATTGCTTGGCGATACCACGGGGATAGAGTCGGGATTGTATGAAAATATCCGTTACGGCGGGGTGGCTCATATCTTTGCCGTCTCGGGGTTGCACGTGGGGGCACTGTTTGCCTTTTGTCTGTTATTGATGAAGAAGACGGGATTGAAACGAGCGCCTGCACTTTTACAATTCATCTTAACGGCAAGCGTGCTGTTTCTTTATGCAGGGATGTGCGCGTTTACGCCGTCCGTTGTCCGCGCAAGTGTTATGTGCTTGGTTGGATATATGTGCAAGTTGGTATTGGTTAAATTCGACTTCTTACAATCGTTGGGTTTATCTGCGATTGCGGTTTTGTTTTTTACACCTTCATCATTGTTTACGGCAGGGTTTCAACTCTCCTTTTCGGCGTGCTTTGGGATTGCGTTTTTGGCGAAACCCATAGGGCAGGTATTTGATGAAGTTGCAAAAGGCTTTCGATATTTCTTCCCGCAAAAGCCTACCTCCGCAGAAATCGAAGCAATGAAAAACGATGATACCATGCCCCCTCGTTTGAGCACCCGCGCTTATCGTGCTGTGTCTTCGTTCTTGGCGGTCAGTATGAGTGCGCAAATTTTTACCGCACCGTTTTTGCTGTACTATTTCGGATATGTGTCGGGTTGGGCGTTGTTGCTCAATTGCATCTTCGTGCCTTTTATCAGTTTGATTTTCTCGCTGTTGTTGGCAGCGGTGGTGTTGGCGTGTCTATTGCCGACGGCTTGGGCAAGCGTTTTGTTGTTCCTGCCAAACACTTTGTGGTCGGCTGTACTGCTGTTATTTGAGGCGGTTGATTTTACTTCGTTTGCCTTGGAAATAGAAAACGTTTCGATATCCATGGCGGCGGTCTATATCTTGGGATTCTTGTTCTGTACGGACAAATGGAACGTAAGCAAGTGGACGCGCTTTGTGCTTGCGATGGCATGTTTTTGTGTGTTTGGCGTGGGCATGTATGCGTTGAACGTATAATTTCTGCCAAAAAGAAAATGTAAAAAAAGTCTTGCTTTTTTGCATAAGTTATGCTATAATATAGCATATAGAATATTGGGAGGCGTATTTCGTGAAATATATCGACTTTAAAAAATTCACAGATGAACACGGCGCGCAACCCATTTATCTGTTTGAGGGAGAAGAAGTATACTTCCGTGAAAAAGGGGAGGCGTTGCTTAAATCCCGATTTCTACAAGAACCCACGCTTGATTATGCATCCTTTGACGGCGCTTCGTTAAAAGGGGATAAAATCAAGGGGTTGATTGACGCGGTCAATTGTTTTCCATTTGTCAGTGAAAAGCGTGTGGTTTGCGTGCGGGAATTTTACCCCACGGAAAAGGATTTTGATTTTTATTTAAAAGACTTGTTCGACAATCCCCCGTTGACGTCCATTTTGTTGATTTCCAACGGCGGGAAGGGGAAAACTGGCATCGCACCCTTGGCGAAAAAATCCAACGTCACCTACGTGGATTGCGCGCGTTCGGATGAAGAAACCATCAAGAAATGGATTTACGTGACTTGTAAACGCGCGGGTTTGTACGCAGATGGCGTTACCTGTGGGAAGTTGGCGTCCTATTGTGTGTATGACATGTCACGTGTGGCGCAGGAAACGGAGAAATTGCTTGGTTATTGCGCGGCTGTGGGGGCAACTCGTTTGACGGATGAAGTGGTCGAAGAGTTGGTTTATCCCGATGCGGAGTATAAAATTTACGAACTCGCCAATGCGTTGGCGCGGAAAAATTATTCGGTATATATGCGGGTAATCAAGGACTTATCCACCCGCGGATTCAACGAAACGGCATTGCTTTCCTCGTTGGTTTCCTACTTCAAAGGCTTGTATGAAACCTCGCTTTGTAAGGGGAGTGACCAAGAGGTAGCAACGGCACTGGGGATTAAGGAGTACGCCGCAAGAAAGAACCGCGAACAGGCGGCAAAGTTCGGGAAAGAACGCTTGTTGCAATTATACAACGACGTGTACGGGGCAATCAGCGACGTGAAATGCGGTGTCATCACCCCTGCTTCCGCTTTAAAGACGGTGACGGCGCGCTTGTTTTTTGAAAAAATATAAAATTCTAAAAGAAAAAGCTTTAAATCACTTTCTTTTTCTTGGGGAATTATATATAATATAATGGTAAGTTATTTACTCAGCGCATAGCTCAGTGCGCGATAGGAGGAAATATGTTGACAACTCTTTTGGCAAACAGCGTTGATTTTGCAAAATTGATGGAAAACGTTACGGCGTTTTTTGTTAATTTCAGCGTTTTACACGCGATTGAAATTTTGTTCTTCTTTGGCATTATTTTCTTCGCATCAAAGGTATTACGCGATAACGGTGCTACTAAGCTGATGATTGTGTATTGGATCATGTTGCTTGCGGGCGGTGCGATGCACGTATTTGACGGGGAAGTCATGGATAAACAGTTTTTCATGTTTTACGTTGTGATTTTATCCTCGGTGATGTTCATTTTGTTTAATGTGGAAGCAAAGAAATATTTCTGGGACGTGCATAAATCAAAAAGCAGCGGTACGGAAGTTTTTTCCAGACATACGGAAACGTATACACAAGCGGACAGCGAACGTTGTATTACCAATATTGTCAAAGCGTTGCAGAATATGTCCAAGAACAACATTGGTGCGTTGATTGTGCTTTCGCGCGGCAGTTTGCCGAAACAAGTGGTACAAAGCGGCGTGGCAATTGATGCGGAAATTTCCACCCAAATGATTGAAGGGGTATTCTTCCCCAAAGCGCCTTTGCACGACGGCGCGATGATTATTCACGGGCATAAAATTCAAGCGGCGGGGTGTTTCCTGCCTTTGACGCAGAAAACCAGCTATCCCAAGGAATACGGTACCCGCCATCGCGCAGGGATTGGTATTACCGAGGTGGCAAACGTAATCTCGTTGATTGTTTCTGAAGAAACGGGGATTATCTCGGTGGTGAAGCAGGGCAACGTGACCCGCTATGCCGATTATGATATGTTGGTGGAAACCTTGAAGGATTATTATTGGCAAGATATTGCTTTGATGAAAAAGAGCGGAGGTAACAAATCGTGAAATTTGGTCAATTTTTAAAAAATGTATTTATTTCTAATTTTTGGGTGAAGTTGATTTCCTTGTTGCTTGCGCTGTTTGTGGTGTTGGTAATCAACATATAATAGAGGTGTATATGGGTTTAAAAGTTTGTAAATTTGGCGGAACGTCCATGGCGGACGGCAGTACCATTCAACGGGGCGCGGCGATTGTAAAATCGGACGCGGAACGCCGTTACGTGGTGGTGTCTGCGCCTGGGAAACGTTTCAGCGGTGATATTAAGGTGACGGACCTTCTGTACCAATGCGCGGACGCGTTGGAAGCGGGGGAGCAAGCTGCTTTTAAGACGACTTTTGATAAAATTCGTGTGCGCTTCCTCAATATTGAAACGGAACTTGGCAAGGATATCGGTATGCAAGCAGGGCTTGATCGGGTAGAGGCGGAAATGCTTGCGGGGGCGGGCAGAGATTATTGTGCATCCCGCGGTGAATATTTCGCAGGCTTGATCATGGCGGCGGTTTTGGATATACCCTTTGTGGACGCGACGGAATTTATCCGTTTTGATAAAGACGGTGTATTGGACAGTGTAACCTTTGAATTGGGGGCGCAAGTGCTTTCACAGTATAAAAGCGCGGTTATTCCTGGGTTCTATGGATTGGGCGCAGATGGCAAAGTGAAAACTTTCTCACGCGGCGGCGGAGATATTTCCGGGTCGATTGTGGCGCGCGCTGTTTCAGCGACGTTGTATGAAAATTGGACGGACGTAAGCGGTTTCTATGCCTGCGATCCCCGCATTGTGACTTCTCCTCGCTGGATTTCCGAATTGACGTATCAGGAATTGCGCGAACTTTCCTATATGGGCGCGAACGTTTTACACAGTGAATCAATTTTCCCTGTAAGAAGCGCGGGGATTCCCATTCGTATTTGTAATACATTCCGTCCTGAAGACGCGGGTACATACATCGTAAAACGCTCGACGCGCGACGTTGGCGAAACGGTTGTTACGGGTGTTGCGGGGAAGAAGGGCTTCACCTCGATTACCCTTGAAAAATCGATGATGAACTTGGAAGTTGGCTTCGTTGGTAAAGTGCTTTCCGTGATTGGTAAGTATGGGATTTCGTTTGAACATTTGCCTTCGGGGATTGATACCATGTCTTTGGTTATTGACAACGAATTTTTAAAAGACGGTATCTTGGAAGTGTTGATGGCGGAAATGCAGGAAGCGGTGCATCCTGACCGTATTTATGCACATGAAGATATCGCATTGGTGGCAACGGTAGGGCACGGTATGGCAAAAAACGTGGGTACTTCCGCTCGTTTGTTTAAGGCGTTGTCTGATGCGCATATCAACGTGAATATGATTGACCAAGGCTCTAGCGAGTTAAACATTATCGTAGGGGTAGAAAGCGCGGACTGCGCGGCTTGTATTCAAGCAATTTATAACGAGTTTTTTAATTAAGGAGAAGCCTACCGTTTCAATGGCGGTATTCTAAGTAAAAATATGAAAGCGTATACGATTGATTTAACGAAAGAATATTCTTTCTTGCAAGGCGGTAATTTGCAATGCATTTTAGGGGATTGCCCTTGGGACGGTGAAAGACCTGATTGGAACCGTCCTGCGGTAATCGTGGTACCTGGCGGTGGATACGGTATGGTGAGTAAGCGCGAGGGGGAACCCATTGCGCACGCCTTTTTAGCGAAGGGTTTCCAAACTTTTATCCTTTGGTATTCGGTTGCGCCCGATGCAGTGTACCCTGAACAGTTGTTGCAACTTTCTGTGGCGGTGGATTACGTGAAAAAGAATGCGAAAGAAATGAACGTAAATCCCGATGAAGTGTTCGTTGTGGGCTTCTCCGCAGGCGGGCATTTGACAGGTAACTTGGCGGTAGAACATCAAAACGTTTCCGCGAAAGTGGGGGTGGAATTGGATTGCAAACCTACGGCGGTCGGGCTTGCGTACCCCGTAATTTCCAATATCAATGGACATCAAGGTTCGTATGAGAATCTTTTGCTTGGTTATACGGAAGAAGCGCAAGAAGAACTCATGAAGACGCTCAGCCTTAATGAAGCGGTATCTGAAAATACGCCGCCTGCCTTTATTTGGGCAACGGCACAGGATAACGTTGTGCCTGCGGATAATTCGTTGCGTTATGCAATGGCACTCGCAAAATATGGTATTCAATACGAATTACATATCTATCCTTTCGGGATTCACGGTGCATCAACGGGTAGTGACGAAATCAACGTGGACGTTCCCGAAGACCAAAAGATTAAAGGTTGGATTAACGATTGCGCGAAATTCTTCCGCATTTATACAGTGGAAAAAGCTTAATCAGAATAAATCAAAAAGAAGGGGTTTTGCCCCTTCTTTTTATATTCAACGCGTACATGGTATAGGTCTATCGTTTTCTAAGGCGAACGTATTCTCCGCCATTTTTCAAGGTGCATCCATGCGCTTTGGCAAGGGCGGATACACTGACAATTTGATATCCCGCGTTTTTCAAATCGGGTAACAGCCGTTTCAAAGCTTCTACCGTATTGGGGTATCCGTCGTGCATCAAAACAATGGCCCCCGACGATACGCGGTCGTATACGCTGTGGTAAATTTCTTCCGCTGACACTTTACTCCAATCCATGGTATCCACGTTCCAATTGATGATAGGGGCGGAGGTTTGCGCTTTTACCGCATCATTGATAAAACCGAAAGGCGGGCGTAATAGATGTTGCTTTTTACCGTCTATCTTGGATAAAATTGCATCGGTGGTATCAATTTCTGCGTGTAATTCCTCATTGGGGAGCGTGGTCAAATCCAAATGGGATTGAGTATGATTGCCCAGTTCAAAACCCAGTGCGTTTGCAGCGTGTAGGGTTTGGATGGAATCTTCCGTAACCAAGCCGCCGTTGACAAATAAGGTTGCCGTTGCCTTGCAATCAGGGTTATTTTCGTTGTATTCGGCAAAGACTGCGAAGATGTTTTCTAAGGTTTTTGCAGGGGAATCATCGAAGGTGAATGCAATTAATTTTCGGTTTTGTTGGATATAGGAAATGTCAATATCTGAAACGTCCCAAATGGGATTTTGTGAATTCGGCGTACCCTCTAAAGGGATGATTTCTTCGAAAAAATCATCAAATGATGGGGGCATGTACACGTTGAATTGTAAATTGTTGGCCTTTTTACCCGAACAACAGGGCAAAAAGAAAAGGCAAGCGGATAATAAAATCGCACAAAAATATCTATACATACAACAAGCATTTGCATTTTGTAAAATATTATACATAATGAAAAAACAAAAAACCACTTGACAAGTTGCCTTTTATGTGGTATAATCCTTTGGTAAGTATTGAGATAATTGATGATATTATCCGTATAGTGGCACAATGAGGGGACGGATGCATAGGAATAAAGTATCCGCTGAGGCGGAATAATAATCAGGTATAGGTGTAGTTTTGGATACAGAAAAACAGATAAGGGCAGTGTGTGAAAAATTTCAATTGCGGGGTGAGTATCAATCGTATCGCGTACTCACGAGCGGGCATATCAATAATTCCTATCAGGTCATTATGCTCCGCGATGGCAAATTGAAGGATTACATTTTACAAAAAATTAATACATACGTATTCCACGATCCGATTGCTATGATGGATAATATCTCCTCTGTAACCGAGTACGTGCGTGCGAAAATCAAACAAAAGCAAACGTCGGCGAAACGTAACGTGTTGCATTATGCGACGACGGAAGGCGGGGAATATTATACCACGATGGAAGACGGCAGTTTTTGGCGTTGTTGCCGATTTATCGACGATTCGGTGTGTTTCGAATATACGGACGATTTAAAGGTGGTGGAAGGCGCAGGGAAAGCATTTGGCGAGTTTCAGGTGTACCTTTCCGATTATCCCGTGCAGGATTTGCATATTGTTATCCCGCATTTCCACAACACGGTGATGCGTTTTGACGATTTCCGCAAAGCGATTGAAAAGGATTTTGCGGGCAGAAAGTCTGCCGTGCAGGATTGGATTGATGGTTTCATGGCGTTAGAAGAGGTTGCGACTCGATTGTACCGCATGCAAAAAGCGGGGTTGTTGCAACTTCGCGTTACGCACAACGATACCAAACCGAGCAATGTTTTATTTGATAAAAACACCTTAGAACACCTTTCCGTCATTGATTTGGATACGGTTATGCCTGGGTTGTTGGCGTGCGATTTCGGGGATGCAATCCGTGTGATTGGCTCTACGGGCGCGGAAGACGAGCAAGATTTGTCGAAGGTTGCGTTGGATATGGGGAAATACGAAGCGTTTACACGTGGTTTTGTCGGTACGCTTTGCGACAGCATGACGCAGGTGGAAAAGGATACCTTGGCGCTTGGCGCGTTGGCGATGACGGTTGAATGCGGTATTCGGTTCTTGGGTGATTACTTGGACGGTGATAAGTATTTCCGTATTCATTACCCTGATCAGAATTTGGCGCGCGCGAAAGCTCATTTAATTTTGGCACAAGATATGCTCAAAAAATTAGATGAAATGCAACAAATTGTTTATAAATACTGTAAATAAAATTAAGGTCGGCAGAAAATTCTGCCGACCTTAATTTTTATGCGCGCTTACCAAAGCCATGACGATGACGCCTACGTTACCGCCTAACACTACCCCAACCAAAAATCCAATCCAAAACATTAAGGCCTCCCGTTTGATTATTCCCCGCAGGGGTGCATTTATACAAGATATGCAAAAAAAAAGAAGGCGGTGTAACCATTTTTTGCGGAAATGGATATAATGAATGGAAGATAAAAAAGGGGGACGGTATATGACGGTTCGATTGGTAGGGCGCGGGCGGTTGGGGGATTTGCATGATGGGTGTACAATCACGGAAGAAATTACGCTCTGTTCATTTGACTGTATGGGGACGGTCAGCTATGAGCAGGAGTTAAAAGGAGAGAGTGATTTCTTCGAGAAAGCTACACGGCTTTCAAAACAAACGAAAGGAGTGGTGGTGTGCGGTTGTGTGACCGATACGCGGGGGATGAAACGAAAATCAGCATTGGTTGCGGAAAACGGACGGTTGATTGGGATTTCGGATATGACGCATTCGGTGGATGGTGAAGTTGGTTGCGGAGCAGGTTTACACGTTTACGATACGAAAATCGGACGAATAGGGGTCGCGGTTGCGGACGATATCGCGTTTGCGCAGGTGGTGGATTGTTTGGCAAATTGTGGCAGTGATGTGATTCTTTGTCCATATACGCAGGTAACGGACATGACCCCGCAACTTCTTATGCGGGCGTATGCCTATTTGTATGGTGTGCCAATTGTGTTGTGCGGTGTGGGGTATAGCATGATTGCTGAAGCGGATGGCGGTTTGGCATTTGCGACACCGCAAAATACCGCTGTCTTTTCGTTGGATAGACGAAAGGAATATCATTTGGTGGAAACACGGAAACGAGGTTTGCTGCATTTTCACGGTTAAAAAAAGCTCCGCGATTGCGGAGCTAAATTTTTAAAAACCAGCGTTTTTGATATCGCGGTCAGTCGAACGTTTCAAATCGCGTTCGGCAATCGATTGTTTTTTGTCGTAGGTGTGTTTACCTCGGCAGAGAGCAATTTCCATCTTAACCAACGAGCCCTTAAAATACATTTTCAAAGGCACTAAAGTATAACCCTGACGATTGATTTTGCCTGCAATTTTGGCAATTTCACCTTTATGAAGTAATAATTTTCGGTCTCTGCGAGTGTCCTTGGTGCTAAAAGCGTCGGACTTGTCGTATAAAGCAATATGCATATTTTTCACCGAAACGTCACTGCCTCGCACAAAACAGAAACTGTCGTTCATATTGACGTTGCCTGCGCGTAAGGATTTGATTTCGTTGCCTTCCAATACGATGCCTGCCTCATATTTTTCTTCGATAAAGTATTCAAAAGAAGCGCTTTTATTGTTTGTGATAATTTTCATAATAGACTCCGTTTTTTGCGTTCAACGCGTACATGGGTGGGGGATTACAGCTTTTTCAACAATTTAAACTCGGTTCTGCGACGGTAAAAATCTACGTCGTCAACCTTTACCTTTAACCGTTCGCCGATGGTGTAGGTTTCCGTGTGACCGACCAAACGGAAACGATCAGCGTCATAGGAAAATTCACCGTAAAGAGATTCAATAGGGATAAACCCTTCAATGGTATTGGGCAATTCTGCAAACAATCCAAATGAGGTGACGCCTGAAATGATGGCTTCGTATACTTGCCCGATTCGTTCGCTCATATACATGGCCATATACAAATCATCCACGTCGCGTTCGGCATCGGTTGCGCGCCGTTCGCGGTCGGAAGATTGTTTCGCTGCTGTGGAAACAAATTCGCTGAAACGCTCTACCGCTTCGGGATATCCACCATTTAACACCAACTTGATGATGCGGTGAATGCAAAGGTCGGGGTAACGGCGAATGGGGGAAGTAAAGTGGCAGTAACAAGCACTTGCCAAACCAAAATGTCCCAAATTTTCCGTGTCATAACGCGCCTTTTGCATGGAACGAAGCATCACGCGATTGAGCACCGAATAGCTGGGCAAATTCTCCGCCGATTTCAGGATGTTTTGATAATCGTAGGGTTTTACGTCCTGCGCAGAGAAGCGCGCAGTCAATCCCAAGGTTTGAGCAAAAGCGCGGAATACGGTGGCTTTTTCTTCCGTTGGCTTTTCGTGCACGCGATATACGAAAGGCGCTTCAATCGAATGCATGTATTCTGCAACCGTTTCATTGGCCAATACCATAAAGGCTTCAATGATTTGATAGGAGAATTCCCGTTGATAATCGGGGATTTTGATTTCATCGTTTTCCAAGATAATTTTGGCTTCTTTGACATCCAACGAAATGTTGCCTTTTTTCTCGCGCATCGTCTGTAAAATATGGGTTAATTCACCGAAGAGGCATACCATGTCTTTGACGAGTGCATATTTTTGGCAAGTTTCATGGTCATTATCAAGGATTTTTCCGACTTCGGTATAGGTCATTTTATACTTCGAACGGATAATTCCTTCTACGATTTCACTGCTTTTCACGTTGCCTTTTTTGTCGATGGTCATAAGGCAAGATAAAGTCAAACGGTCTTCTCCCTCGTTTAAGGAACAGATGCCGTTGGAGAGGGCACGGGGGAGCATGGGGAATACGCGGTCGGGAAAATAGACGCTGGTACCGCGTTCCAATGCTTCCAAATCCAATGGAGAACGATATTCCACGTAATGGGTGACGTCGGCAATATGCACGCCAAGTAAATACTCTTCACCCACTTTTTCCAAAGATACCGCATCGTCAATATCGCGGGTATCCGCACCGTCGATGGTGACGATGAGTTTGTCTCGGAAATCTCTGCGCGCGAGGATGTCTTCTTGTGTAATCGGGCGGGACGCTTGTTTATCCGCTTCTTTAAGAACACGCGGGGGAAATTCCTCTTTGAGGTCGTACGAACGGATGATGGACAATTCTTCTGCAAAGAAGTCGTCCTCTTCACCAAGCACCTCAATGATTTCACCGCCAGGGCATTTGCCTTGCGGGTAAGAAGTGATTTTTGCGACCGCTTTGACTCCGCTTTTGATATGGGAGCAATCGGAAAGGGGGATATAGATTTCTGTAGAGAAACGTTTTTCATCGGGGAAGAGATAACCTGCGCGGCGATCTCTGCGGAAGGTGCCGACGATTTTGGTGTAACCGCGTTCGAGGATAGCAATTACGTTGCCTTCATCATCGCTTCTGCCCCATGATTTTTCCATTAAAACGGTGTCGCCGTGTAAGGCGCCGTGTAAATTTTTATGGGGGATGAAATAATCGTTTTCGTTGCGTTCTTGACCCTCAGGGGTGAGAAATGCAAACCCGCGTTCGTTGCCGCAAATCGTGCCTTTGATAAGCCCCAATTGTGCAATCGTTCCATACCTGCCCCCGTCATTTCGATAAATTTTACCTTCATCGCATAAAGCTTGTAATAGGTCGAAGAGTCTGTTTTTCTCCCGATAGGGGATTTGTAAAATTTTCAAAATTTCCGTCATTGTTTTACCGGCAAGCGTACCGTCTTCAAACGATGAGAAAAGGGATTCTTTCGCGTTCACAAAAATCACCTCCTTATGTAAAAATAAACAAAAACGACGGCTAAAAGCAAGCCGCCGTTATATTTGATAGGTTCTTAAGCAGTCAACAAGGTGTACAAGATGCAGAAAACAACAGAAAGAACAAGAAGGATTGCAAGGCAAATCCAAGTCCATTTCTTCATTTTTGCTTCAATCGACTTACCTTTATTTTTGCCGAAGAAAGTTTCACTGGAACCGCCCAAAGCATCGATACCAGTCGAGTTGCTGGGTTGAAGCAAAACCAATATAATTGCAGCTAAGGATACGACGGTCATCAAAACTACTAAGATAATACAAAGGATTTGATATAAGCTGAAGTTATCTGTCAGCCCATCCGTACCCGTACTTAATAAATTCATAAAATTGAACATGTTCATTTCCTCTTTATTTCTTTTGTCGAGCCTGAAAAGAGCCCGTTTCTAAAATTACCTATTGATTATAGCACACTTAAAAGAATATCGCAAGTGTTTTTGCGGGTTTTTAAGAAAAAATTTAATATTTTACCAAAGTATGCTTATTTAATCAAGCTCTTACCCGTCATTTCAGCAGGTTGCGCCAAGTTCATCACGTCGAGAAGAGTGGGGGCAAGGTCGGCCAAAACGCCGTCTTCGCGCAAGGAAACGTTTTTGTAGGTTTCAGAAACGAGGATTACGGGCACGGGGAAAGTGGTGTGCTGTGTGAATGCGCCCACGCCGTCGTCGGCGATCATTTGGTCTGCGTTGCCGTGGTCAGCAGTCACCAATGCGCTTCCGCCCATGGCAAGGATTTTGTCCGTAACTTTTTTCACACATTCATCTACGGTGTGAACGGCTTTGATTGCCGCGTTCATATCACCCGTGTGACCGACCATGTCGCAGTTTGCAAAGTTCAAAATGATGACGTCATAGATACCCTTATCCAATTCTTCCAATACTTTTTCAGTAACGGGGTATGCGCTCATTTCAGGCTGTAAATCGTAGGTTGCAACCTTCGGGGAAGGGATTACGATGCGGGTTTCGCCTTCAACGGGAGCTTCCAATTTCGCGTTGAAGAAGAAGGTTACGTGCGCGTATTTTTCCGTTTCCGCGATGTGCAACTGTTGCAATCCCAACGAAGAAATATATTGAGGCAATGTGTTGGTGATATCATCGGGAGGGAATGCTACGCCGACGTTTTCAAACGAGGAATCGTACACAGCGAACCCAACGTAGGTGGGTGCAAGGAAGCCCGTTTTGCGTTCGAAACCAAGCGTTGCGCCCGATTTAGCGTCTACGTAAGGGAAAGATTCTTGAGAGAACATTCTCGAAATCTGTCTTGCGCGGTCGGGGCGGAAGTTAAAGCAGATAATACTGTCGCCTTTTTCAATCAAAGCGATGGGGTTACCGTTTTCGGTGAGGTTGGTGGGCAGGATGAATTCGTCGGTAACGCCGTTTTCATAGGATGCTTTTGCCGCGTCTTCTGCGCTGCCTTCAAATTGTACGCCTGTACCCAAGGTCAACATATCGTAAGCTTTTTCTTCGCGGTCCCAGTTGTTGTCACGGTCCATTGCGTAGTATCTGCCTGCAACGGAAGCAATTTTACCGAAATTGAGTTCGTTCATCTTGTCCTGCAAATCCTTGAGGAATGCCGCGCCCGAAGTAGGGGCAACGTCACGGCCGTCGGTGAATGCGTGAACGTATACGTTGTTAAGACCTTCGTTCTTTGCCATTTCAATCAAAGCGTAAAGGTGTTCGGTGTGGCTGTGAACGCCGCCTGTAGAAACCAAACCGTAGAGGTGTAAGTTTTTACCGTTTTCTTTCGCTGTGTGCATTGCGCGAAGAAGTTCAGCGTTTTTGAAGAATTCACCGTTTCTGATATCTTTCGTAATCTTGGTAAGGTCTTGGTATACGATACGGCCTGCACCGATATTGAGGTGACCAACTTCACTGTTGCCCATTTGACCGTCGGGAAGACCTACGGACATACCGCTTGCGCCAAGCTGTGCGCTGGGGTAATTGTTTTTTAATTCATTGACGTATTTACTGCCGTCTGCAATGATTGCATTGCCTTTTTCGGAAGGGTTAATGCCATACCCGTCCATGATGATGAGTGCGTAGGGTGTTCTCATAAAAATACTCCTTTAATATTATGCAACGCATATATGCGTCGCTATACTTCGTTGCTTTTCTATCCTAAGATTTACCTAAATCAGATGCGTTTCGAAAAACATAAATTTCATCAAAATAACAAAATGGAGGGGGCAGGTACGCGTTGAACACTTCCCAACCCCCATACAAAATGTCAAAATTGATTACTTGTCAAAGTTTACGATAGCCGCGAAATCGGGAGCTTTCAAAGAAGCGCCGCCAATCAAACCGCCGTCGATTTCAGGCATAGCCATCAATTCTTTGCAGTTGCCTGCGTTCATGCTGCCGCCGTATTGGATGCGAAGCTCTTCTGCGCATTTAGGGCAGAACATTTCCCCAACCGTTTTACGGATGAAAGCGATGGTTTCGTTCGCTTGTTCAGCGGTAGCAGTTTTACCCGTACCGATAGCCCATACGGGTTCGTAAGCGATAACGATTTTGGTGATATCTTCGATACCCTTCAAACCTTCGTGGATTTGAGTTGCAAGAACTTCTTCCGTCTTGCCCGTTTCTCTTTCTTCCAAGGATTCACCGATGCAAACGATGGGGGTGATGTTGTTTGCAAGAGCGGTCAACGTTCTCTTGTTAACGGTTTCGTCCGTTTCACCGAAGTATTGACGGCGTTCGCTGTGGCCGATGATAACGTATTCAACGCCGTATTCCAACAACATAGCTGCGGAAATTTCACCAGTGTAAGCACCTTTTTCTGCAAAGTGTACGTTTTCTGCACCCAGCTTGATGTTGGTGCCTTTGATAGCTTCGCTGATAGCGGGAATGTTGATTGCGGGAACGCATACGACTACGTCGCAATTAGCGTCCGTAACGAGGGGAGCGATTGCATTTACAAGCGCAACGCCTTGCGAAGCGGTGTTGTTCATTTTCCAGTTGCCTGCGATGATAGGTTTTCTCATAATTATTTTCTCCTTTTAAAACGCATATATACTTCGCAATACTGCGTTGCGCTACGTTTTTACATGATTTTTTCATGTATAGTACGGTGTCGCCAATGGGTATGTGCGACATTACCTAAAAAGTCTAGGCAAACACACTGCATTGGCTGCAAGATCATCTTGCCTCCCATCGAAAAGCCTCGCGCGCCTTGTCTTGCTCTCATCTCTGCGTTTTACAACTTTTAATTTTTATTCGTATATAGTCTCAATAATGTTCTTGAAGAAAGGGCAACACGGGTTGCCCTTTCAATTCTTTATTATTTATCGTTCAAGCAAGCGATACCAGGAAGCACTTTGCCTTCGAACAATTCAAGGGATGCGCCGCCGCCCGTCGAAATGTGGGTCATCTTGTCAGCGTAGCCAAGTACTTGTACTGCTGCAGCAGAGTCGCCGCCGCCGATGATGGTGGTAGCTTTACCGTAAGCATTTGCAAGGGAAGCTGCAACAGCCTTCGTGCCTTCAGCAAGGATGGGGTTTTCGAATACGCCCATAGGACCGTTCCAGATAACCGATTTTGCGTTTGCAACTGCGTCTGCGAAAATCTTCTTGGTTTCAGGACCGATATCAAGACCCATCATATCATCGGGGATATCCATGGAAGGAACAACCGTCGTTTCGATAGGTGCATCGATAGGGTTAGGGAATTCTTTTGCTGCAACGGTATCAACGGGCAACAAAATGGTCTTACCAAGTTCGTCTGCTTTCTTCAACATTTCAAGACAGTAATCGATCTTTTCTTCGTCAACGAGGGAAGTACCGATTTTGCCGCCTTTTGCTTTCAAGAAGGTGTAAGCCATACCGCCGCCGATAACGAGGGTGTCGCATTTTTCAAGCAAGTTAGCAATAACGTTGAGCTTGTCCGCAACTTTTGCGCCGCCAAGGATGGCAACGAAAGGTCTTTCGGGGTTTTCCAAAGTATCAGCCATAACGGACAATTCTTTTTCAATCAAGAAACCGCAAGCAGCCGTGGAAACCAAACCTTCTTCAACGATACCAGCCGTAGAAGAGTGGGAACGGTGTGCCGTACCGAATGCGTCGTTTACGTATACTTCGCAGTAGCTTGCAAGCGCCTGCATAAATTCAGGTGCTTTCTTTTCTTCACCCTTGTGGAAACGAAGGTTTTCAAGCAATACGCATTCGCCTTCTTTGCAAGCTGCAACCTTAGCCTTTGCATCTTCGCCGATAACGTCGGAAGCGAATGCAACTTTACCGTCAAGCAATTCGTTCAAACGAGCTGCAACAGGTGCAAGGGACAACTTCTTAACGTCTTTCTTTGCTTTTTCCAAAAATTCTTCGGTAGCAGCGGCTTGTTCAGCTTCGGGAAGGGCTGCAACCTTACCTTTTTCTTTCTTGTTGAGTTCAAGCTTTGCGTCGAAAACGTTGTGGGGTTTGCCCATGTGGGAGCAAAGTACAACTTTCGCGCCTTGTTCCATCAAATATTTGATGGTGGGCAATGCGCCGATGATACGGTTTTCATCGGTGATAACGCCGTCTTTCATGGGTACGTTAAAGTCGCATCTAACGAGGACTTTTTTGCCCTTAACGTCTATGTCTTTTACTGTTTTCTTGTTCATAGAGTGTATAATCTCCTTGATTAATTTTTTTGCATACATATATATAATACCCCATTTTTTGCGCTTTGTCAACTTTTTGTTAAAATAATACGAAAAAAGTTTTTTATTTCTTATAAAAATTATTCTTTTGAAGCTTGACGGATTGCGGGATAGTATGTTATACTATTACCAACAATCAATAAGAGGTGTTGTATGAGCAGAGCGGATGAAATTTTTGCGCAGAACATGACGGATATTATGGAAAATGGTTTTTGGGACACAGATTTAAACGTGCGCCCGCGCTGGGAAGACGGTACGCCTGCACATACCGTAAAGAAATTCGGTATCGTAAATCGTTACAATTTACAGGAAGAATTCCCCATCTTGACCATGCGCCGTACGGCATTCAAATCCTGCGTGGACGAGCTTTTGTGGATTTGGCAGAAAAAGAGCAATAATATCCACGATTTAAATTCACACATTTGGGACAGCTGGGCGGACGAAAACGGTTCGATTGGGAAAGCGTACGGATATCAATTGGGGGTAAAACACCAATATAAAGAGGGTGAATTTGACCAAGTGGACAGAGTTTTGTATGATTTGAAACACAATCCCGCAAGCCGTCGCATCATGACGAATATCTACAATTTCCAAGACCTGCACGAAATGAACCTTTATCCTTGTGCGTATTCAATGACCTTTAACGTAACGGGGGATACCCTCAACGGCATCTTAAACCAACGCTCCAACGACATGCTGACGGCGAACAATTGGAACGTGGTGCAATATGCGATTTTATTGATTATGTTCGCGCAAGTATCGGGGTTGAAGGCGGGGGAGCTTGTACACGTGATAGCAGACGCGCATATCTATGACAGACACGTTCCGTTGGTGAAAGAGATTTTACAAAATCCCAGACATAAGGCGCCTAAATTGATAGTAGATCAAAGCGTAACCAACTTTTACGATTTCACGGTGGATAGCTTCCAATTGGTGGACTACGAATACGAAAAGTTGGATAAAAAAATTCCGGTGGCAATATGATTTACGCCATCGTACATGCCGATAAAGAATGGGGGATCGGTAAGGGAAACGACATGATGTTTTCCCTCCCCAAAGATATGAAATTTTTCCGCGAAACAACCATGGGACATACCGTGGTAATGGGTGGGAAGACCTTGCGTTCTTTCCCTGGTCAAAAACCCTTAAAAAATAGGGTGAATATCGTCTTATCTAGGG
The DNA here is from genome assembly GCA_015069495.1 of Clostridiales bacterium. Taxonomy (GTDB): domain Bacteria; phylum Bacillota; class Clostridia; order Christensenellales; family Borkfalkiaceae; genus Scatosoma. Next base: position 79,986 of record SVIN01000006.1, read on the forward strand.
GGCAGGTACGCGATGACTGCATTATAGTGTCCTCTTACGAACAGTTAAAAAACGAGATAAAACAGCGTGGAAACGAGGATATTTTCGTGATTGGCGGGGGCGAAATTTACCGTGAATTGTTGCCCTATTGTCACGGCGCGTTTGTGACCAAAGTTGACGCAATTGGCGGTGCGGAAGTCTTTTTTCCGAACCTGGATGCGCATCCTGATTTTGTTTGCGTGGACGAGGGGGAACCCATCGATGATAATGGTCTCATCATTCGCTTTACAAGATATGAAAACCGCAACGTAAAACCGTTGTAAAATGTCTTCCGCGCTTCTACGCGGAAGTTTTTATATTTTTATAAAAAAATTTTGCAATTCCATATATTTTTTCTTGTCAATTTCTTAAAAAAGTATTACAATAAAAAGGTTGAAGAAGATTTACAAAAGGAGCAAATCCACTATGATTAGAGAAGATTTAAGAAACGTAGCAATCATCGCCCACGTTGACCATGGTAAAACCACGCTCGTAAACGAGATGTTAGCGCAGGGCGGGGTATTCCGTGAAAATCAACAAGTACAAGACCGCGTTATGGACAGCGGGGATTTGGAAAAAGAACGCGGTATTACCATTTTGGCAAAAAACACCTCGGCGCATTATAACGGGGTAAAAATTAACATCATCGACACCCCAGGCCACGCGGACTTTTCGGGGGAAGTTGAACGTGTTTTGAAGATGGTAAACGGTGCGATTATCCTTGTAGACGCGGCGGAAGGACCTTTGCCTCAGACTCGTTTCGTTATGCAAAAAGCGTTGGCGCTTGGCTTGAAAATGATTATCGTAATCAATAAAGTGGACAGACCCGACGCGCGTATTGACGAGGTGGTAGAGGAAATGCAGCTTTTGATGATGGAATTGGATGCAACGGATGAACAGTTGGAAAGTCCTATCGTTTATTGTTGCGGACGTCAGGGTACGGCTTCCCTTACCCCTGACAAGCAGGAAGAAAATCTCAACCCCTTGTTTGATACAATTTTGAATACCATTCCCCCTATGGAAATGGACGTAGAAGGCGGCGGCCAGTTATTGGTTTCCTGCATTGACTACAACGAATTTGTCGGCAGAATCGGTATTGGTAGAATTGAACGCGGTGTCATCCGCGCAAACGAACCCGTGTCGATTTGCAATTTTAACGACAGTAAAGTGCGAACCAACTGCCGTATCGTAAACTTGTACCAAATCGAGGGTTTGGAAAAGGTATTGGTTCCCGAAGCAAAAGCGGGGGATATCGTTATGTTCTCTGGTATCGATGGTTTGAATATTGGTGATACCGTGTGTATTCCTTCGCAAGTTGAACCCGTACAATTTGTACGCATCGAAGATCCTACGGTGGAAATGACGTTCTCCGTCAACGACAGTCCGTTTGCAGGTAAGGAAGGTAAGTTCGTCACCAGCAGACAGCTTCGCGACCGCTTGTATAAAGAATTGCTTCGCGACGTTTCCTTGCGTGTGAGTGACACGGATTTTGCAGATAGTTTCCGTGTTTGCGGCAGAGGGGAAATGCACCTGTCTATTTTGATTGAAACGATGCGCCGTGAGGGGTATGAATTCCAGGTTTCCACTCCGAAAGTATTATATAAGGAAATTGACGGCGTGATTCACGAACCCATCGAACGTTTCGTTGCGGACGTACCCGAAGATATGACGGGGCCTGTATTCTCCGCGATGGGGAACCGCAAAGGTACGCTTGTGCAAATGACGGCAATCGGCGCGCGCATGCGTTTGGAATTTACAGTGCCTTCCCGCGGTTTGTTCGGGTATAAGAGTGAGTTCTTGACGGACACGAAAGGCCAGGGTATCATGAACACGATTTTCTACTCCTACGAACCCTACAAAGGGGATATGCAACGCAGAAATACCGGTTCATTGGTTGCATTCGAAACGGGCGAAGCGGTTACCTACGGGTTGTTTAACGCGCAGGGCAGAGGTACGTTGTTTGTAACGCCTGGTACGCCCGTATATCAAGGTATGGTTGTTGGGTATACCAATCTTGCGGATGATATCAACGTCAACGTTTGTAAGACGAAACACCTTACCAATACTCGTTCTTCGGGCAGTGACGATGCGTTAACGCTTGTACCCGTAAGCAAAATGAGTTTGGAAGAATGTCTTGAATTTATCGCAGACGATGAATTGTTGGAAGTAACGCCCAAATCCTTGCGTATTAGAAAGCGTATTTTGGATGCGGAACTTCGTGCAAAAGCGCGTGCAAAGGAAAAGAGAGGCTAATCCATGCAGAAAGTATATATTTTCGATCTGGACGGTACTTTGGTGGATTCCATGCCTACGGGTGTGGGGATTGTGCTTGGCTTTCTGGACGAAAAGGGGATTCCTTACCCCGATGATATCGTGACGGCGTTGACCCCGCTTGGGTATAAAGGTTCGGCGAAATATATTGCAGATCATCTCGCAGATGATTTTACGGTGGAAAGCGTGTACGAATATTTTAAGGAACAGACGTTGCGCGCGTACGGGGAAACGATTCCCTTGAAAGCGCATGTAAAGGAAACGTTGGAAACCTTGAAGTCGCAGGGGTATCGCTTAAACGTCTTGACGGCAAGCCCGCAATTGTTGACGGATATTTGCATGAAGCGTTTGCAGGTGTATGATTTATTTGAAAACGTATGGTCGATTGAAGCTTTTGGTATGACGAAAGCGGAAGAGGGGATATACCTTGAGGCGGCAAAGCGTTTGGGAGTAGAACCCAATCAGTGCATTATGGCGGATGATAATCTCAACGTTTTAAAGACGGCAAAGCGTGTTGGTATGGCGACGGTGGGCGTTTACGATGCGTCCTCTAAGGACGTGGAAAGCGAAATGCGCCGCATTGCGGATAAATATGTAGTGGACTTCGCAGAGTTGATAATATAAGAAGAAAAGAGGTGTTGACGTGGTGTCGACATCTCTTTTTTACGATTGTGGAAAATTACACAAGCTGTAATTTCACTGTGGAAATGTAGTAAAATTCATGACAAAATTTAGTAGAAAAATTTTTAAAAAGCTATTGACTTTGGTTATTTTTCATGTTATATTGTCAATGCAAAAACAAAAAAACGGGAGGAAATGTAAATGAAGAAAAAATTTTTTTCTATAGTAAGTGCGGCATTGATGATGGCGATGAGCGTCGGTGCATCCTCGTCTTGTAAATTCTTCTTTCAAGAGGATGATGATAAGCAAAAAACGGTGATGAACGTTTGCTTGAATCCTGAAGTGGAATTTTTACTTGACGGAAATAACAAGGTTATTAGTGTAAATGCAATCAATGAAGAGGGGAATCTGATTATCAGTTCGGAGGCATTCTCGGACGTTGAGGGCAAAAGCGCAGAAGAGGCGGCAAAGTTGTTTGTACAGGTTTCAAAAGAAACGGGTTACCTTGTGCAAAGTGAAGTGCAGGTTGGCGAAAACGAGTTAAAAATTTCTCTTTCGGGCGATACGGAGTTGGCTTCTACCCTTTATAACAGTGTAGAAACACAGGTTAAGAACTACCTTGAAAGCGTGGATATTCAGGCAACTGTGCAACAACAAGCGGCTATCACGGAAGAGAAGTTAAAGGCGTTGGTAGAGGAATGTGCTCCTTATATAGAAACCGCAGAAATGGAGTATGCTGAATTGATGAATACCTTGATCGAATCGAGAAAGGAAACGGCTGAATTCTACTCGCAGGAGTTGAAAGAAGTGTACTACGAAGCGAAAGCGTTTGCGATGGAGCAGGCGTCTTTGGAAGTAATGCGCGATAAACTTAGCTTGTTGCAAAAAGCGGCGTTTGATATTTGTACTGGGGAATACAACCTTGCGGTAAAAGCGATTGAAGCGCAAAGATATATTTTCGTTGTTGGTGAAAATAGCACGTATAACCTTGCGTTGAAAGCTTTACAGCAGATTAAAATTGATTACATAAAGGCTCGTACTGAAATTAAAGTAGGTGGCTTTACAGCAGAAGTGAAACTCAATCTTGAAGGGCTTCAGGCGATGGTTGCTGAGGCTGAGGCTGCGATTCATCAGGCTGTTGAACAAGTCAATGAAGTTTTGGACGTGCAGTTGAACGTTGCTACCATGCAATATACAAAAGCGTTGGATATTCTCGCGCAGGAAAAGATTAAGGCGGAAGAAAATCTTCCTAAGATTGCTGAAAAGCGTCAAAATATGCAAAAGACTTTCTTTGAAAGTTTTGAAAGGGACTATGGTTCAGCTGCAAAAGCGGTTAAAAAGAGCTGGACGGATATGGAAACTGCGCTTCGTTCCACGGTATCGGTAAACACCGAGGTGGAAGTAGGTTAACCCAAATAATATATTAAAAATGCACATAGGCAGGGCCCGAAAAGTGACTTTTCGGGTTCTGTCTATATCTTAATGCGCGCGTGCGTGCGCACGCGTATATATATCATGGAAGTAAAAGTGTCAAAAAAGCAGGTATAAAACTTGAAAAAATGGCAAAAAATAAAATAATTCATTTTTTTTAAGTTTTTTTTAAAAAGCGCGTTCAAACGCTTGACAAGGTATTGACGAATTTGATATTATATACAAGCTGTGTAATAGCGCGTTGTATAGGGTTGACGCGGGAAGTTACTGAAAATCCAAAGCAGAAGCCGCTTTGGCAGATAATTTCCGCCGACAAAAGTGGGGGCTTGACTCCTGCGACTAACCGAAGGCTTTGCGGAAACGCTCGGTCAAAAATGAGTGTTTTTATTTTGCAAAGCATTCGATACACACGGGTAGGTTGATACAGCGGAATAAAAAGTTAGTATAAACTAAAAAGGAGTAACAAAATGGCAGTACAGAAAATCAGAATTAAGTTGGCAGCATATAGCCACGAACTCGTAGACGAAGCGGCAAGCCGTATCGTTGAAACGATGAAGAAGAGCGGTGCGAAGATCTCCGGTCCTATTCCCCTTCCTACGGAAAAGGAAATCGTAACGATCCTTCGTTCCCCCCACAAGTATAAGGATTCCCGCGAACAGTTCGAAATGAGAACTTACAAGAGAATCATTGACATCTATTCGCCCAACGCGAAGTTGCTTGACTCGATCCACCTCCCTGCAGGCGTTGACATCAAAATCAAGCTCTAATCATTCAATTGCCGAGAAATACTTTCAAAGGTATTCGAGAATAAAAAATTTTTATAAGGAGTGAACTTTATCAATGAATAAAGCAATCATCGGTCGCAAAGTTGGTATGACCCAAATCTTTGCAGCAGACGGGAAGATGATCCCCGTCACGGTAGTGGAAGCAGGTCCTTGCCCCGTTGTTCAGGTGAAGACGGTAGCAAACGACGGTTACGCAGCATTGAAGCTTGGCTTCATCGAAGTGAACGAAAAGGCGTTGACGAAACCCGAACTCGGTCAGTTCAAAAAGGCTGGCGTAAAACCCCACAAAGTGTTGAAAGAAATCAGAGTAGACAATGCTGAATCTTTCACGGTAGGTACGGAACTCAAGGCTGACGTGTTTGCGGCAGGGGACAAGGTTGACGTA
>SVIN01000034.1 GCA_015069495.1 Clostridiales bacterium
GGCAACACGGCATTCCAAATCGATGCAGGCGCAACGGTAAATATGTATAGCGGTACGATTACGCTCGCTGAAGACCGTTCTGCAGCGGATATTGCCTATGGTGCATCTTTGGTATGGACTAACGGTGGTACATTCAATATGTACGGTGGCACTCTTGACGTTGCTTCGACGGACTTCGATCTCAATTGGGCTATTTCCAATAGTGGCGTTGCCAACTTGTTCGCAGGTAAGGTTGTTGGTTACATCGACGAATCCGCTAACATCTACGACATTACGAAGTGATCTTTGAAAAATGAGCAATGAAAACAAGGCGGGCGGTCATGTGTGACCGCCCGCTTTTGTAATATATACCGTATAGTAGGCTCCCTTTTGGCAAAGGGAGCTGTCAACAGCGTTGACTGAGGGATTGAATCGGTAAAGATTTTTACTCCCTCCGCCTCATGCTTCGGCGCCTCCCCCTACAATAGGGGTAGGCTAAAATGCAGGTGTTGATTTGACTACTCATCAGTCTTTCGGTTTACTGCGTTTCACGCTCAAGACAGCTTCTCTCGCAAGAGAAGCCATGATTGCGGGGTGGAGAGAGATACGCTCCATGCGCTTCGCTTAGTCAGTATGACAGTGTAAAAACTAAAAAATAAGGCGGGCGGTCATGTGTGACCGCCCGCTTTTGTAATATATACCGTATAGTAGGCTCCCTTTCGGCAAAGGGAGCTGACTCCGTAGGAGTCTGAGGGGTTGTTTTACCCCTTCCACCGCTCATGCGGTCCCCCTTCCCCTACAATAGGGGCAGGCTAACCCGCGGAAGTTTTTTGTAGGGGAGAGCATTGCTCTCCCCGCTTGTATCATTATCTATCCGCAAACGCTAAACGAATGCCCATGTCTTGTATCAATTTGCATGCAGATTTGACTCTGTCTGCTTTATATTCCCCCGCGATATGCCCGTCGAACCCAACCGACAAACGCACGCCCGATTTCTTGACCACCTCCTGCTGTTGCTTATTCTTGAAAAATTCCGTTACGTAACCGTGCGATTTAAAACCGTGCAAGCTGTCATAATTTACGTTCATTTCCCAGAAAATCCCCGCCTCGGACATTTTACGGAAATAACGGTAGGGTTCTTCGCCAAGGCTTTCGATAAACGCAAACATATCGGTATGCGCTACCCCCACAGGGCAACCGCAACGCTTTGCAAATCCAAACAAATCTCCGTTCGTGATCGAGTTGGGATGATCCAAATTTTCAATCAAAGCAAAATCGAAAAAGGACACGTCCGCGCCGTGGGGCAGGGCATAACTGTCCTTTGCCTTTAAGGTGCAAATTTCAATCCCGCACAAAATTTTTATCTTTCTTGCGTACTTATCGCGAAGTAAATTCATGTGGTCGTAATAACGGTTGAGCGTTTTACCGTAATCGGCGTCCAACTTTGCGCCTTGGTTCCAACAAAATTCCGTTCTTGCGCAACCTATACCGTAATTATGATCGCAAATCCCAAGCTGTTGAACTCCGCCCGCAATGACCGTTTCAATCATTTTTTCAGGCTTGTCCTGCGAACAAAAAGAATAATAAGTATGTGCGTGTAAATCTTGTATCATAGTCCGTCCTCAAAGTTTGTTTTCTGTATTATAATACATGTAAACGCAAAAAGCAAGCGTTTTTAATAAATCCATTTTACGTTTCCAACATCCGTATCTGCGGGGGGCGGAGCGTCGGTAACGACCAAATCGTAATCACTCAACGCAGCCAAACGATAGGTGCCGTGGGCGGTGAATTTGGTATGATCCACCAATAAAATCTTCTGTTTACAACGCAGAAACGCCGCGCGTTTTATCTCCTTTTGGTCAAGGGAACGCTCAAACGAGCTGTCCCCAATCACCGCCGCGCAGGAAGAAATCATCAAATCGAATGCGAAATCTTCCAACTGTCTTGCCGTCCAACTGCCCGTCGCAGAGTTGGTGTTAAAATGCACGTTTCCACCCAACAAAATCAAGTTCAAGTTCGGCTTTTTTGACAGCTGAATCGCCGTTTGCAGGTTGTTGGTTACCACCGTTTTAAAGTTTAAATCCAACCGTTCCGCAAGGGCGAGGGCGGTGGAAGAACTGTCGATAAACAGCGATTTGAAAGGGGGAATATACGGCAGAGCTTTCGTGGCGGCGCGTTCCTTTTCATTCGCGTTCTTTTCCATACGGAAGAAAATAGAGATTTCTTCCGCGTTTTCGGGCAATAACGCTCCGCCGTGGCTGCGCTCTACAAGCCCCATACTTTTCATCTCCGCAAGGTCGCGGCGGATGGTCGCTTCGCTGACGTAAAGCGCCTTGGCAAGCTCGTTTACACCCGCCGATTTATTCTCCTTTAAGCGTTTCAAAATCTCGTTTTGTCTTTCCGTTAATGCCATAATGAAAATTTCCTATAAATTTTGTGTGAAATTTGCGCACTTCTTGTTCATTTGTGCGCGTTTGTGTTCATATTTTACCACAAAAAAATTTTTTTGTCAATCTTTCGAACATATATAGACAAGAAAAAATTATTGTGATATAATACAAAAGATGAAAATAGGCGGAGTAGGAAAAATTTTCTTTTTCACAAAAAAAGAGGGTTGAAAAATCCGCGCTTATCCTAAAGGATAAAAGGAAGGGACAAAAATATGAGATATTATTTGGCAATTGACATTGGTGCGTCTTCGGGCAGACATATCGTTTCGTACGTTGAAAACGGCAAAATGATCACGGAAGAAATTTATCGTTTCCAAAACGGTCCTGAAACGTTGACCGCTTATGATGGAAAAGAACATTTGATGTGGACGCACGAACGTCTTTTTACCGAAATTTTGAACGGTTTGAAAAAGGCGAAAGAAATCGGTAAAGTGCCTTATTCAGTTGGTATTGATACGTGGGGGGTTGACTATGCATTGCTTGACGAAAACGATCAGGCAATCGGCGGGACGTACTGCTACCGCGATTCCCGTACCGAAAGCACCATCCCCGCGGTACACGCAATCCTTCCCTTTGAAGAATTATTCGCAAAGACAGGTATCGCGTTCGCTTCTTTCAACACGATATATCAATTGCTTGACGACGTGAAGTCGGGCAGAATGGAAAAGGCGAAATCCTTCTTGATGTTGCCCGATTACTTCCACTTCCGTTTGACGGGCGTCAAGAAACAAGAATATTGCAACGCAACCACGACGGGTATGGTCAACGCGGAAACGCATACGTGGGATGAAGAAATCATCGAAAAGCTTGGTTACAAGAAAGAGTTGTTCGGTGAGTTGGCGCAGCCCGGCAGTTTGGTAGGGGAATTCACCGACGAAGTTGCGGCGATTGTAGGGTACAAGGCAAAGGTAGTTTTGCCCGCAACCCACGACACGGCAAGCGCGGTATTGGCAGCTCCTTTAGAAGCGCAGACTCCTTACATATCCAGCGGTACTTGGTCCTTGCTCGGTGTAGAACAGAACAAAGCGCACACCTCGAAGAGCGCGTTGGATGCAGGGTACTCCAACGAAGGCAGTTTGAATTTTACCGCTCGTCTTCAAATCAATATCATGGGGCTTTGGATGATTCAGCAGGTTAGACACGAACTTGGCGACAAGTACAGCTTTGCTGAACTTGCAGACATGGCAAGGGCGAACCCTGTGGATTATGACGTAAACGTAAACGACCAAAGATTCCTCGCGCCTGAAAATATGACGGCAGAAATCAATGCGGCGGTTGGCAAAACGTTGTCGGTTGGCGAAATGGCGTACGTGATTTACGATAACTTGGCGAAATATTATGATTTGTCCTTGAAAGCTTTGGAAGAAGTAACGGGCGAAAAATACGAAACCCTCAACATCATCGGCGGCGGCAGCAAGAACATGCTCCTCAATGAAATAACGATGAAGTATACGGGTAAGAAAGTTATCACCGGACCTGCGGAAGGTACGGCAATCGGCAACCTCATGATGCAGATGGTTGGTTGCGGTGATATTGCAAACGTACAAGAAGGCAGACAAATCATCAAAAATTCCTTCGATATCGTTGAACTGTAAGAAATACACAAGACATTAAAATAGATAAAAACTGATTGGAACAGCAGTTGGTTAAATCGTTCTACTATTCCGTTGGTTAAATTGGACGGGTGGAAAAGGATGAAACAGCTGTTAAAGTTTTCGCTGGTGGGTATCAGCAGCGGAATTGTAAACTTTCTTGTATACAACCTCATACTTTTGCTGTTTGGCAAGCTGGAAATCTTCCCCAATACCGATTACGTCATCGGGTTGATTGCAGGATTTCTCGTAAGCGTATATTGGTCGTTTATACTCAATCGGAAATTCGTGTTCAATTCGGAAGAAGAGCGCGCGATTCCATGGTATAAAGCATTGCTTAAAATGTACGTTACCTACGCGTTTACAGGTATCGTGTTGAATACAGTGCTGTCCTATCTTTGGGTAGATATTTTGGGTGTACCGAAATCCATCGTCACATTGATCAATGACCTGATTGGTTTCCCGATAACATTCCTCATGACAAAGTTTTGGTCGTTTAGAAAAAAATCCACGGCAGAACCGCAGGAAGAAGATTGCGCAGAGGGCATTGAGATAGACGATTAAAAGGGCGCTCAAGCGACCGAACAACATTACATTACAAAAAATAAAAAAAACATATATAAATTATAAGGAGATAATTTTATGTCCAGATACGAAGAAGCAAAAAAGATCTACGCGCAATATGGTGTAGATACCGAAGCGGCAATGGAAAGATTGTCCAAACTCTCCGTCAGCGTACACTGCTGGCAGGGTGACGACGTTATCGGTTTCGATGGTAGCGATTCGCTTACGGGCGGTATTCAAACGACGGGTAACTATCCCGGCAGAGCAAGAACCCCCGAAGAATTGTTTGCTGACCTTACCACGGCTTTCAAATTGATGCCTGGTAAAAAGCGCGTAAACGTACACGCATGCTATGCAATCCTTGGCGAAGATAAGGGTAAAGTAGACCGTGACGCATACGAATACAAACATTTCGAACCTTGGGTAAAATGGGCGAAAGAAAACGGCCTTGAAGGCGTTGACTTCAACCCCACTTGGTTCTCCCATCCCATGATGAAAGACGGCTTGTCCTTGTCTTCTCCCGATGAAAACGTAAGAAAATTCTGGGTAGCGCACGGTAAAGCTTGTATGAAGATTGCGGCGGAAATCGGTAAGGCAATGGGCAGCCCTTGCTGCATCAACCTTTGGGTTCCCGATGGTACGAAAGATATCCCCGCTGACCGCCTTGGTCCCCGTCTTCGTTTGAAGAAGTCCTTGGACGAAGTGTTGGAAGGTTATGATAAAGAATGGGTTATCCCCGCAGTAGAAAGCAAAGTGTTCGGTATCGGTGTAGAAAGCTACACGGTCGGCAGCAACGAATTCTATCAGAACTACGCTGCAACCCGCGGTATCTGCTGTTTGCTTGACACGGGTCACTACCACCCTACGGAAGTTGTATCGGACAAGATTCCTTCCATGCTCGCATTTTATGACAAAGTGCAGCTTCACGTTTCCCGTCCCGTTAGATGGGATTCGGACCACGTAATCGTTGTGGATGACGAATTGAAAGAACTTTCCAAAGAAATCATCCGTAACGATGCTGACGATAAGGTTATCGTTGCGCTTGACTACTTTGACGCAAGCATCAACCGTCTTTGCGCTTGGGTAACGGGCGTTCGCTCGATGCAAAAGGCATTGCTTTCCGCAATCCTTCAACCCTATGCAGAAATGAAGAAATTGCAAGACGAAGGCAACTTCACGAAGGTTCTTTACATGCATGAACGCGTAAAATACCTTCCTTTCTGCGATATTTGGGATGAATATCTCGCTCGCCAAGGTTTGAAAGAAGATTGGTGGGAAGAAGTGGAAAAATTCGAAAACGAAGTGATTGCAAAGAGGGTATAATCGATGAAGAAAATTCTTCTGCTTGGCGATTCTATCCGTTTGGGGTATGAACGGTACGTAACGGAAACGTTGAAAGACGTTGCGATTGTGTATACCCCAGGGGACGTCAATTGCGGTATGTCTCAATTTATGCTCCGCTGGGTGCATGATTGGAAACGAAAGGGGAACTTCCCCGAGGATATGGACGTAGTGCATTGGAACGCGGGGTTGTGGGACGTGTTGCGTATCCACGGCGACGATACTTTGTCGCCCCCCGATTTCTACGCGGATACCCTGCGACGGATTAGCCAACGCCTGCGTATGTTATTCCCGACGGCGAAACAAGTTTTCGCGCTCAGCACTTGGGTGCAGGAAGATTTATACCGCGGGGAATACCAACGCTTTAACAGCGACATCCGCTTGTTCAACGATATTGCAATGCAAACGCTTGCGCCCTTGGGTGTGGAGTTTAACGATTTATACGCGGTGAGCGAAAACGCCCCGAAAGCGTGTTGGTCGGACGTGACGCATTTCAATACCGTAGACGGTATCAAGCGAGTGGGCGGTCAAGTGGTGGATTGCCTTTGTTTGCAGATTGGCGTGGATAGGGCGTCGCTGGCAGAGCGGGAAGCGGAACTTTTCGAAATTCCCGAAAGTATTTTAGGAAATTAACACTATACATTATATTATATAAGGAGAAAGCATGAAAATTCTTGTTGTAAACGCAGGAAGCTCGTCGCTCAAATACCAGTTGTTCGACATGGACACCAACGAAGTGTTGGCGAAAGGGCTTTGCGAAAGAATTGGGATTGACGGCATTGTAACGCACAAACGTCCCGGTAAAGAGGATTATAAATCGAACGCAGATTTCCCCGACCATAAGGCGGCGATTGCGTGCGTATTGTCCTTGTTGACGGATGCGGATAAGGGTGTGATTGCAAGCGTTGACGAAATTCAAGCGGTTGGTCACAGAGTTGCGCACGGCGGTGAAAAATTGAGAAAATCTGCCATACTCGGTGATGAAGAAATCGCTTATCTTGAAAGCATCGTGGGCTTGAACCCCTTGCACGGTCCTCCCGCAATCAGCGGTTTCAAGGCTTGTAAGGAAGTTATGCCGAACGTAAACCACGTGGGTGTTTTCGATACTTCGTATTATTCGGATATGGAAGATTACGCGTATATCTATCCCATCCCTTACGAATTGTATGAAAAATACAAAATCCGCCGTTACGGTTTCCACGGTACGTCGCACAGATACGTTGCGGCGAAGGCTGCGGAACTGTTGGGTAAAAAGGACGCGAAGATTATTACCTGCCACCTTGGCAACGGTTCGTCCATTACCGCAACGGTAAACGGTAAAGCGGTGGACACGTCCATGGGTTTCACCCCTCAAGACGGTGTGCCTATGGGTACGAGAAGCGGCGCAATCGATCCCACGGTCGTTACCTTCATTCAAAAGGCAGAAGGCTTGACCGCGGAAGAAGCGGATAAGATTTTGAATAAAGAATCGGGGCTTGCAGGCGTTTCGGGTTGCGGCAGCGATTGCCGTGATATCTGTAACGCGGCAGACAACGGTAACTACCGCGCGCAGCTTGCGATGAAAATTCTTTGCCACAACATCAAGAAAATCATCGGTTCGTACGTTGCGGAAATGAACGGTGTGGACGCGTTGGTGTTCACGGCGGGCATTGGTGAAAACGACCGCGGCTTGCGCGAAGCAGTATGTAAAAACATGTCCGCGCTCGGTATCGAAATCGATGAAGCTTACAACCAAAGCTGTCCCAGAGGGGAAACGGCTGACATCACTGCAAAGGGCGCAAAGGTAAAAACCTACGTTATTCCTACCGATGAAGAATACATGATTGCGCTCGACACTCAAAATTTGACAAAATAAAAAAATATATTATAAAAAGGACGGAAAAAAACTATGAAATCTCCCTTTGAAATTAAAAAGGAAATTTGCGAAGTAGGGCTTAAGCTCTGGCAGAAAGGCTTTGTTGCAGCTAATGACGGTAACATTTCCGTAAAGATTAGCGAAAACGAATATTATTGCACCCCCACGGGCGTATCCAAGGCATCCTTGACGCCTGACATGATCATCAAAGTTGACAGAGATGGTAAAAAATTGGAAGGTAAATTGAATCCTTCTTCCGAAATCAAAATGCACATGAGAGTGTACAGAGAACGTCCCGACGTTAACGCGGTCGTTCACGCTCACCCTCCCGTTGCAACGGCTTTCACAGTTGCTGATATCGACCTTGACCAATACGTATTGCCCGAAGCAGTATTGACCATCGGTGCAGTTCCTACCTGTGATTACGGTACCCCTTCGACGATGGAAATTCCTGATTCGTTGGATCCTTATCTTCAGGACCATGACGCATTCTTGCTTCGTAACCACGGTGCTTTGACGGTTGGTTGCAACCTTACCAAAGCGTTCTTCGTTATGGAAGAAGTTGAATTCAACGCAGTTATCTGCAAGCATGCAATGGATCTTGGCGCAGTTCACGAAATTTCCCGTGATCAGCTTGCTAAGTTGATGGATTTGAGAAAGAAGATGAACCTTCCCGGCCGTCACCCTGGTATCGAATACGATGAAGAACCCGCAGTTGGTTGCAACAACGCTGAATTGGTGGAAGCAATCACGAAGAAAGTTCTTGCGGCTCTTGGCAAGTAAGTTGGCTTAACAGCGCGATATGCTTAACAGCGCGATATACGTTCGTACGATATGCGCACAAGCGCACGATATGCGCACAAGCGCACGATATGCGCCTGCGGCGCGTTATGGAAAAAATAGCCACATCGTTTTTGTTTTACAAAAACATATCGTATTGAAAATATATCGCATCCAAGATATATCGTGTTGATGAAATCAACATATCACGTTTGCGTTAGCAAACATTATAAGGAGAATGACTATGGCAATAAATTGGACGGAAGCCCAAATTGAGGAAGTAGTTGCTGCGGTAATTAAAAACCTCAATGGCGGGGCGCCGACAACGAAATGCGGATGGGATTCGACGCAATACAACGGTCGTAGATTGATTGGTGTATACGCGGACATGAACGACGCTATCGAAGCGGCAACCGCGGGCTATAAAGCGGTACGCGCGATGACTTTGGAAGAACGTGAAAAGGTGATTTCCGCCATCCGCGACCTCTGCCGTAAAGAAGCGCCTATCATGGCGAACCTTGGCGTAGCGGAAACCAAAATGGGTCGCGTTTCGCACAAGACGGCAAAACATATCCTCGTTGCAGACAAAACGCCTGGCACCGCGGATATTATATCTCAGGCAAAAACGGGGGATTACGGCTTGACCTTGACGGAAATGGCACCTTTCGGTGTTGTGGGCAGTATCACCCCTAGTACCAACCCTTCGGAAACGGTTATCTGTAACAGTATCGGTATGATTGCGGCAGGCAACGGCGTTGTATTCAACCCTCACCCCAATGCAATCGCAACCTCGAACTATGCAGTTGACCTTGTAAACCGCGCAAGCGCAATGGTTGGCGGTCCTTCCGTATTGGTGGCGTCGGTTGTAAAACCTACCCTCGATACCGCACAGATTATGTACAAGCATCCCAACATTCGTTTGCTTGTATGCACGGGCGGTCCCGGGGTTGTTCGGTCGGTACTTTCCAGCGGTAAAAAAGCAATCGGTGCGGGTGCGGGCAACCCTCCCGTTATCGTAGACGATACCGCGGACATTAAGAAAGCAGGTAAGGACATCATCGACGGTTGTTCGTTTGACAACAACTTGCCTTGTATCGCAGAAAAGGAAGTATTCGCGTTTAGAAATATCGCGGATGAACTTATTTCCGAAATGCAGAAAAACGGCGCGTACAAGATTACGGCGGAACAAGCGGCTAAGCTTGCGAACATCGTACTTGTAGACGTGAAAAATCCCAAGACGGGTATTGTGAAAAAGACCATCAGCCGTGACTGTGTAGGTCGCGACGCTGCGGTGTTGCTTGACAAGATTGGTATCAAAGTAGGCCCCGATATCCGTTGTATCATTTGTGAAACGGATTTCAACCATCCTTTCGTACAAGAAGAATTGATGATGCCTATTTTGCCCATCGTTCGCGTAGACACTATCGAACAGGCAATTGATTTGGCTGTAAAGGCTGAACACGGCAACCGTCATACGGCGCACATGCACTCGAAGAACATCGACCATTTGACCCGTTTTGCAAAAGCGGTCGAAACGACGATTTTCGTAAAGAACGCGCCTTCGTATGCAGGGATTGGTTTCGGCGGGGAAGGTCACACGACCTTCACGATTGCAGGGCCTACGGGCGAAGGCTTAACCAGCGCGCGTAGTTTCACCCGTTTCCGCCGTTGCGTAATGACGGATTATTTTAGAATCATCTAAGGAGTGAATTGCAAGCAAAGCTTGCGTGAGTTGCTTACAGCGTGAAATGCGCTACGGCGCGTGAATTGCAATGCTTCGCATTGCGTTTCGGAATTATACAATAACGATGGCGAAGACATCAATTCACGAAAAGATACTTTTCAATTCACGTTGAGGAGTAACAATTCACGACGGCGAAGCCGTCAATTCACATGAAATCATAAAAGGAGAAAAAAACAATTATGGATATTACTTCTGCTCAAGTAGAAAGCATTGTTCGTAAAATCGTTTCGGAAATGGCATGCGGCGGGACAAAATCCCCTTGCGCAGGTAAAGTGCCTAAAACCGCTAAGGTTGCAATGTTGACTGCACAGAAAAAGATCGAAGTAAAAGAATTCCCCATCCCCGCATTGACGGACGACGATATCCTTGTAAAGGTAGAAGGTTGCGGCATTTGCGGTACGGACGTACACGAATGGAAAGCTGACCCGTTCGGGATTATCCCCGTAACGCTTGGTCACGAAGGTACGGGTGAAATCGTTTACCTCGGTAAAAACGTTAAATTTGATACGTCGGGCAAACCCATGAAGGTGGGCGATAAATTGGTTACCAGCGTTATCAGCTGCGGCGAATGCCACATTTGCCGTAATCATCCCGCTAACACCAACCTTTGCGATAAGCAAGGTGTGTTCGGTTTGATTCCTCACAGCGACGCAAATCCTTTCACGGGTTGGTTCGCAGAATACCTTCTTATCCGCGGTAAGGGTTCGACCTACTTCGTGGTAAACGACCTTGACCTTAAGGAAAGAATGTTGCTTGAACTTGCTTGCGTTTGCGTACACGCGTTGAAGAGAGCACAGACCACTGGTCTTATCAACTTCAATTCGAAGGTACTTATTCAAGGTCTTGGCCCTGTTGGTTTGGTTATGATCAGTGTACTCCGCGCAGCGGGTATCAACCACATCATCGCCATCGACGGTACGCCTAAGCGTTTGGAAATGGCAAAGAAACTCGGTGCGAAGACGGTTATCAACTTCAAAGAAGTGACGACCTTGGACGCAAGAGTGAAGCTTGTAAAGAGCGTTGCAAACGGCGTGGGCGCAGACTTCGCGTTCCAATGCACGGGCGCACCTGCAGCGGCTAAGGACATCTTCGAATATATCCGTCGCGGCGGCGGGCTCTGCGAAATGGGCTTCTTCGTAAACAACGGCGAATATAACGTGAACCCTCACTTTGCTATGTGCAACAAGGAAATCAACTTGGTTGGCTCGTGGGATTACTCGGCAGACGATTATCCTACCACGATGGCATTCCTTCGTCAAGCTCGTGAAATGAACATTCCCATCAAGGATTTGATCACGCACGAATTTAGCTTGGATAAGTTGAACGAAGCGATGGAAGTGAACGTATCGCAACAGGGGATTAAGATTTGCTTCGTTAACAAGTAAAACGCATATATGCGTCGCATTTCGGTGTCGCAGGTGCGCTTTTCTCGGTCACGTACGTCTATGTACGCTCCCGTTGAAAATGCTCCTGCTCCTTGAACTGCTCGCATCGTGCATACCCCAAAAGTGAATTGGCGTTGCCGTGAATTGCGTTTACACGCGTGAATTGGTTTCACCGTGAATTGCAACGCTCGGCGTTGCGTTAATGCAATATTAGGCATAACGATGGCGAAGCCATCAATTCACGAAAATACAATTTTCAATTCACATTGCATAGCAATAATTCACGAAAAGCAAAACTTTTCATTTCACTTCGACTGAAAGGAGAAATATATGGCACTTGGCATGATAGAAGTATTCGGTTTCGCAACCTCGATCGTGGTGGCGGACGCTATGGCGAAAGCCGCTGACGTAAAAATCGTGGCAATCGACAAAAACAAGCCCGCGGCAGGGGATTCTGCGCGCGTGCCTCTGGTCATGGCGATTAAGGTAGAAGGCAGTGCGGCGGCGGTAGAAGCGGCGGTCGCGGCTGGCAAAGCCGAAGCGGAAAAACGTGAACTGTACATCACCCACAAGGTGATTGCACGTCAAAGCGAGGAAATTGAATGGTTCGCCCATTTAAGCGCGCTTGGCAAAGATAAATTAAGATAAAAATAAAAAAATATAAATTAAGGAGATTTAACAATTATGATGGAAGCATTGGGTATGGTAGAAACCAGAGGTTTGGTAGCAGCAATTGAAGCAGCAGATGCAATGGTAAAGGCAGCAAACGTAGTTCTTATCGGCAGCGAAAAGATCGGTAGCGGTTTGGTAAGCGTTATGGTTCGCGGTGACGTTGGCGCAGTAAAGGCTGCTGTAGAAGCAGGTACGGCTGCTGCAACCGCTCTTGGCGAAGTTATCGCAACGCACGTAATCCCTCGTCCCCACGCAGACGTTGAAAAACTTCTTCCCGCAATCAAATAAGTGAAGGCCTAACGGCATGAATTGCTTACAGCGTGAATTGGTTTCACCGTGAATTGCAACGCCTCGCGTTGCGTTAATGCAATCTTAGCCATAACGATGGCGAAGCCATCAATTCACGAAAATATAATTTTCAATTCACGTTGCATAGCAACAATTCACGAAAAGTAACACTTTTCAAATCACTTTACTGGAAAGGAGAAAAATATCATGAAAGCAATAGCGTTACTCGAAGTGCAAGCTATGGTAGCCGCAATCGCAGGGCTTGACGCTATGGTAAAGGCGGCTGACGTAAAGCTGATTCACGTAGAAAAACGCCTTGGCGGTCGTTTGGTAACGGTCGTTGTGGAAGGTGAAGTTTCCGCAGTGAAAGCGGCGCTGGAAGCAGGCGCGGCGGCAGCAAAAGAAGTCGGCAATGTAAAGGTGTGCGAGGTAATCGCACGTCCTCACCCCGATGTTATGCGGTTTTTAACAACGGGCTAACGGGTTTGGTCGCAATTTGTAAAAGCGGCGCAACTCATAGGAGTATAAGCTCCACAATCAAAATAAAAAAATAATAATTAAAATCTTAGGAGGATTTAACAATGGAAGCATTAGGTATGGTAGAAACCAGAGGTTTGGTAGCAGCTATCGAAGCAGCGGATGCAATGGTAAAGGCAGCAAACGTAGTTCTTATCGGCAGCGAAAAGATCGGTAGCGGTTTGGTAAGCGTTATGGTTCGCGGTGACGTTGGCGCAGTTAAGGCTGCTGTAGAAGCAGGTACGGCTGCTGCAACCGCTCTTGGCGAAGTTATCGCAACGCACGTAATCCCTCGTCCCCACGCAGACGTTGAAAAGCTTCTTCCCGCTATTAAATAAGTGAATTGCCTAACGGCATGAATTGCTTACAGCGTGAATTGGTTTCACCGTGAATTGCAACGCTTGCGTTGCGTTAATGCAATATTAGCCATAACGATGGCATAGCCATCAATTCACGAAAATAACATTTTCAATTCATGTTGCATCGCAACAATTCACGAAAAGTAACACTTTTCAAATCACTCTATGAAGGGAAAAACACGCGCCGCCCGTTTTCGGGCGGACGGCGCGGGGATTTTTCAATATCACGTTCTCTTGCGTACGCGCGTGTACGCGTCTTTCGTCGTACGATAAGAGAAAAAAAGAAACTTTTTTGGAAGGAATATTATGGAATTATCGAATGCGCAGATTGCGGAATTGGTAAAAAAAGTATTGGCAAACATCGGTGAAGAAACTTCTGCCCCTGTAAACAGCGGTAACGAAGTGCCCGTCGGTGTATCCAACAGACATATTCATTTGAACAAGGCAGACCTTGAAACGTTGTTCGGGGCTGGTTACGAATTGACCCCGATGAAGGACCTTTCGCAACCTGGTCAGTATGCATGCAAAGAAACTTTGACCTTGATTGGCCCTGCAATGCGCCCTATTGAAAACGTACGTGTTTTAGGACCTTTGAGAGGAAAATCGCAGGTGGAAATTTCTGCGACGGATTCTTACGTGTTAAAGGTAAAGCCCCCTGTAAGAGAATCGGGTAAAACGGCAGGTTCTGCGCCCGTTACCATCATTGGACCTAAGGGTGTTGTACAGCTTAGCGAAGGTTGTATCATTGCCAACAGACACATTCACATGTCGCCTGCAGACGGCGCGGCATTTGGTGTGAAAGACGGTGATACGGTTACGGTTGACGTAATGGGGAAACGCCGCACGCGTTGGTATGACGTACAAGTGCGCGTACATCCTGATTTCCGTTTGGAAATGCACGTGGATACGGATGATGCAAACGCAGTCGGTATCGGCAACGGCGCGAAAGTTCAAATCGTGAAGGAGTAAGGATATGTTAAGAGGAATTATCAGAGGAAATATCGTTTCCACGCGCAAGCAAGATTCGTTGATCGGGTCGAAGTTTATGGAAGTGGAAATCATGAAAAACGGTCAATTGACCGGAGATTACTTGATTGCGATTGACAGTGTTGGCGCGGGGATTGGTGAAACCGTTTTGATTACGACGGGGAGTTCCGCGCGTTTGGCGTTGCATAATACGAATGCGCCTTGTGATGCGGTAATCGTCGGTATCGTCGACTAAAACGCAGATATACATCGCATTTCAGCGTCACAGGTGCGCTTTTCTTGGTCACGTACGTCTATGTACGCTCCCATCGAAAATGCTCCTGCTCCTTGAACTGCTCGCAT
>SVIN01000007.1 GCA_015069495.1 Clostridiales bacterium
AAACCTAAAAAATAAGGAAACAGCTTGCTTGTGTGCAGTCGCAGTTTTAGACGGTACTTGAGTACCTGCTGGTATAATGCCCTTTAGGGCAAAGTAAAGCCCCCACTTCTAGTGGGGGATACTTACTCTATCAAATCATCCAATGAGATATCAAAAATATCGGCTAAGGCGCACAAGGTGTAAATATTGGGCGTACTGTAACCGTTTTCGTAATTGGAAACAAGGCTCTTTTTTCCGTTCAATTTTTCGGCAAGCTGTCCTTGTGTAAGTCCCAATTGTTTTCTATAAAATTTTATATTCTCAGCAAGTTTTATTTTTATATCTATTGACAAAAGTATAACGTTCTTGTATAATTGTGTTAAAAGTACAAGAATATTGTACTACATATTTTGATTGGAGATATAATTATATGAAAAAGCGTGTGGCGTCAATTTTGCTTGCATTGGCAAGTGTAAGTTGTTTCATGTTTACGAGTTGTGGAACAGGGAAAACGGATTCATCTTTGGACGATAGTTTAACTAATTTTTCGAGTAGCGGACTTAGCTTCACAGAAGAGGAGAAAGCTATCAATACGGTTCAAATGTTTGTTCGAAAATATAACGATGGGGATTTTGAAGGAATGCTGGCTTGTTTAGAACCTAAGTTGGCAAATACTACTCGTGCTTTATTTAATACGTTAAGCGGTATCGCAGGCGGTCAACTTGGCGTGGACATTTCCTTTGCGGATTTATTTACATTGGGGATTGGCGTGCAAGGTGCAGGTGATGTTTTAAGTGTGGACATTGTAAAGGTGGAACTGGGTGAAGACCGCGCGAATGTAATTACCCAAGCAACGTTTTCGGGAGATACGGAAACAACCTATTTCTATATGGTCAAAGAAGGGGATTCTTGGTTGATTGGCAATATCACAGAAACAAAACCGTCCATTGTTCCAGTTGCAGGGATGACGGTTACTCCTGGAGGTCAATTTGTGGGTGGTATCTGTAGAGTTCGTTATACTCTTGACGGACAAGAATATGGCGGTTTTATGAATACGAATGGGGAAATTGTATATACGTTTGTACTTGGAACGGAATATATAATGAATCAGGGCAATTATATGGGCGATGGTTCTGTGATTATGGAAGAAGCATCCTCTGGTACGAAAAAAATTGTCAACTATCAAGGTAAAGTTGTTGCTACCTTTGAGAAAAATGCTTTTGATACAGTATGTAGCGTAGGGGATGAGCATGCGCTCGTATATAAAGAAGAAAACGGGATTCAGGGGATTTTTCATTATTATGGGATTATCAACAGCAAGGGCGATTGGGTAATGCCCATGCGCAAAATGGATTCCGCAAATTTGGGTGGTATTTTCCTTGGTTCAGATTTTATGATTTCCTGTGAAGGCACTAAATACTGGGGCTATGATTATGTCATTTACAATTTAAATACAAAGCAAGAACTTACTTTGCACGCGGAAACTGGGATGCGTGATTTAACTTACGGGATTAGCAATGGATGTTTATATATTCTAAACGAAGAATTTAAATATGTGGAAGGCGGGGAAAAGGTTAATACGAATTTTAAAATTAACCCCGATTGTACCATTGCGAACTTTGAAATGAACGCATCGGATATAACGATTACGGGAGATTATTTTGTATATCAAGACGAGGATAAAGGGTGTACAATTTTTGAAAATATCGCAACTGGAAATAAAATTGAGTACAACGATTATGCTGAAATGCAAAAAACGGTGACGAATGTTGGGGATTATTTCTTACTTAGAATTGAGGGTTTAAACGGAAAGAAATATGCTACATTACTTGATTTGAGCGGGATACAGCAGTTTGAGCCAGTAGAACTGAAGGATTATGATGGCAGTGTTACATATGCAAATGGATTGTTTATGTATAGCGAGCAAGGCATATGTATAGATACTGTTTTGGATGCAAAAGGCAATGTTGTTTTAAATAATGTTGAGTTACGGTCGATTTTCTATAACGGTGTGGCAATTGCAAAGGATTTGGAAACGGGTGACTGGATATTTATTAATCAAAAGGGAGAACCTGCTTTTGAGAATTTTTACGTGAATGAATGAGGGATAATGAAATCAAGATAAAGATTGTGAAATTCCCCCTTTTGCTACTTGCCAAAAGGGGGAATTTTATGTTATAATAACTCCGTTATGGCACAGATAGACGAAATTTTAGAACAATTGAATGACGAACAAATCAAACCCGTTTTACAAACGGAAGGTCCCGTGTTGGTTTTGGCGGGCGCGGGCAGTGGGAAAACCCGTGTTTTGACCTCGCGTATCGCTTATCTTGTGGATGAATTGGGCGTGCCTGCGGACGCCATTTTGTCCATTACCTTCACCAACAAAGCCGCCAATGAAATGAAAGAACGTCTTGGTCGAATTGTGGACGTTTCCCGCTCGTGGGTTTGCACTATCCATAGTATGTGCGTGCGCATTTTGCGTATGTATCCCGAAGAAGTCGGCATTCAGTCCAACTTCTCCATTTACAGCGAAGTGGAACGCAACAACATCATCAAAAAATCCTTCCAAGAATGTGATTTTGACGATGAAAAATTGCTCAAAAACATCAAATGGCACATCGGCAATGCGAAAATGTTGGGGCTTGACCCCGAACGCTATGCTGAAGAATACGCAGACGAACGCCAAATTGATGAAATCGTAAAAGTATACGCGCGTTATCAAAAGCACTTGCGTGAAAACAACGCGCTCGATTTCGACGATTTGCTCAACGAAACCCGCAACCTTTTGAGAAAGAGCCAAGAGGTTCGCGAATATCTCGGCGGACGTTTCCGTTATATCCTCGTGGACGAGTTCCAAGACACCAACGAAGTACAATATGAAATCGTCAAATTGCTCGCTTCCGTACATGGCAATTTGTTCGTGGTAGGGGACGACGACCAGTCCATTTACGGCTGGCGCGGGGCAAAAATTGAAAACATTTTGCATTTTGAAAAGGATTATAGAAATGCGAAAGTGTTCAAATTGGAGCGAAATTACCGCTCCACCAAAAACATTTTGAAGCTTGCCAACACCGTTATCCGCAACAACGGCAGACGTAAGAGCAAAACCCTTTGGACGGAAAACGAAGAAGGCGCGCCTGCGAAAGTGCATGAGGCGGACGAGGAAAGCGGGGAAGCGCGCTTTATCGCGCACACCATTGCGGGGTTGATTCGACAGGGGTATTCCTACTCCGATTTTGCCATTTTGATGCGTTTAAACGCACTCACCCGCTCGTTCGAACAAGAGTTCACGGGGGATGGTATCCCCTACAAAGTGTTTGGCGGGTTCAAGTTCTTCGAACGTAAGGAAATCAAGGATTTGTTGGCGTATTTGCGCTTAATCAACAACCCTTTTGACAGTGAAGCGGCGGTGCGTATCATCAACTTCCCCAAGCGCGGTATCGGTGCGAAGACGGTGGAAACCTTGCAAAATTATGCGTATGAAACGGAAACTTCCGTATACGATGCATTGATTGATTTGGACGAAATTGGCTTTACAGCAGGTACGAAACAGAAATTGGTCGAATTTAGAGACCTTGTCAAAACGTGGATTATTGACAGCCAAGAAATGGCAGTCAACGAGCTGGTGAAGAAAATTGTTACCGACACAAAAATGCGCGAGGCGTATGCCGATGATTCCGACGAAAGTATCAACAAGCGCGCGAACATTGAAGAATTTATCAATTCGGTGGAAGAATACAGCCGTTTGAATCCCGAAGCGACCTTGACCGATTATCTCAATCAGGTCACTTTGTCCTCGGATACGGACGATATGGATGATGGCAATTACGTTACGCTTGCGACCGTCCATTCGGTAAAGGGGTTGGAATTTACCTGCGTGTTTGTGTGCGGATTGGAAGAAAATATTTTACCCGTCTCCCGCGCAGTGGAAAACGACGATGATATGGAAGAAGAACGCCGTTTGATGTACGTAGCCATTACACGTGCGAAGGAGCGGTTGTATTTGACCCGCTCTAAGAGTAGATATTTGTACGGAAAACGCGAACCGACAGCGCGTTCGAGGTTCTTGAAAGAGCTTTCGGACGAGTTGGAAATGCCCAAAGAAACCCGTCCTGCATTCCGCGGTTACAGCGATTGGGACGATCCTGAAAGTTATGGAAATTCTGCATACGGCGGGGGCAGGTATGCGTCGAATGATGATTTTGGCAGTAGAAAAACCAATTACGGCGGGTATGGCAGTTACGGCGATTCGTCCAGACAGAACTCTACTGCGACCCGTTCTGCGTGGAATGGAAACAGTTATGGTTCGTCATCGTTTGGCGGTAACAGCTATGGCGCGAGCTCGTACGGTTCGACTTCGTATGGTTCGACCTCGTATGGCGGTCAAAGCGCGCAAAAGAAGAACAGCGGTTTTGTGTACGGCGGGGTAGGCAAGGCGGTAAAACCCACGGCGGGGGGCAAGGATTTATCCGCGTTCAAAAGCGGGGTAAGCGTGAAACACCCGAAATTTGGTGTGGGGATGATTGTTGCCGTACGCGGTACGGGCGCGAACATGATTGTGGATATTGCGTTTGAGGGGATTGGCATTAAGC
This sequence comes from Clostridiales bacterium, assembly GCA_015069495.1. Taxonomy (GTDB): domain Bacteria; phylum Bacillota; class Clostridia; order Christensenellales; family Borkfalkiaceae; genus Scatosoma. The sequence goes on from SVIN01000007.1 coordinate 4,575, forward strand.
AGTTGTCGGCAACCCTTGCGCCGTTGACGATAGTATAAAAGTGAATTGCCTAACGGCGTGAATTGGCGATGCCGTGAATTGCACCACAGCGCGTGAATTGCGTTGCAAAGCAACGCGTTATTGAAATAATAGCCACAACGCAACGCGAAGCGTTGCAATTCACGAAAACCAAGCTGAGCTTGGAGGCAGTAAGGTGTGTTTTCATGCGTTTTTGCAGGAGATTTCGCGCATTCACGAAAATATGGTTTTCAATTCACGTTGCAGAGCAACAATTCACGACCGCGTAGCGGTCAATTCACTCTTAAGGAGTAACCATGAACAGAAAAAGAGAACTTGTAGACATTCTCAATAAATGGGCGCACGAATATTACGTGTTAGATAATCCCACGGTATCGGACAAAGAATACGACGATTTGTATGACGAATTGCGCCGATTGGAAGAGGAAAGCGGTGAGGTATACCCCGATAGTCCGACGAGACGGGTAGGAGGTGAGCCCATCAAAGGGTTTGAAAAGCATACTCATATCGCGCGCTTATTCAGCTTGGATAAGGCGGTTTCTGCAGAGGAATTAACCGCGTTTTTGACCCGAGTACAGAAGCTTGCCGATGGCAAGCCGTGTGATTACACCGTGGAATACAAATTCGACGGTTTGACCGTGTGTTTGACCTATGACAAGGGGCAGTTCGTGCGCGCGACTACGCGCGGTAACGGTACGGTGGGCGAAGACGTAACGGCGCAGGTTTTGACCATTCGCTCCTTCCCTTTAAAAATCAATTATCAAGGCACGTTGGAGGTGCGCGGTGAAGCGGTCATTCGCTTGTCCGTGTTGGATGCGTACAACCAAACGGCGGCGGAACCTTTGAAAAATGCGCGCAACGCAGTGGCGGGCGCAATCCGTAATTTAGACCCCAAAGTAACCGAAACACGTAAGCCTGATATTTACTTCTACGACGTCAATTATATCTCGGACGGGGCACCCATGTCTCAAACGAACGCTCATGATTTCCTCATGCAAGAGGGATTCAAGGTGTTCCCATACTTCCGTGTGTGCCATACGGCAGAAGAGGTTTCCGCGGCGATTGCGGAGATTGAAGTGGAACGTAAAGCCTTGGACGTTTTGACGGATGGCGCGGTCATTAAATTAAACGATGCCGAACTTCGCGAGGAGTTGGGTTTTACCGATAAATTCCCCCGTTGGGCGCTCGCGTACAAGTTCGAGGCGGAAGAAGTGACAACCTTGTTGAAAGAGGTGATTTGGCAGGTGGGCAGAACGGGAAAATTGACCCCGCTTGCCTTGCTTGACCCTGTGGAATTGGGGGGTGCGACCGTATCGCGCGCAACTTTGAACAATTATGGCGACATAGTGCGTAAAGACGTGAAACTCGGTTCGCGTGTGCTTGTGCGTCGTTCCAATGAAGTTATCCCCGAAATTTTGGGGGCGACGGAACATTACGAACATAGTTCCGAGGTGGAAAAACCGACCGTTTGTCCTGCTTGCGGACAGGAGTTGGTAGAAAACGGCGCGCATTTGTTCTGCCCGAATAAGGGTTGTACACCGCGCATCGTGGCAATGTTAGATCATTACGCAAGTAAAAATGCGATGAATATCGACGGTTTTTCCGAGAGTACCGCTTTGCAGTTGAATGAACAGAAAAACGTGACGAAATTTTCCGATTTATACCGTTTGACAGCGGAAGATTTGGCGGACTTGGAAGGGTTCAAGGATAAGAAAATCAAAAACCTTTTGACCGCGATTGAGAAGAGCAAGACCCCTACCATGGATGCGTTCATTTACGCAATCGGTATCGGCGGGGTGGGCAGAGTGGCGGCTAAAGACCTCGCGGCTCGATTCCAAACCATGGACAATTTAAAGGCGGCAACCTTGGAGGATTTGTTGGCTTTGGAAAACGTGGGGGAGATCACAGCAAAGGCGATTTTGGATTACTTTACCGATGAAGATAACCTTGCCGAATTGACCGCTTTGACCGAAGCAGGGGTTACGCCCGTGTGGTCGAACGAGAAAAAGGAAGGGATTTTCTCGGGGGAATCGGTGGTGCTGACGGGTACGCTGACCCATTTTAAGCGCAGTGAAGCGCAGAAATTGATTGAAGAGCGGGGCGGAGTGTGTCAATCTTCCGTCACAGCGAAAACCACGTTGGTGTTGGCGGGTGAAGAAGCGGGCAGTAAGCTTGCCAAGGCGCAGAAATTGGGGATTCGTATCATCGATGAAGCGACTTTTCAAGATATGTTGCAATAAGAAAAAGGGCCGAAAATTTCGGTCCTTTTTTCGTGAGTGCTCCTGTTTATTTGGCGGTGAAACCAATACAATTTTTAATGATGAAAATTAATTGGTTGATTTCCGTTTCACAATCAAGCTCTATCCATTGGTTCACAATGGCGGAAACTCCGCCTGTGAAAAATGCCAAGTTGTAAATTTTTTCCGTTTCCTGCGTTAGAAATTGGGAAATGGCGGGGTAGAAGATTTCATCATACATTTTTTGATACGTTTGTTTTGCGTGGAACAAGTGGGGTTTTTGATGGATTAACTGAAAAACCCGTTTGTTGCGTTTTACAAAGGTAAGATAGGCATGCAATAACTCGTCCGTCAATAAAAACGCATCCTCTTTGCAAGTGATGTTCGTTGGCGGTTTTATCTTAAAAGAGTCGGTAAATTGTTTGTTGATATTTTCTATCGTTTCTTCTAACAATTCATCCACGCTGTCATAATGCAGGTAAAAGGTGGAACGGTTCACCCCTGCTTTTCTTGTGATTTCGGTGACGGTAATAAATTCGAAATCCTTTTTTTCCAGTAAGGCTAAAAGAGCTGAATTCATCAGTTCTGCCGTATAAAAATATTTACTCTCGTTATTTTTCATGATTTAACACCTTCAAATCTAAGTATGCCCTACATATCATATACACCGCGCAAACGGTAATGAAACAAGCCACGGCAATGCATAAGATGGGAAATAGGGTATTTCGCAAGCGAGCGGTATCTTCGCCAAAGGTGGTCAACATGGTATTGGTCAATGGCAGTAAAGATACGCTGGCGGAAATCAAAGAAAATACTTTTGCGCAGGAAAATAGATAATCCTGTCGTTTGAAAAACTTCACACAACCGATAATGGCAACGGTTAACGCTGAAAAGGTGTAAGTAGCTAAGGCAATCACGGTGATTTCATGCTGTTTGGTTTGTGGATTGTGAAACAGCAAAAGAAAGCTTATGGTGGAAATGGCAAGGTTGATTACCAATAAAAAAACACCGCAGGTAAATAGGGTATAGATTTTGGCGCGTTGCATTGTCGTAAAGCATATTTGCGTAAAGAGGAAACATCGTGCGGTTGCCAATAAAATATAATATATCGCTAATGATAAAAACCAGTTAGAGGAAGATAGTTGGCTTACGGTAAACAAAAAACACGCGTAAGCGAGGTTGCAGATGAACGATAAAGCCAAAAACAGCTTTACACGAAACATTGTGTTTTCTTTTATTTGTTCAAAAAGGTTATGAAGCATGGCTTAGTTTTCGTTAGCAATTTCATTGGCAAGGCGTAAAATATCCGACGCGTATTTATTTTTACCCTTCGTCAATATTTTTTTATACAAAGGATAATTGATGCATGCGCCTAAGATACCGATACAGCCGATGGCGATGCCCAACGCCATCGTTAGGGTGTTTCCCGCGCCGATAACGCCCATGCATAAAGACATGCCCGTTCCAAGGATAAGGCTGGAGGTGATACCAAATACCAACGAAAAAATCATGGCAGGATTTTTTGCCTTTGCGTCTAATTTTTTCAACGCTTTCACTTTCGAAGTTTGTTTGGGTGCGTATTGGTTTGCAATTTGCTCTGCGTAAATTTTATCTGTGTTCATTGTTTTTTCTCCTTTAATGAAAGTTTTTTATTTGCTCAAGCAAGAGAATTATACCATAGAAAAAGTGGAAAACGCTACAACAAAAAAAGAGGAAAATGTCGATTTTTAAAATGGGAGGCGGAAATAGACAATGCGGGTAAAAAGTGTCGAATTGAATATCTCTTTTATAATTTATTATAAAAAATATAAAAAAGTAAGAAAAAGTTGGCGGTGGGGGCTTGAAATTTTTGAAAAGGTGTGCTATAATGGTACGGCTTAGAATTTGGCAGTACGAAAGAGAGGATAAAAACCTATGCTGAGTATGACGGGTTATGGAAAAGGCGAATACGCAGAAGGCGGTTTGGAACTGACCTGCGAAATCAAAACGGTGAACAACCGTTATTTGGACGTTTCGATTAAAGCACCCCGCATTTTCGCGGCGTACGAAGACGTTGTGAGAAATACCATCAGGAAGAAAATGACACGCGGGCACGCGGACGTATATATTTCCCTGAAAGATAAGCGTGAAAAGGAAAGTGCGTTGACCACCGATTTGGCATTGGCGGCATCCTACGTGGCGGCGGCAAAGGCTTTGCGTGAAGCATTCCCCGATTTAACCGACGACGTAACCCTTTCTTCGGTGCTTCGTTATCCCGAAGTGTTAAAGCAGGAAGATTCGGTGAGTCTTGACGAGGAAATGACCCATGCTTTGGACGTTGCATTGAATACTGCGCTGGACAACTTGAATGAAATGCGCCTTGTGGAAGGTGAAAAACTCAAGGCGGATATGCTTGCGAGGGTGGCAACGATTGAGGGCTTGGTCAACGAAGTGCAAACCCGTGCGCCGTTGGTTGCGGCGGAATACCGCGAGAAATTGACGGCTCGCGTGAAGGACTATCTCGCGGACGTGAAGATGGACGAGGGGAGATTGCTGACAGAAGTTGCCGTATTTACGGATAAGAGCAATATCGATGAGGAATTGACGAGATTGCACTCTCACATCGAACAATTCAGAAGCATTGCGGAAGAAGGGATTGTGGGCAGAAAGTTGGATTTCTTGATTCAAGAATTTAACCGCGAAGCCAACACGACCTGTTCTAAAAGTAACGACGTAACGATTACCCGCGCAGGGCTTGCGTTGAAAAACGAAATCGAAAAGATTCGCGAACAAGTGCAAAATATTGAGTGAGGAAGCGTATGAAACATGTATTGATGGCGGTGTCAGGGCCTTCGGGTGTTGGGAAAGGCACGATTGTGAAAACCATTTTACAGCGTCGCGAAGACGTGGTGGAATCCGTTTCCTGTACCACCCGCGAACCGCGCGAAGGAGAAGTGAACGGTAAACACTACTTTTTCATTTCCAAGGAAGAATTTTTGCGCCGTATCGATGAAAACGACTTTTTAGAATACGATGAACATTTTGGCAATTACTACGGTACGCCGAAATCGTTTGTGGAAGAGACCTTAAAAACCAAATCGGTGATTATGGAAATCGACGTAGTGGGCGCGTTGAACGCGAAGAAATTTTTCCCCGACTGTGTGTTGGTGATGATTTTACCCCCGTCTTTGGAAGAATTGAAAAACCGTTTGGTGGGGCGCGGTACGGAAGGTAAGGACGAAATTGAAAACCGTCTTTCCCGTCTTGAGTATGAAGTATCGCAAAAAGACAAATATGATTATCTTATCGTTAATGATGATTTGGAAACCGCGATTGCGGACGTTTGCAAAATTATCGACGGTGAATAATAGATAGGCTCTGTCACTTCACCTGGTTGATTTTTCTCGTCATTGCTTGAATGCTAAAATCAACCATTCTCTGTGCCACAGCCTAAAGATAAATAAAAAAATTAAACAAGAAAAAAATACATAGTAAAAGGAGTATAGAGATATGATTAATGAACCTTCTGTTGACGTAATGATCAGAAAATTGGGTACGGAGGAGGATCCGATCAGCCGTTACGCGCTTTGCACCATTGCAGCAAAACGCGCGCGCCAAATCATTGAAACGGAAAGAAACCTTGGTATCCGTACCACTACGGGTAAAGACAAGGAATTGTTGTCTGCTTGCAAGGATATTGCAGACGGTAAAGTAGTTGTTGCAAAAGACTAAACGTGGTTGCCTCGGTATTTGCCGAGGCAATTATTCACAAGGAAAGAGGTAGGGCATGATAGCGGAAGTAATCGTCGATATCGCGGCGAGTGAAACGGACAGAATATACGATTATCTCTGCGGCGAGGATACCATCGTCGGCAGTCGGGTCCGCGCGCCTTTTGGCGGGAAAATCGTACCTGGGTTCGTCATGCGCTTGAAAGAGAAATCGGATGTGCCCTTGGAACGCTTGAAAAAGGTATTGCCCTGCGGGGATGAATTGCCCGCATTAAATGCCGAATGTCTTGCTTTGGCTGAGAAATTAACGGCGCGCTACCGTGTGCCGAAGGCGTTGACTTTGCGGTTGTTTTTGCCTGCGGAAATGCGCACGGGGAAGGTGCGGGAACTTTACCGTAACTATGCCGTGTTAAGCGTACCTTTGGAAGATATGAAACTCGCCAAAACAGCGAAAAACCAATGGGGTGCGGCGGCCTATCTTGCGGAAAACGGAAAAACCGATTGCGCATACCTCAACAACGTATACCCTGGCGGGGTATCGGCTTTGGAAAAGAAAGGGTACGTAACCGTCACGAAAGAACAGCTGTTGCGCGACCCGTACAAAACGGTGACAGCGGAAAAGGTGGACCGCACCTTGACCTTCGATCAACAGCGCGCGGTGGATACCGTGTGGAATGATGGGCGAACCGTACAGCTTTTACACGGTGTAACGGGCAGTGGAAAAACCGAGGTGTATTTGACCTTGATTGCCAAATGTTTGCGCGAGGGGAAGAGTTCGATTTTTCTTGTGCCTGAAATTTCTTTAACCCCGCAAATGCTGTCACAGCTTCGCGCGCGGTTTGGGAAGAATGCGGCGATTTTGCACAGCGGTTTGTCCGCGGGGGAACGTTTTGATGAGTGGTGGCGCTTGCGTACGGGCGAGGCGAAAATCGCCATCGGCGCGCGTAGTGCGATATTCGCGCCCTTGGAAAATATCGGGGTGATTATCGTAGATGAGGAACACGATTCCAGTTATTGCAGTGAAACGGCACCCCGATACAACACCTTTGACGTGGCGTTGTTGCGTGCGAAGAGAAACGGTTGCAAATTGGTTTTGGGGAGTGCGACGCCTTCGGTAGATACCTACAAGCGGGCGCAAGAGGGAGAATTTTCCTTGATTCGCATGGATAAGCGTATCAACAAACGCCCCTTACCCGAAATTATCATTGCGGATATGCGACGTGAAGTCCGCCGAGGAAACAATTCTGCTTTTTCAGGTGCATTGAAAGAGGAGATTGAAAAGTGTCTGGCTGAGGACAAACAAGCGATTTTGTTTTTGAATCGGCGCGGGTATTCGCAAACGGTGATTTGTAAGGAATGCGGGTACGTGGCAAAGTGCGAGGCGTGCGACGTGTCCTTGACCTATCACCGCGACGAAGGGTGTTTGAAGTGCCATTACTGTGGGATGAAATACAACATGCTGTCCGCTTGTCCCGATTGCGGGGGGAAGAAACTTTCCTACGCGGGTACGGGTACACAAAGGATTGCGGCGGATTTGGAAAAGCTGTATCCCACTGCGCGGATTTTGCGTATGGATAACGACACGACCAGCGGGAAAGAGGGACATTATAAAATTCTTAAAACGTTTGCAGAAAAGAAGGCGGATATCTTGGTCGGAACGCAGATGATTGCCAAAGGGCATGATTTTCCTGCGGTGACGTTGGTGGGGATTTTGGATGCGGATATGAGTCTGCATTTCTCCGATTACCGAAGCGGGGAGCGCACCTTCCAGCTGATTACGCAGGTAGCAGGACGAAGCGGGCGCGCGGAAGAGCAAGGCAAGGTGGTTTTACAGACGTTTGACCCTGAAAATGAAGTGTTGCGGTTTGCGACGAGATATGATTACGAGGGATTTTACCAAAACGAAGTATCTTTGCGCGCGGCGATGGCTTTCCCGCCGTTTTCGAAAATCGTGCGGGTAATGGTGACGGGCGAGGATGATAAAAAATGTATTGAGGCGCTTAGGGAAGTGTACGTGGAATTGGAAAGGCTGTACACGGAAAACCCTGACAAGTTCTTGTTCTTTAATAAGATGCGTGCGCCGATTAAGCGGATACAAAATAAGTTCCGTTATCAGATATTGATGCGGCTTTGCGATACCTCGATTTTACCGCAGATATACGGGATTTGCGCGGAAGCGCGGAACCGTGATGCGTTGGTGAGTGTAGAAGAAAACCCGTCGAATCTGAGCTAAACCGCAAGGTTTAGCGGTGAAATTGCACCTATGGTGCAGTGAAATTGTGGCGTTGCCACAGTGAAATTGTATCCTCGATACAGTGAAATTTTTTACCTGCGGTAAAAAGTTGTGGCTGTGATTTAATAAGGGTGCAAAGTAATATAGATGTACTTTAAGGAGAATAGATAAAATGGCGATTAGGAATGTTGTGCAAGTGGGTGACGACGTATTAAGACAAAAATGTTTTCCCGTAGAGGAATTTGACGAAAAGTTGTGGGCGTTGCTCAACGATATGAAAGATACCGTGAAAAAGGAGCAGGGTGCAGGGCTTGCGGCTCCGCAGGTGGGCGTGTTGCGCCGTCTTGCCGTAGTGGACGTGGAAGAAGGATATTTTGAACTCATCAACCCTGTGATTGTACAACAAAAAGGGGAACAAACGGGTTGGGAAGGCTGTCTTTCCGTACGCGGTAAAAGCGGTGTGGTTTCCCGTCCCATGAAGGTGACCGTGACCTATCAAGACAGAAACGGTGAAAAACAGCTTATCAAGGCGAAAGGATTCTTTGCGCGCGCGATTTGTCATGAGCTCGACCACTTAGATGGGGTGTTGTATATTGATAAGGTAACTCATATCGAGAAAAACTAAGATTTAAGCGCGGATATACTTCGTAATACTGCGTTACAGATGCGCTTTTCTCGCTCACGTACGTCTTGTACGCTCCCGTCGAAAATGCTCCTGCGCCTTGTCTTACTCGTATCTGCGCGCTTAAGGGGGCGGACGGATTTCGTGGTATTGTGTTGCAGAGGCGCTTTTTAGAGTGAATTGAAGCGCAAGCGCTTCGTGAATTGGCGATGCCGTGAATTGTACCTGCGGTACGTGAATTGCAAGCCAAGGGCTTGCGTTATTGCAGTTATTTATAATAGCCACAACGCAAAATGAAATTTTGCAATTCACGACGGTGAAACAGTCAATTCACGAATATACTATATTCAATTCACGCAAAGCAAAAAGCTTTGCAATTCACAAGCGAAGCTTCTAGAGGTTTATAATATGAAAATTATCTATGCGGGGACTCCTGATTTTGCAGTAGCTCCTTTACAAAAATTGATAGAAAACGGCGCGGAAATCGTGGGGGTAATTACACAGATTGATAAACCGCAAGGGAGAAAAGGGATATTGACTCCGCCCCCCGTGAAAACGGCGGCGGAAGGGTGGAATATCCCCGTTTTTCAGCCTGAAAAAATTCGTGATTTCGTGGAAGAAATCCGTGCGCTGAACGTCGATTTGATGATTACCTGCGCATACGGACAGATTTTAACCCAAGCGGTGTTGGATTCTTTCCCCAAAGGGGTGTGGAATATCCACGCGGGGTTATTGCCCAAATACCGCGGAGCATCGCCCATTCAAAGCTGTATTTTAAATGGGGAAACGATAACGGGCGTGTCTATCATGAAAACGGAACTTGGCTTGGATTGCGGGGACGTATTGTGCGTGGAAGAAACGGCAATCACGGAAACGGAAACTTATGGCGAATTGTCCGACCGATTGTCCTTGCTGGGTGCGGATTTGATTGTAAAGGCAGTGAAAATGCTGACTTCGGGGGATTATACTTTGACTCCGCAGTCGGAAGAAGGCGTGGGCGTGGTGCGTAAAATCAACAAGGATCATGCGAAAATCGATTTCACCAAATCGATGGCGGAAATCGTCAATCTTATCCGCGGGATGAATCCTGCCCCGATTGCGTATACGGAACTTGACGGCAATAAAATCAACGTATACCGCGCGGAAAAGGCGGTGTTGACCGAGGAAGAAATTGTATACGCGCAGGATGCGGTTTGCGGGCAGGTGTTGTCTGATAAACCCAAGCGCGGTTTGCTTGTGAAATGCGCGGACGGCGCGGTGAAACTGACCGAAGTGCAGGCGGCAGGCGGTAAAAGAATTTCAGGCGGGGATTTTGTCAACGGCAGAAAGGCTCGCCAAGGGCAGGTATTTACATGTTAAGCAATCCCGTATACGATCCCTTTCAAATTTTGACGAGAATTTATTCGGACGGGGCGCACGTCAAGCAAGCCATTGCGGACGTGTATATTGAAGAACAATACCGTTCCCGTACTGTGAAAATTGTATATGGCGTATTGGAAAACGATGGGTATTTTGATTTCTGTATCCGTCATTACGCCCCCAAAGCCCCCAAATTGGCGGTGCGTATTTTACTGAAAATATCTTTGTACATGTTGCTGTTCATGGATAAGAAACGTTACATGGTGACCGATTGCGCCGTTAGTTTGTGTAAAAAGCTTGGTAAAAGCGGGGTAAGCGGGTTTGTGAACGCGTTTTTGCGCCGTTTTGACCGCGCGGAAGCGGACGGGGCATTGCCTAAGGGCATCGAGGGAGAAGCGATTGCGCTGTCCTATCCTTTGTACGCTTACCGCATGCTGAAAAAGGAATACGGCGAACGGGCGAAAGATATTGCCTCGGCAAAGTCCGCGGGGGTGTCCGTACGCTTTGAAAAAAATGCAGATAAATACCTGACGAAAACGCATGTCAAAACGCCGTTTGCGGATAATTATATATTTGAAAATTTCGTGCGGGACGAGGGGTTTGACGAGGGGGATTATACCTTTCAATCGGTGGGCAGTATCGCCATTTGCGATTGCGTAAAACCTTGTGAAAACCTTTTGGACGCATGCGCCGCACCCGGCGGAAAATCGGTGTTGTTGGCGAAAAAGTGCGCGCAGGTGACTTCGTTTGAATTGCACGCGCACCGCGCGGAACTCATACGCCAATATAAGAAGCGTATGGGTGTGGAAAACGTGACGGAGTACGTAAAAAACAGCGCGGAATTTGACCCGCAATACGAGGAAAAATTCGACGCGGTGCTTTGTGATGCGCCTTGTTCGGGGTTTGGCACAATCAGTGAAAATCCCGATATCAAGCTGTTTAGAAAGACGGAAGATTTCGTGGGTTTGAAAAAGGCGCAGATGGATATTTTGTCCAACGTGGCGCGTTACGTGAAGAAGGGCGGGGCGTTGTATTATTCGACCTGCTCGCTGTTCGAGTGTGAAAACGACGGGGTTGTGCAGGCGTTTTTAAAGGCGCATCCCGAATATACCGTCGAGGGAATTGACAGTCCTTTGGTGCATGAGAAGAAGGCGTGCGGGTTGCAATTTTTACCCGATACCGCTTACGGCGCAGGGTTTTACGTGTGTAAAATGGTGAAAGGTTAATCTTGCCTCCCTTGTAAAGGGAGGAGGCGCGGCATAGCCGTGACGGAGGGATTTTACAACGATAGTAAGTAAAAAATAAAAGCGGTGAATTATGAAAAAGATTTTACAAGACCTTTCCTATGCGGAATTGGAAGCCTTGGTATTAGAGCTTGGCGAGAAGAAATTCCGCGCCAAACAGCTGTATGACGGCTTGATGCAGGGGAAGACGATTTTGGGGATAACTTCCCTTTCCAAAGCTTTTAAAGAACGGTTGTTGGAAGAATACGAAAATGAGCCCGTACGAATCAAGGAGACCTATCAATCCTCGGACGGAACGGAGAAATATCTGTTTGAGTATGCGGATGGGAACTTGGTCGAGGGTGTATTGATGAAATACAAATACGGCTATACGCAATGCGTTTCCACGCAAGTTGGATGCCGTATGGGGTGCAAGTTTTGTGCTTCCACCTTGGGCGGTTTGATCCGCAACCTCACCGCGGGGGAAATTTTATCCCAAATTCTTGTGGTAAACGCTTTGCATAAGGCGGAAGTGGCAGGGCAAGGCAAAGAGGCGCGCGCCGTCACCAACGTGGTGTTGATGGGGAGCGGCGAACCGCTTGACAATTATGATGAGGTGTTGAAATTTTTGCGCAACGTAACCGCTGAGGGCGGTGTGTGTATCAGCGCGCGGAATATTTCTCTTTCCACCTGCGGGATTGTGCCGAAAATGTATAAACTTGCGGACGAGGGGATTGCCCTGAATTTGACCGTATCGTTGCATGCGACGGATGATGAGTCGCGTGCACGGACTATGCCTGTTGCCAAGGCGTATAAAATCAGTGAAATTTTAAAAGCCTGCGATTACTATTTCAAGAAAACGGGCAGAAGATATTATTTTGAATATACCCTGATTGAGGGTGAAAATTGCGACGAGGAACACGCGCGCGCGTTGGTGCAGTTGTTAAAGGGCAAGCCTTGTCACGTGAATTTGATTCGCTTGAATGAAGTGAAAGAACGCGACCTTAAATCGACGGGGGATAAAGACGCGTATCGGTTTTTGGGGTATTTGGAAAAGGGCGGTTTATCTGCCACTTTGCGCCGTCAAATCGGGGTGGATATTGGTGGGGCGTGCGGGCAGCTCCGCGCAAGCTACTTAGAAGAAACGAAACGCGTATAGCACGGCAAGCTGAGCTTGCAGGCAGTAATGTGTCTTATCGTGCGTGTTTGTAGTTGGTTTCGCGCATTCACTATCGTGTTTGAGGATAAATTGTGTATTTACAGGATGGATAATCCGTGTTTTAGAAAGCATTCTTAAAATTAAATAATAATTCGTAAGAGGTTTTAGATATGAAAGAAGTAAAAATTGCACCGTCGATTTTATCGGCGGATTTTGCAAAAATGGGTGAGGAAGTGCAATCCTTGCAAGCGTGCGGTGCGGATATGGTGCATTGTGACGTTATGGACGGGGTATTTGTCAACAATATCACTTTTGGTATTAAAATGGTAGAAGATATCCGTAAGTTGACAACGTTGCCTTTGGATTGCCATTTGATGATTGTGCATCCTGAAAAGTACGTGGAACGTTTTGCGAAGGCGGGGGCAGATATCATTACCGTACACTATGAAGCGTGTCAAGACAACCTTGAAAACGTGTTGCGCTTGATTAAGAGTACGGGTGTAAAGTGCGGGGCGGTGATTAATCCCGATACGCCCGTGGAGAAAATTAAGGACGTGATTTTACTGTGTGATATGGTATTGGTGATGAGCGTCTTCCCTGGGTTTGGCGGGCAGGCGTTTATTCCGTCCGTGTTGGATAAAGTGCGCGAAATCCGCGCTATCATAGACGAGAGCGGTAAGGAGATTGACCTGCAAATTGACGGCGGTATCACAGCGGAAAACGTTTCAACGGTTAAAGAAGCGGGGGCAAACGTAATCGTTGCGGGCAGTGCCGTGTTTAAGGCAAGCGACCGCGCGGAAATGATTGCTAAGTTGAAGGCGTAACTATGCAAAAAACAAAAAGAAAAATTGACTTTACCAATGGTAAAATCTTTTTGAAAATCATATGGTTTGTCTTACCGATTGTGGCAAGCAACCTTTTACAGATGTTGTACAATGCGGCTGACATGATGGTGGTCAGCCTTTCGCATGAGCAAAATGCGGTAGGGGCGATTGGGACAACCACTTCGTTTGTACATTTGGTGGTCAACCTTTTTATCGGGTTTGCGGTCGGGGCGAACGTCGTCGTAGCGCGTGAAATTGGCGCGGGGGATGGTGAGCGTACGCAAAACGCGGTGCATACTTCTCTCATTATGGCGGTTATTTTTGGCGTTGTAGGTTGTGTGGTTGGCGTGGCGATTTCCAAACCCGTTTTAAGAGCGATGGGTAACACTGGCAATCTGTTGTCTTTGGCGGTAACCTACACTTCGCTGTATTTCCTTGGGGTACCTTTTCTTGCTGTGACGAATTACCTGATGGCAATTTTTCGCGCGAAAGGGGATGCGAAAACGCCTTTAATCGTGTTGGCTTGTACGGGCGTTTTAAACGTGGTGATGAATTTGTTTTTTGTCTTAGCGGTAGGTTTGTCCGTGGAAGGGGTTGCAATTGCGACTGCGATTGCGAACGTTGCCTCGGCGGTGATTTTACTGGTAAGATTACAAAGAAGCGGTGACGAAACGGCTTTTTCGTGGAAAAAACTGAAGGTGGATAGGGACGCGTTTTGGGATATCGTTGTGAACGGTTTGCCTGCGGGTATACAGAGTGCGTTGTTTTCCTTATCCAATATGTTGATACAATCCTCGGTCGTGACGGTAAACAACAATATTTGCCCGCCCGAAACTTTCGATTATGCGCCTATTGTCAGCGGAAATTCGGCGTCGGCGAACTTGGAAGGATTTGTCTATACGGCAATGAATGCGGTATATCAAGGGGCGATTACTTTTACCAGCCAAAATATAGGCGCGAAAAAACCGCAAAGAGTGAAACGTATCATGTATTGCTGTTTTGGGATTACCACCATGATCGGGGTATTTATGTCGGGGATTGTGTTGTTGTTGCATAACCCGCTGTTGGCGTTGTACGGTATCGTGGAAGGAGAAGCAGGCAGTTTAGAAGCGCTTGCAATGGATGCGGCGATTACAAGATTGTGGTTTATTTGCGCACCCTATTTCTTGTGCGGGTGTATGGAAGTTTGCACGGGTGTATTGCGCGGACTTGGGAAATCGTTGACTTCTACCGTGATATCCTTGATAGGCGCATGTTTTTTGCGTGTGGTTTGGATATGGACGGTGTTCCCCGCTTCGCAGACTTTGGAAACGATTTTTCTGTCCTATCCTATTACGTGGATAGCAACCACCTTGACAGCGTTTATCGTGATACAAGTGCTGTTGAGGAAGATTTTGAAAAAAACGGAAGAATCCGAAGTTATGGAATATTAAATAATGTATACGCGTGCGCGTGTGTAGAGCACTAATGAAGAAACCCCGAACGAGGACAACTCGGTCGGGGTCGATTTTTACTATGTATAGAAAACGCAAAAAACCGATTTTCGGGATGAAAATCGGTTTCATGACATAATTACAAAGGGGACGAAATTATTCAGCGTCCGCTTTCTTAAGGGTTCTGATGCATCTTGCGCAAACGTAACCGTTCGTTTCCTTACCGTCTTCTACGTAGGAAATCTTCTGTACGTTTACCTTGAAAGTTCTTCTCGTTTTACGGTTCGAGTGGCTTACGTTGTTACCCGACGCTTGACCTTTACCGCAAATATTGCATACTCTGGACATATTAAACACCTCCGTTTTTGGGTTATTTTTTTCTAAGGTTTATATGCTTGCGGACATGCGAAAAGTGCGTTGCCTCAAAACAAGCATAAATAATATACCATTTCTTTTAAGAAAAAGCAATTAAAAACGGGTCGAAAAAGCATAAAAATTAAAAAATTTAAGAAAAAATTGAAAAAGTGCTTGCCAAACTGCAATAAATAGTGTACAATGAATAAGTAAATGGAGAATGATTATGTCAGTTAATACAAATAACGCATACGGAAAAATTTCCATATCTGACCTTGCAATTGCAAAGGTCGCTTCGCACACGGCGATGGAATCGTACGGGATTGTCGAAATGGTATCCCGCCGTTTCACCGATAGTCTGAGAAAAGACAGTGCGGGCCGAGGTATCAAGGTAACAACGTCAGGAAACCGTATTTACGTGGACGTGTACGTCATCATGAAATACGGTGTATCCATCAACGCTGTTGCTGAATCGTTAAAGGAAGCCATCAAGTATAAGGTAGAGGTGTTTACCGGTATGCTTGTGGATACTGTGAACGTAAACGTACTGGGGATCAAATTATAAGAGCACGCAGCGCGGTCTTTTTTGGCATGCGCTTTTTTGTGTTGCGGCCTTTTCCAACACCACTCCTTTAAGCTCAACACAATATATACGCCCGTGTGTCGGGTAAATAAACAAAGGTAGAAGGAGCATTTTCTAATGCATAAAACAATCAACAGTACCGATTTGAGAAATATGATTCTCGTCGGGGCAAAACAACTTGAAATCAATCGCGCGAAAGTAGATGCTTTGAACGTATTCCCCGTTCCCGACGGCGATACGGGTACAAATATGTCCTTGACGATGCAATCGTGCGTGAAAGAAATGACGGCTTGCCAGTCGAGTTCGTTCGCCGAAGTATGCGACAGCATTTCCAAAGGTGCATTAAAAGGCGCCCGCGGGAACTCGGGCGTTATCTTATCCCAAATTTTGAAAGGGCTTTGTACCATAATCAGAAAGGCGGAAAAAGAGGTAGACGTTAAGACTTTTGCAAAGGCTTTTGAATCCGCTACGAAAGTGGCTTACGGGGCAGTATCCGTACCTAAAGAAGGGACGATTTTGACCGTTATCCGCATGATGAGCGAATACGCTGTGAAAATTGCGGCGAAAAAGAAGAATATCGAAACGTTTTTGGAAGACGTTATCAAAGAAGGCGATCGCGCTTTGTCGTTGACCCCTGAAATGTTACCCGTATTGAAAAAAGCGGGCGTTGTAGACAGCGGCGGTGTTGGTTTAATGACCATCATCAAGGGGTTCCTTTCCGCTTTGACTGGGGAAGAAATTGCCGACGATTATGCTGATATGGAAGCTTCTGCATCGGAAGATGGGGAATTTGGCGACAACTCTGCAATTTTGAACATGGATATCGGTGAAATTCAGTTCGCGTACTGCACCGAATTTTTCATCATCAACATGAAGAAGAGTACCACCCTTTCCGCAATCGACCGTTTGCGTGAAAAATTGATGTCGATTGGCGACAGCGTCATCTGTATTGGGGATTTGGAATTCGTCAAAGTGCACGTGCATACCAACCAGCCCGGTAAGGCGTTGACGTACGCATTGGAACTTGGTGAACTTGACAGACTCAAAATTGAAAACATGTTGGAACAGAACCGTCAGTTGAAGGCGAAGATGGATGCGGAAAGAAAGGAGATGGGTATGCTTGCGATCTGTACGGGCGCAGGGCTTTCCGAAATCTTCAAGGAATTGTTGGTAGATCGTATCATCGAAGGCGGTCAGACCATGAACCCTTCCGCAAACGATATCGCAAATGCGGCGCAGAAAATCAACGCAGACCACATTTTTGTGTTCCCTAACAATAAAAACATTATTTTGGCGGCTGAACAGGCAAAGAACCTTGTGGAAAACAAGACTTTGCACGTTATCCCCACCAAAAACGTACCGCAGGGGTTTGCAGCGGCGCTTGAATTCTCCACCGATTGTAGCGCGGAAGAAAACAAGACGAATATGATTCACGCCCTCGACAACGTAAAGGTTGGTCAAGTTACCTATGCGGTAAGAAATACTACCTTGAACGGCTTCTCCATCAAGGAAGGGGATATCATCGGTTTGGATGATAAGAAGATTTTGGCAAAATCCCATTCGTTGGAAGAAACCGTCTTGAAATTAATCGGTAAGATGAAGGAAGAATTCCATCAGGTAATCACCTTATATTATGGTGAAGACGTGAAGGAAGAAGAAGCGGAAGAACTTTGCGCGGTTATCGCGGAGAAATATCCTGACTGCGACGTGGATTTCCACAACGGTGGTCAAGCGGTATACTACTATATCATGGCATTGGAATAATGTATAAATATGCATAAAATGGCGCATAATTATACAAAATAAAGAGCAAAGTAAGTGGGAAGGCGGCGGCGCTTTCCCATTTTTGCATCACTTTTATGATACGCGCGGGCGGTTATGGTCGCAAGGTAAAACCTTGCTTGTAAAGGGCTAAGTGTGCGAGGGCTCTGCCCACTCGGACAATGCAATGTAAACATTGTCCTCGGACACCGCAAACGCCGACATATGCGTTTGCTCATCTCGTCCCTAAAAGGCATTATCAATGCCTTTCTTAACGGGCAACTCGTCCCGCAAGGGATTGTATCCCTTGACCCTAACTTTGGGGCGGGAAAGGAGAAAATATGAAATTGTCAACGTTGCGTTCGATTGGTGAGAAACGCGAAAAGGATTTTCAAAAATTAGGAATTTACGAGGTCGAGGATCTCGTAAGGTTTTATCCGCGCGCGTATTTGGATTTGACCGAGCGTTCTTCCCTCAAAACCGCTTACCACAACGATATGGTTTTGGTCGCTTGCGAAGTCAACCGCGTCGTGCCTGTCAATTACGGGACGAAACGGAAAATGGTCAAAGCTTTTTGTTCGCAGGACGGGTTTCCCTTTACCGTCGTGTGGTTTAACCAACCGTACGTCATTCAAAAACTCAAGGCGGGTGAATACCTTTTCTATGGCCGTGTGCAAAATAAGTTTGGGCAAATTTCTCTTGTCAATCCTACCTTTGAGGAATTGGATAAAAATTACCGCTTGAAGGGCATCGTACCCATTTACCCCTTAAAGGGTGCACTTAGTCAAAAGGTGGTGCGTTCTGCGGTCAAGGAAGCGTTGCAAAAATGCGACCTTTCCACCGTGATTCCTTGGCAAATTACACAAAAATACGATTTGCCGTCCTTGGAAAAAGCCTACTACCAAGTACACAACCCCGTCGATATCAAACAAAAAGACAATGCGTCCGAACGGATTGCTTTGGAAGAATATTTTATCCTCATTTCCGCATTCAAAATCATCAAGGGCGGGAAAGAGGACGTGCGATTGCATAATTATACAGTCAAAGCCAGCGACGTGAAAGAGTTCGCTTCTCGGTTTGGTTTTGAATTTACAGACGGGCAGAAACACGCGGTCAATGCGATTTTTGAGAACTTATACGAGCCCACGCGCATGAACCGTTTGGTGCAAGGGGACGTAGGCAGCGGTAAAACGGCCGTTGCGCTGTGCGGTATTTTCATGGCGGTAAAAAGCGGATTTTCCGCGGCATACCTTTCTCCGACGGAAGTGCTTGCGGCGCAAAATTACGCTGTGTTACAAAAATATTTTCCCGATTACCGCGTTGGATATTTGGCGGGCGGTATGACGGCGAAAGAAAAACGGGAGATGAAAACCGCATTGAAAAACGGAGAAATCGATATCCTGTGCGGGACGCATGCGATTTTCCAAAACGACGTGGAAATCCCCAACCTTTCCTTCATTGTCTGCGACGAACAACACCGTTTCGGCGTGGCACAACGCAATGCGTTGGCGGAGAAAGGGGAAGGGGTGGACATGCTGGTTATGAGCGCAACGCCCATACCTCGAACGCTCTCTTTGATATTCTACGGGGATTTGGACGTAACGACGATTACCGACAAGCCGAAGGCGCGTCAGGAAATTTCCACAGGTATCATCCCCGAAAGTAAGTATGACGACATGTTAGAATACGTGCGCCGTGAAACGGCGGCGGGTAAGCAAGCCTACTTCGTTTGCGCGAAGATTGACGATGATGAGGAAGGCTCGATCATGAGCGTCACCGAAGTGTACGAGGAACTGCAAAACCGTTTGCCGACGGTGCGTTTTGCGTTACTTCACGGGCGTATGAAAGATAAAGAAAAATCGGAAATTATGGCTGCGTTCAAAGCGCGGGAATACGATTGTTTGGTGTCTACCACCGTTATCGAAGTCGGGGTGGACGTACCCAACGCGACCATCATGATTATTTACAATGCCGAACGCTTTGGACTGTCGCAATTGCATCAGCTTCGCGGGCGCGTAGGGCGCGGTGCGGAAAAGAGTTACTGTTTCCTTTTGATGGGGTCGGACGGGGAGACCGCGCGGGAGCGTTTGCTCACCTTAAAAGAAAATACGGACGGGTTCAAAATTGCGGAAAAGGATTTGGAAATGCGCGGCAGCGGGGACTTTTTCGGGACAAGACAATCGGGGAAAATGCTGTCCGATATCAAGAATCTCAAATACCCCACGCAGGTGATTTTTGCGGCGAAGCGGTTGTCCGACGATGCATTCGATGGACAATACGCGGACGAGCGTTTGCGGACGGCGGCATTGAAAAAATATGACAGTTTGAAGGACGTTGTACTCAACTAATAAAAAAATAGATGCTTTCAATCGAAAATGTCATATAAATTTATGATAAAATCGGTGATTTTTTTTAGGTTTACCTATTGACGAGGAACAAAATTTATTGTATAATAGAATTGGAATAACCGATCGTGAGGCAGGGGGAACTGTATTCGCGGAGGATGCGGAGGTATGCTATGGCAGGGAAAAAGGCAACCATGGAAGTGAAAAATGTGAAATTTGCAAAGGACGGGACGGTACCCGTAATCGTGCAGGATTATGAAAGCGGTGAAGTGTTGATGTTGGCATATGCCAACCAAGAAGCTTTGACCGCAACGTTGGAAAGCGGTTACGCGCATTATTATTGCCGTACGAAAAAGGAAGTGTATAAATTTGGCGAAGAATGGGGCAATACGCAGAAATTGCGCGCGGCGTTTGCGGAAGACGGCGGCGCATGCATTTTGTTTAAGGTAGATCAACGCTTTAAGGCGGATCCTGAAAAGGAAACCTTTACCAAATTCAGCGAACAGTTCGTCGGCGAATATAACAATATCGGCAGTGAAATGTTCGGACGTTTGCAACGTATCATTGCAGACGTGAAAAAGAACCCCGAAAACGGCGCATACACCAGTTTCTTGTTCGTGCGCGGTGTAGACCGTATTGGTAAAAAAGTGGGTGAAGAAGCGGTGGAATTGGTCATCGCAGCGAAAAACGACGACAAGAAAATTGTCGTCAGCGAAGCTGCGGATTTGTTGTACCACGTGATGGTATTGCTGAACGCTAAGGGCGTGAAAATTTCCGAAGTGTGCGAAGAACTTTGCAAACGCAATAGATAAACATGATATCTTGATAGAAAACCCGATTTTGGCTTGGTCAAAGTCGGGTTTTTTTTCATGGCTATGTCACAGAGAATGGTTGATTTTAGCTGAAATTTTTTTCAGCGACTTGACGAGAAAGATACAAGAAAGACAAGTGTTTTGTGAGGGCGCATACCCTGAAGCCTGACAAAGGTCAAAACAAACAAGATTGTAACGAGCGAAAAGGTGTTGATACTTCGTCAACCTCTCTTATAATACGCTGTATTATTGCATTCGTTTTCCTTGTCTAAACTTCCTTTTCGCTCGTTACAATTGCCTTGCACCTTAAACCTTAGATTGTTTAGCAGATTTTGCCATAATGGCGCGACCGCGTATAACATACGCCGAGCGTAAGTATGGCGGAAGATTCAAACAAGATTTGTTTAAGGCTTGTTCGGTTTAACCCTTGTCAGGCTTTTGTAACCGAGTAAAACACGAAGTATTTCGTAGTATTTTACCGTCAAAAATCAACCAAGTGATGTGACAGAGCCTTTTTTATAAATGAATGATATCATGCGATGTACACCCAAAGTACACCAAAAAAAATATTTTTTTATATTTTTTAGTCCACATGATTACACAGAAGCATAGAAAAACGCTCCTCTATATAATATTGTATCATACTAACAACAACAAAAACTACAACAAATTAAATTTTTCGTGGAAAAATATATATTTTTTTTAATAAGTATCCGCATCAAAAACCGCGGAGTGAAACGTGTTTCACTCCGCGGCCATTTGTACCTTTTATTATTTTAATTTTAAACCGTCGGAAAAGGCGTTGCCTACCTTTTTCCCAAGCGTATAATATCCGCGCACTTCGCTGGCGTAACAAAGCGGTTGCAATTTCTCCACGTCAATTTTACCGTTGTCACTTATAATCGTTTCGTCCGCAGAAACGTTGACCACTTCCCCGATGCAAATTTCCGTATCCGTGTCATAACTCACCAATTTACACTCTAACACCAGCGGAAAATTCTCTATCACGGGTGCGTTGACAAACTCACTTTTCGCGATGCGCCAACCTGTCTTCGCCAACTTATCGGGTTCTTTATTTCCCGAAACCAACCCGACGTAATCCGCCGCCGCGACGTTTTTCTCATCGGCAATCGCCACCGTGAATGCCTTTGTTTTCAAAAGGTTTTGCACCGTTTTATGTCCAAAACTTAAACAAATTGCCACCTGCGCCGTATCGCAAACCGTACCCCACGCCGCGTTCATGGCGTTGGGCATTCCGTCTTCATCGTAAGTCCCCACAATCAACACGGGTAAGGGATAAATATATGCTTTGGGTTTTAAATTCTTTCTCATACTTTCACCTCAGGTTTTACCTTTTTCGATTCGCGCGAGCGTTGTTGTTTTTGTTTTAACAGCAAAGTATGCGACAGCTTCATTTCCTGAATGATACATTTCACCAAGCTGTCCAAATCACTGCCTTCTTGATAATCGGCAGGACAAATATAATTTACACGGTCGTCAAGCAACAAATTGGTCACCTTGTTCTTTTTCCCTTTCGGGTACAAAGCAATCGAGATACCGCCCTGCTTTTTCACAAACGTCATACAAGGAATGTCCGTAATCCCATCCCCGAAATATACCATGTTTTGGTAAGCAACCACACGGTCAGTCATTTTTTCATTGACCTTTTTATTTTCCGTTTCATCGTAAATCCCTTTGGAAATACGGAAAATATACTGCGTTTTTTGGGTGTAGTTGATGGCTACGCTCGGCCACACCGCTTCCCCGCTCTTTTCATCGAAATAATACTGACAAGCGAATACTTTTTTAAATTCGTCCTTAATTGCCGACCCATCGATGATATCCTTTAAACCGCTGGAAATCACGTAGTGTTCGATTTTCACCCCAATCGATTCGCCATACTGATTGATGCGCTTGAACCAATTTTGCACACCCTTGTAGAAGTTGATATTCTGCCCAAGCGACTGCAAATATTCCCGCGTGAACGGAATCCCTTTTTCACGGCATTTGTACATCATGTAGTACATATAACCAAGAATCCCTTCCATGTAATTCTTTTTGCGGAATGCCTCGGTTTCGCCCCAAAACTCCTCACTTTTCATATTCAAATTGGGTATGAAGGCATAATCCTGCATATCCTGATCGCACAGAGTTTTATCAAAATCATACATAAATGCGATGGTGGGTATTTTACGCATAGCGTTTTCTCCTTTGTAAGTTTCTTGATTTATTGTAACATATTTGTATATAAAAGTCAACCCTTAATTTTTCGCGCCACAGGCGTATATCGTACACTATAGGTGTATATCGCGCGCCGTCAGGCGCATATCGCGTTTGCGATAGTAAACATCTCACAGGACTTTTTTCAAGAATTGCCCCGTGTAACTTTCTTCCACTTGCGCCACTTCTTCAGGCGTGCCTTCGCAAACGACCGTACCCCCGCCGTTACCGCCCTCGGGACCCAAATCCACGATATAATCCGCCGTCTTTATCACGTCTAAATTATGTTCGATAACAATGACGGTATTTCCGCCCTCGCGAAGCTGTAACAAAATTTTAATCAGCTTATCCACGTCGTAACTATGCAACCCCGTGGTCGGTTCGTCCAAAATATAGCAGGTCTTCCCCGTCGAACGCTTGGCAAGCTCGGTCGCAAGCTTCACGCGTTGCGCTTCCCCGCCCGAAAGGGTGGTAGAACTCTGCCCAAGCTTGATATACCCCAAACCCACTTCGTTCAGCGTCCTGATTTTGTTGTAAATGGTCGGAACTGCCGAGAAAAACTCGCACGCATCTTCCACCGTCATATCCAAGACGTCCGCAATGCTCTTACCCTTGTATTTTACCTCTAACGTTTCACGGTTGTAACGCTTACCCCCGCACACTTCACAGGGCACGAAAATATCGGGTAAGAAGTGCATTTCAATCTTAATGATACCGTCCCCGCAACAATGTTCGCATCTACCCCCCGACACGTTAAACGAGAACCTGCCCGCCTTATAACCGCGCTCTTTCGCGTCGGGCGTCATGGCAAACAAATCACGAATCGCGTTGAATACCCCCGTATAGGTTGCGGGGTTACTGCGAGGCGTTCTGCCGATGGGCGATTGGTCAATGTCAATCACTTTGTCGAAATATTCCACACCGTCCGCGCGGGTATATTTCCCCAACGCATGCTTTGAACCATTGTGGGTATTGGAAAGCATGGGGTATACGATTTCGTTGACCAAACTTGATTTTCCGCTCCCCGATACCCCCGTTACAGCCGTAATCAACCCAACGGGTAACTTCACGTCGATATTTTTTAAGTTATTTTGGTGACAGCCGTACACTTTCAGCCATTTATCTGTGGGAGTTTTGCGCACCAACGGTGTCTCAATTTTCCGTCTGCCCGCCAAATAATCCCCCGTAATCGAACGAGGTTCCGCCATGATATCCGCCTGCGTACCGCACGCCACGACTTCACCGCCGTGAACACCCGCTTTCGGACCGATATCGACGATATAATCCGCCGCCTTCATCGTGTCTTCGTCGTGCTCCACCACGATTAAGGTATTTCCTAAATCACGCAACCCTTTCAGCGAGTTGAGCAATTTTTCATTGTCGCGTTGGTGCAAACCGATGCTCGGTTCGTCCAAAATATACAAAACCCCCGTCAGCGCACTGCCGATTTGGGTCGCCAAACGAATACGCTGGCTTTCACCGCCCGACAGCGTCACAGCCGTGCGGGTCAAGGTCAAATAATTCAACCCTACATTGCGCAAGAAACCCAAACGGCAATTGATTTCCTTAATAATCGCATCTGCAATCAAGTGTTCGGTATGGGTCAGTTTAGCGGTCAGCTCGTCCATGAAATCGCACAGCTTATCCACCGACATGTCGCACACGTCCCAAATATTTTTACCGCCCACACGCACGGCAAGCGCTTCCCTACGTAAACGCTTCCCATTGCAGGTATCGCAAGGTGCGTTGCGCATCAAGCGTTCGATATCGCTCTTCACGCCGTCCGAAGTCGAAGTCGCATAACGGCGTTGTAAATTGTGGACATAGCCTTCCCACGTCTTTTTGAAACTGCCCGAAAAGGAGCGGGTTTCATATTGCATATCCACCTGCTTGTCCGCACCATACATCAAGATATGGTAAATATCCGCGGGCAAATCCTGCACGGGCACGTCCAACGAGAAATGGTACGCCTTGGCAAGCGCGCTCATTTCCATCAACGCCATGGATGAGGAACCCAAATTCCACCCCGTTACTTTCATCGCGCCCTCGCGCAAAGTTTTCGTCTTGTCAGGGCAAATCAAATCGGGGTCAACGAACTGTTTCAACCCCAAACCCGAACAAGTCGGACACGCACCGTATACGGTGTTGAACGAGAACATTCTCGGTTCGATTTCTTCCAAGGAAATTCCGCAATCGGGACAAGCGTAGTTGACCGAATACAATTCTTCCCGCCCGTCGCAATCAATCACAACCAAGCCTTCGGCAAGCTTCAACGCCGTTTCCAAACTGTCCGTCAAACGCTTCTGCACCGTAGGCTTGACAATCAAACGGTCAACAACCACGGAAATGTTATGCTTGATGTTTTTTTCCAGCTTGATATCTTCTTGTAAATCGTATACGATGCCGTCGATTTTGACTCTGCCGTAACCGCTCTTTCGGAAACCGTTCAATTCCTTGACGTATTCCCCTTTACGCCCGCGCACTACGGGCGCGTTGACGAGGATTTTACTTCCCTCGGGCAACGCCATGACACGATCGCAAATTTCATCCACCGTCTGACGGCGGATTTCACGGTCGCATTTCGGGCAATGCGGTATACCGATACGCGCAAACAGCAAACGGAAATAATCGTAAATTTCCGTCACCGTACCCACCGTGGAACGAGGGTTGCGCGAAGTGGTCTTTTGGTCAATGGAAATGGCAGGGGATAAGCCGTCGATACTTTCCACGTCAGGTTTTTCCATCTGCCCTAAAAATTGGCGGGCGTAGGACGACAAACTCTCCACGTACCGCCTTTGCCCTTCCGCGAAAATGGTGTCGAAAGCAAGGGTGGATTTTCCACTGCCCGACAACCCTGTCAACACCGTCAATTTATTACGCGGAATGGTAACGCTGACGTTTTTTAAATTGTTCTCTTTTGCGCCTTTTACAACGATTTCTTCTTGCATATTTTTTACCTCAACACATACATGGTATGGGCTTTTCTCTATTTTTGCGCCTTTCTTAACTTCATTTTCAGCTCGGCAATTTTTTCACGGATTTCGATAGCGCGTTCAAAATCCAACTGCCCGCTTGCCACCTTCATCAACGCTTTCAGTTTCTCGATTTCATCAGGAATATCCTGCATCTTGATATCGTCATCCGTCTTTTTCTTCGTGATGTTGAGGGTGGATTTTACCTCTTTGATGATGGTTTTCGGCACAATGCCGTGTTTCTTGTTATATTCGTCCTGCACCTTGCGCCTGCGCTCGGTTTCCCCGATGGCACGTTTCATACTGTCCGTGATAACGTCTGCGTACATAATTACCCGCCCTTCGCTGTTACGCGCCGCGCGCCCTATCGTTTGAATCAGCGAAGTATCACTGCGCAAGAAACCTTCCTTATCCGCGTCCAAAATCGCCACCAGCTTCACCTCAGGCAAGTCCAACCCTTCGCGGAGTAAGTTGATACCGCAAAGCACGTCAAATTCCCCAAGGCGCAAGCCGTTCACAATATCGATACGTTCCAAGGTATCAATATCGCTGTGCATGTATTTTACCCGCACACCATGTTCTTTCAAATAATCGGTCAATTCTTCCGCCATACGCTTGGTGAGGGTTGTAATCAAAACCCTGCCCCCTTCGTTTGTCACGTTACGTACCTCGGAAAGCAGGTCGTCGATTTGCCCTTTCGTGGGCTTCACCGTGGTTTCAGGGTCCAACAAACCCGTGGGACGAATCAGCTGTTCCACCCTTTGCCCTGCTTGTTCTAATTCATACGGAGCAGGGGTTGCGGACACGCAAACCATCTGTGGAACGCGCGCGTCAAATTCTGCAAAAGTCAAAGGTCGGTTGTCGTAGGCGGAGTTCATGCGGAAGCCGTACTCCACCAAATTTTTCTTTCGGGAAAGGTCACCGTGATACATGGCGCGGATTTGCGGTATGGTCATGTGGCTTTCGTCAATGAACACCAAAAAGTTGCCCGACGGAAAGTAGTCAAGCAAGGTAAAAGACGGTTCGCCCGGTTGTCTGCCGTCGAAATAACGGCTGTAATTTTCAATACCGCTGCAATACCCGATTTCACGCATCATTTCCAAATCATGCTCGGTGCGCTGTTTCAAGCGTTGCGCTTCCAAAATTTTCCCGCTTTCTTCGAAAGCGCGCACTTCACCGCGTAAATCTTCCTCGATCATGGACAATGCGCCTTTCAATTTTTCCGTACCGACCGCGTATTGGCTGGCGGGAAAAATCGCCACGTGCGACAACTCGTTCAAGCGTTTCCCTGTCAAGGCTTCCACTTCGTAAATCTTTTCAATTTCGTCCCCGAAAAATTCCAAACGGATTGCCACCTCCGAATTGGACGCAGGGAAAATTTCCAACGAATCCCCCCGCACACGGAAGGTCGAGCGCTTGAAATCCACGTCATTGCGCGCGTATTGCAATTCGATGAGCTTCCGCATCAAATCGTTACGTTCCCACTCCATACCAGGACGCAGGGACAAGGACAAACGGAAATATTCCTCAGGCGCGCCCAAACCGTAAATGCAGGACACCGACGCCACCACCAATACGTCCTCGCGTTCCATCAGCGAACCCGTCGCACTGTTACGCAGTTTGTCGATTTCATCGTTCATGCTCAGGTCTTTTTCAATGTAAGTATCCGTGGACGGAATGTAACTTTCGGGTTGGTAATAATCGTAGTAAGACACGAAATATTCCACACGGTTTTCGGGAAAAAATTCTCGAAATTCGTTACAAAGCTGCGCGGCAAGCGTCTTATTGTGGGCAATCACCAAGGTCGGGCGGTTGACGTTTTTGATGACGTTTGCCATGGTAAACGTTTTCCCGCTGCCCGTAACCCCCACCAAAACTTGGGTGCGGACACCGTCCAAAATCCCTTCCGTCAATTTTTC
Source organism: Clostridiales bacterium (assembly GCA_015069495.1). Classification (GTDB taxonomy): domain Bacteria; phylum Bacillota; class Clostridia; order Christensenellales; family Borkfalkiaceae; genus Scatosoma. Next base: position 32,357 of record SVIN01000007.1, read on the forward strand.
AATCGCTTGCGGTTGATCCCCCGTCGGCGAGAACGGTGCGTGTAATTTAAAATCCATGATATTCCCTCCCTCGGGTAAACAAATGTTTGTTTGTATTATACCACAATTTTACCCAAAAGTAAACAACTTGGACGGATATTTTTAAAATATCCGTTTCAATAATAACCCAACCAAAAACGCCACCACGGCGGACGTGACCGCCCACAGCAATTTCACCGCGATTTTTCGTTTTTCCTGCAAAGCGCAACGCTTGTAGGCATAGCCGTTGGCACGCAGGGAAATGACGTACATTTTCTCCCCTTTACGGTCGGATGACAGCAATTCGAAATAATCATCAAAAGCAAGCTGGTTGAGGATATCTTCCAATTTTTCCAAATTCATTTTTCTGCGGGATGGTAAAATATCCGCCAATTCGGCGGGCGAAACGAGGCATATCCCCTTTTCATGGCAAAGGGAATACACCGCATTCATCACCTCGTTTTCCTGCCGATTCAACATTTTACCCTCCGTTTCAACGCGTACATGCCTGCCACTTAGCTATTTCAACGCGTACATGCCCCGCACCTTTTCCGTTTTAGTATTCTTCTTTTTCGCCCCTTTCATTCATACCGTAAATCTAAGGACTGTATACACATTTAACATTCTTTGTGAAAAAAATAACTTTTTACTGTTTTTTCCTTTCCTTTTTTGAAATTTTATGGTATACTAATAAAAAAGTATTGTCGCGCACGCGTGCTACGTGTGTTGATAGGAGAGGATTATGCCTGCGCTTTACGCTCATTTGCGCCTTGGCGAGGAAGTTTACAAACTCCTACCCAACGCTTACAAAAAGTATATAGACCGTTATCCCGAGGCTTTTATCTTGGGAACGCAAGGTCCCGATATTTTATTTTACCACACCCCGACCAAACCCAACGAAATCCGAAAACGCGCCAGTGATTTACACATGATTTCAGGTGAAGAATTTTTCTTGGAACAAGGTAATAAGCTGTTGCAAACGGCAAACGGCGGGGACGTGTGGGCGGAAAACGGTGCGTTTGCCCCGTATATCTGCGGATTTTTGTGCCACTTCACCTTGGATGCGACTTGCCATTCCTACATTGGCGAGCATACAAACGAAGCTGTTTCCCACGGAAAAATTGAATCGGAATTTGACAAGTATCTGCGCCGCAAGGACGGCATACCCATCCGCGGTTACAATGCCGCTACCCCCATCCTTGACACCGACGACACGCGGGAAGCGGTGGTAAAAACCTTTGGTGTGCCCGAGGAGAAAGTTGCGCTTTGCATCAAAACCATACGCAAATACACAGGTTGGTTTTCGAAAAAATGCGAACTGTTCCACGCGCTTGTGCATACAGTCTTGAAACTGTCGGGGCATGAACGAAAATTCGGGGATATGTTTTTACACAAAAAAGACGATCCTCTGTGCGTTGAACATAACGCGGTATTGTGGGAAAAATGGCAAAATGCGATCCCCAAAGCGAAAGAGGTGATTGAAACCTATTTCGAGCGTTTGACCGAATGGGTACAAACCAAAAGAATTCATATGGAATTATTCCGCTATAATTTTGACGGTTTAATAAATACAAAGGAGTAAATCATTTATGCAAAAAACACGCTTTACCAAAAAGGAGAAGAGTTGGATATTGTATGACGTAGCAAATTCCGCTTACGTTATGTTGGCGACAGCACTGTTAGCCCTTTATTTCGAATATCTTTCCCCTTCTGAAAATCTGATGTCTGTTTGGGGTTTCACAAACGTCATCGTCACCATTATCTCCGTGATTCTTTGTCCTATTCTTGGTACGTATGCCGATTTCAGTCAAAAGAAAGGCGTCTTCCTCGTCTTTGCAAGTATCGGGATTACCGCTTGCGGCTTACTTTCTATATTCTCCCTACTTTCTAAATTTGCCATTGCAGGACTTTTATTCTTGATTATGTATATTATCACGGAAGTTGGCTTTGCAGCGTCAAACGTATTTTACGATTCGATGTTAAACGACGTCACCACGGACGAAAATATGCACAACGTATCCGCAAACGGCTATGCGTGGGGTTATATTTGCAGTTGTATTCCTTTTGCATTCTGCTTACTTGCGTATGTACTCGGTTCGATGGTACCCGGAATGGAATGGTTTAAAGGCTATGCATTTACCATCGGTTGTTTGATTACGGCGGCTTGGTGGTTGTTCTTTACCCTGCCCCTTTTAAAGAATTACGAACAGACAAACTTTTTACCCCGTCCTGAAAAACCTGTTAAGGAAACTTTCAGACGTATCGGTTCTATTTTCAAGGAATTTAAAACAAATAAAAAAGCGTTGTTGTTCTTGATTGCATTCTTCTTCTATATTGACGGTGTACATACCATCATCAAAATGGCGACCGCATTGGGCAGAAGCCTTGGATTTGACGACGTAAAACTTGTTATTATGTTGTTTGTAACGCAGTTTGTTGCATTCCCTTGCGCTTTGATTTTCGGTAAGTTGGCTTCGAAAGTAGCTTGTGAAAAGTTGTTATTGGTTGCTATCTTTGCTTATACCGCCATCGGCGTGTTTACCTTATTCCTTACATACGAATGGCAATGCTGGATTTTGGTTGTTTCGGTAGGTATGTTCCAAGGCGGTATACAAGCCATGTCCCGTTCTTACTTCACCAAGCTTATCCCTACTGATAAAACGGGTGAGTTCTTTGGCATTTACGATATTTTCGGTAAGAGTGCCGCCATCCTTGGTTTGGGATTGACCGCTCTTTTAGGGATTTTCTATCCCCTCTCTGAATCCAACGGATTTAACATCAGTCTTTTGCCCTTGCCCGTCCTCTTTACTATCGGTTTAGTGATATTCCTTATCGCAATGAAAGTGCCCGCCGTCAATGAGGAACGCCTGCTTACAAGTGAAACTTCTATCCAAGAAGAAAATACGGAAGATGAAGAAGAATAATGGATAGCAAAAAACGTCCTTGGCTCATGCCAAGGGCGTTTTCTTTATACCTTAATGGATATGGATACGGCTTTGTTGCAGGGAGTGTACATAGACGTACACGACCAAACCGCGCGGAAACGCAACGCCGAAATGCGAAGTATATACACGCTTACCCGATTCAGTACGAAGCTGTAAGCGGGTAGATACGAGCAGTTCAAGGAGCCGCGAGTATGCCGACGGGAGCGTACAGAGACGTACGTGAGCGAGGCACACGGAGCGGCGACGCAGAAATGCGAAGTATATACACGCTTACAAAACAGCGATGACTTCTACTTCGACCAATACGTTCTTGGGTAAGGTTTTGACGGCTACGCAACTTCTCGCGGGGTTGGTGGTAAAATACTTTGCATATACCCCGTTAAACGCCGCAAAATCCCCCATGTCCGCCAAAAAACAAGTCGTCTTCACTGCATTTTCAAAGGACGTTCCTGCGGCAGAAAGCACTTCGCCAAGGTTCTTCATGACTTGTTCCGCTTGCGCTTCAATCGTGGTTGTTTCCACGTTGCCCGTTGCGGGATTGATGGGGATTTGCCCCGAAGTGAACACCATGTTTCCGCATACGATTGCTTGTGAATACGGTCCAATCGCCGCAGGCGCTTTATCAGTTGCTACTTTTTTTAATTCCATAATCTTCTCCTTATAATAACTTAAATCCAAAATCCTTGAGGGCTTGGCGGATGCTGTGGATATGTTCGTAGTTTCGCGTTTCCAACTCTATATGCAAATAACATCCGTTGATATCCGCCGCCTCGTTGGCGCGTTCATGGTGAACGGAAATCACATTACCGCCCAAATCCGCAATGATGCGGGAAACGTCTTTCAACTGACCGGGTTTATCCTGCAACTCAATGAGGAGTTGACAGCTTCTGCCTGACATCAACAAACCGCGCTTAATCACGCGGGATAAAATATTTACGTCGATATTTCCGCCCGATAACAAGCACACTGCTTTTTTGTCGGTGAGGTCGACTTTTCCAAACATCGCCGCCGCTACCCCGACTGCGCCCGCCCCCTCGGTGACAAGTTTGTGTTTTTCCATCAATGCCAAAATCGCCGCGGAAATTTCATCTTCCGATACCGTAACAATTTCATCCACGTATTGACGGCAAAGTTCATAGGTCAAGTTCCCAGGTTTTTTCACCGCGATACCGTCTGCAATCGTGGAAACCGAAGGCAACTCCTCAATTGCACCGTTATCCACAGAATTTTTCATGGATGGCGCGCCAAGGGCTTGCACCCCGTATACTTTGATGTTAGGCTTGATGGTTTTGAGGGTAAAGGCAATCCCCGAAATCAAACCGCCCCCGCCAATGGGCACAAGAACGGCATCCAAATCGGGCAATTGTTCTATCAGTTCTAAAGCAATCGTGCCCTGTCCTGCGATAACGTCTTCATCGTTGAAGGGGTGGATAAAGGTATAGCCCATTTCGTCGCGAAGTTGCAATGCCTTTTGGTAAGCATCATCGTAAACCCCTTCCACAAGACAAACCTCTGCCCCATAGCTTTTGGTTGCTTCCACCTTGGAAATAGGTGCGCCGTCAGGTAAACAGATGACTGATTTAATACCATTTTTCTGTGCAGCCAAAGCAACCCCTTGCGCATGGTTCCCCGCAGAGCATGCAATCACGCCGCGTGCCTTTTCCTCTTCGGAAAGCTTTGACATTTTATAATATGCACCGCGGACCTTGAACGAACCCGTAATTTGCAGGTTTTCCGTCTTTAAGTACAACTGTGCACCCGCCTTTAATTTGGGCGCGTAAATTACGTCCGTCTTACGCGCAACGCCTTTTAATACCTCTTGCGCGCGATATACATTGTCAATGGTCAACATAATATATTCTTCCTTGTTGTAATTTTTTTATCTAAGACTGTTGATAAACTGTTCCGCCGCACGTGCCGAGCGATTGCCTTTACGAAGTGCAAAAGCTTCCGCTTGTACTTCCAAATCCTTTTCGTCAATCGTAATCTCGAAACGCTTGGCAAGTTCTTTGACAATGTTCAAGTACAACTGCTTGTTGGGTTTGGAGAACAGCACGGTCAAACCGAAACGTTCGGACAAAGACAGCGTTTCCTGCAAGGTATCGTTGCGGTGTACGTCATCGCCGTCGCGGTCCGAAAAACTTTCCTTGATGATGTGACGGCGGTTGCTGGTTGCATAAATCACCGCATTGTCCGCCATCGCACTTGCCGAACCTTCCAACGCCGCCTTTAACATGCTGAAATTGTCGTCGTTTTGGTTAAAGGATAAGTCATCGATAAAAATGATGAATTTCAGCGGATTACCATTGATTTTCGCCATCACTTCGGGCAAATAGCGAAGCTGGTCTTTGCGGAGCTCAATCAAGCGCACCCCTTCGTTGAAAAAGGCGTTTGCCACCGCTTTGACGGTGGACGATTTTCCCGCACCCGCATCCCCGCAAAGCAACGTATTTGCCGCGGGTCTGCCCTCGATAAACGCGCGGGTGTTATCCACTACTTTCGCACGCTCTTCTTCATACCCGACAAATTGAGAAAGCTGAATTTGATCGGCGCTGGCAATCCCTTCGATTTCGCGTTCGTCCGTCAAACGGAACATCACGTTGGCGGAGAAAATTCCATACCCGTATTTGTCTACGTTTTGCAAACGTTCCGCATACAAGGCACCCATGTCTGCGTTGAACGAGCTAAACGCAGGCAATTCCACCGCCGCCACGTCCATATCTAACGCAAAATCTTTCACCGTCAAGGATGCAAAAACGGACAAAATTTCCAATTCCCGTTTCGCTGAACGCAGGATATTTTCATCCAGCGTTTTCTTCAACGCCGTACCTTTGATATACACGTTTTCATCTTCAAAAACAATCTTTTTAACCATTTCGGTCAAGTTCCCGCCGCCCTTATACAAAGCGGCAACAAAATCCGCATACGCATCAATACGTTCTATTTCACCGCATTCTTTCGTGTATACGTAATTGCCGAACCGTTCGAACAGTTCGGTCTGCAATACACCGCGGAATACTGCGCATGAAGCCAAGCCACGGAAAATACTGGTCATATCTCTTTTCATAATCAGTTTAACGCCTCGATAATTTTATCTGTCATTTCCATTGTGGAAAGCGCGGGCGCGCCGTGGGCAAGGTCTGCCGTACGATAACCCGCTTCCAATACTTTATCCACAGCCAACACGATGGCGTTGGATGCTTCTGTTTCATTGAATGCATACAGCAACATCATCGCCGCCGATAAAACGGTCGCGATGGGGTTGGCTTTGTTTTGACCTGCGATATCGGGCGCGGAGCCGTGGATAGGTTCGTACAGGCCGCGCGTTCCTTCGTTTAAGGACGCCGAAGGCAACATACCGATAGAACCCGTGATTTGCGAAGCTTCGTCGGAAAGAATATCCCCGAACATGTTGCTGGTCACGATGACGTCAAATTGAGACGGATTGCGTACAAGTTGCATTGCCGCGTTATCTACCAGCATATCGCTAACTTCCACGTCGGGGTATTCCACCGCGATTTCATGGACGATTTTACGCCATAAGCGGGAAGTTTCCAAGACGTTCGCTTTGTCGATGCTGGTTAATTTTTTGCGGCGTTTTCTTGCCGTTTCGAAGGCTACACGCACGATACGTTCGATTTCCATACGGCTGTAACTTTCGGTGTCGTAGGCTTCTTCCCCGTATTTTCCCTCACGGTAACCGCGTTCGCCGAAATAAATACCGCCCGTCAATTCACGTACAATCATGATATCGAACCCATTCGCCACGATATCCTCACGCAAAGGGCATTCCCCTTTCAATGCAGGGTAAAGTTTCGCAGGACGTAAGTTGGTGAACAGCCCCATCGCCTCGCGAATCCCCAAGAGCGCCTTTTCAGGGCGGATATTACCAGGTAAAGTATCCCACTTCGGACCGCCGACCGCACCCAACAGTACACTGTCGGATGCAAGACAGCCTGCCACCGTTTCGTCGGGCAGGGGCTTTCCGCAAACATCAATCGCCACCCCGCCGATGAGGTAGGGCGTAAAAGTGAAACTAAGGTTGTACTTTTGACCAACCGCTTCCAATACGCGGACTGCGCTGTCTACGATTTCAGGACCGATACCGTCCCCTTTTAATAAACCGATTTTATATGTTTTCATAATGTTTCTCCTGGCAATTATATAAGTGAATTGCGCTGTTTGCGCGCGAATTGCAACGCTATGCGTTGCATTTTTGGCTATTATTCAATAACGACGGCAAAGCCGTCAATTCACGAAAACGTCTGTTTTTAATTCACTGAGCGTGAGCGAAAATTCACGAAGCATTTACGCTTCAATTCACTATATACGCGCTTACCTTATATTCCCACGTTTAATAGAGGCAATTAATCCCCCATTGTTGATAATTGTTTGAATAAACGCAGGGAAGGGTTGGGTGGTAAATTGCTTACCCGTGGTACGGTTGTAGATAATACCGTTATCCAAATCCGCTTCCACAATATCCCCTTCGGAAATTCCGTCTACCGCTTCGTCGCATTCAACAATCGCAAGCCCGATGTTGATGGAATTGCGGTAGAAAATACGCGCAAAGCTACGCGCAATGACAAGGGAAATACCGCTTTCCTTGATGGCAATCGGCGCGTGTTCACGAGAAGAACCGCAACCGAAATTGTAGCCCGCAATCATGATATCCCCCGCTTGGACTTTGTTGACAAAGTTCTTGTCAATATCTTCCATGCAATGGGACGCCAATTCTTTTTTATCAATGGTATTGAGGTAACGCGCGGGAATGATTACGTCCGTATCCACGTTATCACCGTATTTGATTGCTTTTCCGTTGAATATCATTTCATCACCTCCGCAGGGTCCGCAATTTTACCCGCAATTGCACTTGCCGCCGCTACCGTAGGCGAAGCCAAATACACTTCACTCTCCACGTGCCCCATACGGCCGACAAAGTTACGGTTGGTCGTTGCCACGGCGCGTTCCCCCGCCGCCAAAATACCCATATACCCGCCTAAGCAAGGTCCGCAGGTCGGGGTGGAAACGATACAGCCTGCTTCGATGAAAATTTTCAGAAGCCCATTTTCCATCGCTTTCATATAGATATCCTGCGTAGCAGGGATGATGATGGCGCGGACGCGCTTTGCAACTTTTTTACCCTTGAAAATTTCCGCCGCTTCCGCGAGGTCTTTGTATTGACCGTTGGTACACGAACCGATCACGACTTGATCGATTTTGATATCCCCAATTTCGTCAAAGGTTTTCGTGTTTTCAGGTAAGTGCGGGAAGGCTACGGTGGATTTGATTTCGGATAAATCGATTTCATAGGTCTCGTCATATACCGCGTCTTCGTCCGCTTTGTAGATGGGGAAATCGCGGTCGCTGCGTTCTTTTACGTAGGCAATCGTCTGTTCGTCGACTTCGAAAATCCCGTTTTTCGCGCCCGCCTCGATTGCCATATTGGAAATGGTCAAACGGTCGAAAATAGTCAAGGATTGCACGCCTTCACCCGTGAATTCCATGGACTTGTATAATGCACCGTCCACACCGATTTTACCGATGATGTGTAAAATGACGTCCTTGCCCGATACGTATTTGTTGAGTTTGCCTTTGAGGATAAACTTAATGGCGGAAGGCACTTTAAACCAAGCCTTGCCCGTCGCCATACCGCACGCCATGTCGGTAGAACCCACGCCCGTAGAGAACGCACCAAGTGCTCCGTACGTGCAGGTGTGAGAGTCTGCGCCGATAACTACGTCACCAGGCACAACCAAGCCTTTTTCGGGCAATAATGCATGTTCAATACCCATTTGACCGACGTCGTAGAAATGGGTTACTTCGTGCTTATCGCAAAAATCACGGCACATTTTACATTGCGTTGCCGCTTTGATGTCTTTGTTCGGAGCAAAGTGGTCCATAACCATGGTGACTTTGTCCTTATCGTAAACGGCTGTTGCACCGATTTTTTCAAATTCCTTAATCGCTACGGGCGACGTGATATCGTTGCCCAAAACACGGTCGAGGTTGACCAAAATCAATTGGCCTGCCTCTACCTTGTCCAATCCCGCGTGCGCCGCGAGGATTTTTTGTGTCATTGTCATGGACATAGTTTACTCCTATTGATATATGGTGAATTGCCTAACGGCGTGAATCACCCTTCGGGCGTGAATCGCGCTGTTTGCGCGTAAATTGCAACGCTATGCGTTGCGTTGTGGTAATTATTCAATAACACAGGTACCGTACGCAAACTCATCGTAAATTCATAGATACAAGTAGTTCAAGGCGCGCCAACCTGACGTTGGACGCAGTAAGATGTCTTTTCGCACACTTGAAAGATTGCTACACTCATACCCGACCAACCTGACGTTGGACGCAGTTTTAGTGTCTTTTCACTCGTGTTTTTAGAAAACTTCGTGCTTACCCGATACAGATTCAGTACGAAGCCGTAAGCGCGGAGATACGAGCAGTTCGAGGAGCCACGAGCACGACGATGGGAGTGTACATAAGCGTACACGCCCCCACGCAAACCCGTCGTAAGCACGGAGATACGAGCAGTTCGAGGAGAACGCGGCTTTGTTGCAGGGAGTGTACAGAGACGTACACGACCAAAACAAAACGCAAGTTCGACGACGAAATGCGACGTATATACGTGCTTACTTATTGATAATTGCGCCTTTGTCGGCAGAAGATACCTGCTCCGCATACCGCTTCAAATACCCGCTGACTTGCTTCTTCTTTAAGGGCATTTCTGCTTTACGCTTTGCAATTTCCTCATCGGAAACGTTTAACTGAATCGAATAGTTGGGGATATCGATGGAAATGATATCCCCATCTTTTACATAGGCAATCATACCGCCCGAAACAGCTTCGGGAGAAACGTGACCGATGGATGCGCCACGGGTTGCCCCCGAGAATCTACCGTCCGTAATCAACGCTACGTCTTTATCCAAACCCATCCCTGCAATTGCAGAAGTAGGCGAAAGCATTTCACGCATACCAGGACCGCCTGCAGGGCCTTCGTAACGAATTACCACAACGTCCCCTTTCACAATTTTACCGCCGTAAATCGCCGCGATGCATTCTTCCTCGCTTTCAAAGACTTTGGCAGGGCCTTCATGTACCAACATTTCAGGCGCAACCGCCGCACGTTTCACTACACAGCCATCGGGCGCAAGATTGCCTTTCAACACCGCAATACCGCCCGTTTTACCAAATGCGTTGTCGGGTTTTCTGATGACTTCGTCATCCAAGTTGACAATGCCTTCCAGATTTTCTTTCATGGTCTTGCCTGTACAAGTCATCACCGACGTATCCAACAAGTCCAACGTTTCCAATTCTTTCAACACAGCATGAACCCCGCCAGCTTCGTTGAGGTCTTCCATGTACGTAGGGCCTGCGGGGGCAAGGTGGCAAAGGTTGGGGGTCTTTTCACTGATTGCGTTGACTTCGTCCAAATCAAAGGGTACTTCGCATTCGTTGGCGATTGCGGGCAAATGCAACATACTGTTGGTCGAACAACCCAATGCCATGTCTGCCGTGATCGCGTTTTTAATCGCCGCCGCTGTCATGATATCACGGGGACGGATATTCTTTTTCACCAAATCCATGACCTGCATACCTGCGTGTTTCGCAAGCTCGATACGCGCGGAATATACCGCGGGAATCGTACCGTTACCCTTTAACCCCATACCAAGGACTTCGGTCAAACAGTTCATCGAATTCGCCGTATACATACCCGAACAAGAACCGCAGGTAGGACATACCTTACGTTCGAATTCAGTCAGCTGTTCTTCGTTGATTTTCCCTGCCGTGTATGCACCAACCGCTTCAAACATGCTGGAAAGCGAACGCTTTTTGCCGTTTACACGGCCTGCCAACATAGGCCCGCCGCTTACGAATACGGTGGGGATGTTCAAACGCGCTGCCGCCATCAAAAGCCCAGGAACGTTTTTATCGCAGTTGGGGATCATGACCAAACCGTCAAAGCCGTGTGCGCGCACCATTGCTTCGGTAGAATCCGCAATCAAATCGCGGGTAACGAGGGAGTATTTCATACCCGTATGCCCCATGGCAATCCCATCGCAAACGGTGATTGCAGGGAACATAATCGGCGTACCGCCCGCCATCGCAACCCCTAATTTTACCGCTTGCGCGATTTTGTCAAGGTTGGTATGTCCAGGCACGATTTCATTGTACGAACAAACCACGCCGATGAGCGGACGAGACATTTCCTCTTCCGTCAAACCCAGCGCGTGGTACAGCGATCTATGCGGCGCGTTTTGAAAGCCGTCTACTATTGTATCTTTAATCATATTTTTACCTATTTTTACAAACTCACAACCGAGGCATAGACATCCTCGGTCGCAAGCGTATCGAAATTATATTATTGTATATTGTCGAAATCCAAGGGATATCCCCTTTCATAATCGTTGGAAAATCCAAACAAAGCAAGACGCAAGAAATACAAGGCGACCCTGAGGGCGCGTACAAGAGGTACGTAACCGAAGGTCAACGATGTATTTCGTAACGGATTCTTTGTTTGTTAATTATTGATGAATTTTTCTTCGTCCGCCCAGCTATACAGCTTTCTGATATCCTTGCCAACCACTTCGGAAGGATGTTCAGAAGCAATCTTTCTCATCGCGTTGAAGTGTACTTGCGAACCTGCTTCGGACATATCCAAAAGGAATTCTTTTGCGAACGTACCGTCTTGAATATCCTTCAAAACTTTCTTCATCGCTTTCTTCGTTTCTTCGGTGATAATCTTCGGGCCAGTCACGTAATCGCCGTATTCTGCGGTGTTGGAAATCGAATATCTCATACCTTCAAAGCCGCTTTGATAAATCAAGTCAACGATGAGTTTCATTTCGTGGATACATTCGAAGTAAGCATTACGAGGGTCATAACCTGCTTCTACCAACGTTTCATAACCAGCCTGCATCAAGGCGCAAACCCCGCCGCAAAGAACGGCTTGTTCACCGAAAAGGTCGGTTTCCGTTTCCGTACGGAAGTTGGTTTCCAAAACGCCCGCTCTTGCACCGCCGATACCAGCCGCGTAAGCCAAACCGATTTCCAAAGCATCGCCCGTTGCGTCTTGTTCTACCGCGATCAAGCAAGGTACACCTTTACCTACTTGGTATTCACTGCGAACGGTGTGACCAGGTCCCTTAGGTGCAACCATGATAACGTTTACATTCTTCGGGGGTTTGATGCAACCGAAGTGAATGTTAAAACCGTGCGCAAATGCAAGGGTCTTACCTTCGGTAAGGTTGGGTTCGATGCTTTCTTTGTACAATTTCGCTTGCTTTTCATCGTTGATAAGAATCATGATGATGTCCGCGATTGCAGCCGCTTCCGCAGCCGTCATTACTTTCACGCCCTGCTTTTCAGCCTTTTCCCAGCTCTTACTGCCCTTGTAAAGACCAACGACAACGTTTACCCCCGAATCTTTAAGGTTGAGTGCATGCGCGTGACCTTGCGAACCATAACCGATGATTGCAACGGTTTTACCGTTTAATTTGTTCAAATCACAATCTGCTTGATAAAAAATTCTGTTTGCCATAATAGTTTTCCTGTCCTTTTATTGTAAATTTTTATTTTTTTATTGATAAATTATTCGGAGAAAAGGGTCTTATTCCCTCTATCCAAAGCTACGATACCCGTACGGCACATTTCCAAAATTCCAAAAGGTTGCATCAATTTTACAAAGGCATCAATTTTCGAAGGACTGCCCGTCACCTCGATACACATGCCATCGTTGGAATAATCAATAACGCTTGCACGGAATACGTCCACAGCCGTCATAATATCACTGCGGTTTTCCGCTTTGTTGTATACCTTAATCAGCATCAATTCACGCTTGATAGGTTCTTCTTCCAACACTTCCACTTTCTTAACAACCAACAGTTTTTTCAACTGATTGATGAGCTGTTCCTTCACGTAAACGTCCCCTTTCATCGCAATGGTAATACGGGAATATTCAGGACGTTCGGTCTCCGCCACCGTCAAGGCATCGATGTTAAAACCACGGCGGGTGAACATTGCTGTCACGCGGGTCAAAACGCCCGCCGTATTGTCTACGTACACTGCAATTACAGATTTATTGTTTTCCATCTGTCCCCCTCCTTATTTCTGAATCATAGTAATCATATCGTCAATCGCACCGCCGGGAGGAAGCATGGGCAATACCAATTCATCCTTATCAATGCGTACGTCAATCACCGTGGGTTTATTCGATTTCACCGCTTCCGTGAACGCTTTCTTAAATTCCACCTCGGTTTCCGCCAAATATCCCTCCGCACCGAACGCCTTTGCAAGCGCCACGAAATCGGTTTTTCTCGACAAAATCGTTTGGGAGTATCTCTGTCCGAAGAAGAGCGTTTGCCACTGTCTTACCATACCCAACACACCGTTGTTCATCAAGACGATGACCACGGGGATTTTATACGTAACCGCGGTTGCTAATTCGTTGAGGTTCATACCGAAACTGCCGTCGCCCGTAATCAACACCACGGGGTCTTTCGTTGCTACGTACGAACCGATTGCCGCGCCAAGCCCGAACCCCATTGTACCCAAACCACCGCTGGATACCATACGGCGGGGACGGTCGAAGGTGGAATACTGCGCCGCCCACATTTGGTGCTGACCAACGTCCGTTGCCGTAATCGTTGCAGGCAATTTATTTTCGTTGATAATATCAAAGACACGCTTGGGGGTCAAGGGCGCCGTTGTCGCCGCCGCGATTTGGTCCGCAAAGCTTTCTTCTTCCTTCTTCAACGCATTCACGCGCAACAACCATTCGGGTTTTTCACTTGCGCAACACTTCTGCGCGATACGCTTGAACGAATCCGCTACATCGCCGACCAAACCAAGGTCAACGCGTACGTTTTTATTGATTTCAGCCGAATCGGGGTCAAGTTGAATAATCTTGCTCTTCTTAGCAAACTTCGCCACATTCCCCGTTGCGCGGTCGGAGAAACGAACCCCCACCGCCAAAATTAAATCCGCTTCGTTTTGTGCCATGGAAGAAGCGTAATGTCCGTGCATACCCTGCATACCAAGGAAACGATCGTCCTGCGGTACGGAGGAAAGCCCCATAAACGAACAACCGATTACCGCATCAATCTTCTTGGCGAACGCCAAAATTTCTTCCCCTAAGTCAATCCCTGCTGCGCCGCCGCCTACGTAGAGGTAAGGTTTCTTCGCTTCAGCAATCATTGCCACCGCCTTGTCAATTAAGTTTTCCTTCACCAAGGGCAAAGGTGTTTTTTCAACCACAGGCTGAGGTTCGTATTCATACGAAGCCACCTGCACGTCTTTGGGGATATCCACAAGGACGGGACCAGGTCTGCCCGATTTTGCCACCCTAAACGCTTCGCGTATGGTATCCGCCAAATCCTCGATGTTATGTACGAAGTAATTGTGCTTGGTAATCGGCATAGTCACGCCCGTGATATCGATTTCTTGGAAGCTGTCCTTACCAATCAAAGAGCAAGGCACGTTGCCCGTAATCGCCACCATGGGGATACTGTCAAGCATCGCCGTCGCGATACCCGTCACCAAGTTGGTTGCACCCGGACCGCTGGTCGCAATACACACACCGACCTTACCAGTCGACCGCGAATACCCATCCGCCGCATGCGCCGCACCTTGTTCGTGCGCGGTCAAAATGTGATTGATTTTATCCTTATATTCGTACAATGCGTCATAAATATTGATAACCTGCCCGCCAGGATAACCGAATACGTCGGTAACCCCTTGTTCGATCAGGGTTTGTATTACAATTTGAGAACCTTTCAAAATCATCTTTTTTCTCCTTCCTCTGTTATTCCCTTCGTTTGCAGCATTCTATTAACCGCAGAGACCAATGCACAAACCGAAGAGGTCATGATATCACTGTGAATACCGCTCCCCCAATAGGTCGCACCGTTGTACACAATGCCAACGTATGCCGCCGCCATGGAAGTAGATTTTTCTTCCAATGCATGTTGCGCATATTTTTCCAAGCTGTATTCGATACCTGTGACTTTCTTAATGGCATTGGAAATACAGTCCAAACGACCGTTCCCCGTCACTTCTGCCGCTTGCGTTTTTCCGTTGTATTCGATTTCTATCCAACCTTGCACCTCACCCTCGTCCACGTCTTCACATCTAACGTTGACAACGTCGAGCTCAGTAGACAGATTGACAAAATCCCGCAGGAAAATATCATGCACTTCATCAGGGGAAAGTTCTTTATGTGCATGGTCGGAAATACTCTTGACGTGATACCCGAACACCTCGCGCATTTTCGAGGGCAATACCAGCTTAAACTGTGTTTCGAGGATATACCCGATTCCGCCTTTGCCCGATTGGGAATTGATACGGATAACGTCCGCTTCGTACACTCTGCCAACGTCGGCAGGATCGAGGGGCAAATACGGTACCGTCCAACAATCCAATCCCTTTTCCGCACGGTATTTCATACCCTTTGCAATCGCATCCTGGTGAGAACCCGAAAACGCCGCAAACACCAACGAACCGCTATACGGCTGACGTTCGCTGACCTTCATACGGGTCACCCGTTCATACACTTCGGTAACGGCAGGCAGGTTGGAAAAATCCAAACCAGGCTCCACCCCTTGCGAATACATATTCAACGCCAAGGTAATGATATCGACGTTTCCCGTACGTTCGCCGTTGCCAAACAAGGTGCCTTCGATTCGATCCCCCCCTGCAAGCAAGCCCATTTCACTGTCCGCAACCGCGCAACCGCGATCGTTGTGGGGATGCAAGGAAATGATAACGTTTTCTCTGTTTTTTAAATTCTTGCACATGTATTCAACCTGATTCGCGTAAACGTGGGGCATCGAATGTGCCACCGTTACGGGCAGGTTGATAATTGCTTTATCTTCGGGGGTAGGTTTCCATATATCCAATACCGCGTTGCAAATTTCCGCCGCAAATTCAGGTTCTGTCCCCGTAAAGCTTTCAGGAGAATATTCAAAGGTAATTTTCCCCTTCGCTTTTTCCTTATATTGTTGACAAAGCTTTGCGCCGAACACCGCGATGTCGATGATTTCCTGTTTTTCCCGCTTAAACACCTGCTGACGCTGCGCCACCGAGGTGGAATTGTACAAATGCACCACCGCATGTTTCGCGCCTTCCAACGCGGCAAACGTTTTCGCAATGATATGTTCGCGCGATTGGGTCAATACCTGAATGGTTACGTCGTCAGGAATTAAGTTGTTTTCAATGAGCCTACGGCAAAATTCATATTCCGTTTCACTGGCGGCGGGGAAACCAATTTCAATTTCCTTAAACCCGACTTTGCACAGCAATTTGAAAAACTCTAATTTTTCTTCCAAACTCATCGGAATAATCAACGCTTGATTCCCATCGCGCAAATCAACACTGCACCATATAGGCGGTTTATCAACGTAGGATTTTTTCACCCAATCCATCGACACCCCCTGCGGTTCGAAATATTGTTTTACGTATTTGTTCGTATTTTTCATAACTGCCCTCAAATAAAAAAATCTCTTTCGCAATTTCGCGCGCAAAAAATACGCCACGATTTTCACGAAAGAGACGAAGAAACTCCGCGGTACCACTCTCATTGACGGCAATGCCGTCCACTCATGCCCTAATAAGGACTTCTCTATCACGGGAGAACCCGTCCGAATCTACTAAGCGACATTTTCGCCGTTCTCTCGGAGGCTCGGGGAGGAGCTATATTCTGTAAAGTTGTATCGGCTCGCACCAAACGCCGACTCTCTGCACAAGCAAACTTTACGGATTTCTTTCCCGTCATAGCCTTTGTATACAATTGTATTTTATTCGTTTGATTTTCTTTTCATTAAGATGCAAGCACCAATCACCATCACGGCGATCAGGACAATACCCAATCCGCCGCCGATTACACTGCCGCAACCGCCTGCCACTGTAGCCATAAAATTCCCTTTTATGTAATAGTGTATATATTGTACCCTATTTTCCATGAAATTGTCAACGGATTGCCACCCGTTTTATCTTGATTTTTCAAGGAAAATTTAGGTTTTTTTTAATTTAACAAGGTATTATAATGACGACAAGCCATAAAAGCGTTCAAAAGACGGCTTTGAGGCTAGCTCGGTTGTATTGCTTTGGTTAATTGATTTTATACACCCAACCGAAGGTATCCTCGCGTTTTCCCCATTGAATTCCCGTCAAGATATCGTACAAGTTTTGGGTTACTTCCCCAATTGCACCGCCGCCGATAACGTATTCTTTTTCACCGATTGCAAGCTTGCCGATGGGAGAAACGACCGCCGCCGTTCCGCAGCCCCAGGCTTCTTCCAATTTCCCGCTTTCCATGGCGGAAACCAGCTCGTCTACAGACAATAAACGTTCGCTGACCTTATAGCCAAGCGAGGTCAAAACCTCGATACAGCTCTTGCGGGTAATACCAGGTAAAATCGAACCCGTCAACATCGGGGTCACAATTTCACCGTCGATTTTGAACATAACGTTCATCGCGCCCACTTCTTCGATATATTTTCTTTCTACACCGTCCAGCCAAAGCACCTGCGAATACCCCTTTTTCGCAGCGCGTTCGCCTGCGCGGGTACTTGCCGCATAGTTACCGCCGCACTTTGCATACCCCGTACCGCCGCGTACGGTGCGCACGTCTTCGTTTTCAATCATGATACTGACGGGGTTGATGCCTTCCTTGTAATAACTGCCGCTGGGCGAAGCAATCAACATAAAGGTTGCGTTATGCACCGCGTGTACCCCAAGCGCTTCGTCGTTGCCAAACAGGAAAGGACGAAGATAAAGGGACGTACCAAAGGATTTGGGTACCCATTTTTCTTCCAATTTCACAAACTCGGTCAAAAGCTGCAACATGTCTTCTTCGGGCATTTCAGGCAAACTCATACGCTCTGCCGAACGATTCATACGCTTCACGTTTTCCATAGGACGGAACAACTGCACACCGCCGTCTGCCCGTCTGTACGCTTTCAAACCCTCGAAAATCTCCGCACCGTAATGCAAAACGGTGGAAGCGGGATGCAAAGAAATGCGCCCGAATGGCTCAATACGCGCGTTGTACCAACCTTTTTCCATATTCCAATCCACCAACAACATGTGGTCGGTGAAAACTTTACCAAACCCCAACGTATTTTCCGCAGGCATTACCCCAGGCGTATTCGTTTTCGTGATTTTAATTTCCATAATCGACTCCTTCGCGCTGTCATTCATTTTTTGAATGGCGAAAGCGTGTTTTATTAAATAATGTAATGTCATAATCATACCACACGCAATGGATTAAGTCAACGTTTTTTACAAGTAAAAAATAGATTTTTTAAAAACATTTTTTTCTTTTGCTAAATTTCATATTGCATTTTCAACTCCACCACCCATCAAGAAAAATTGAGGGGAATTTTTTCCTGAAATTTATGAAAAATCACCACACATTTTATTGGATTTTTCTTCCCGCTTATGTTATAATATATATTGCGACATTATATTATAGAGGTGACGACATGATTACGAAGACTTATTCGTTTGAAAAAAATGGCAAACAAAACGACGTGTATACTTTACGCAACGCCAATGGGTTGGAAGCGGATATCCTCACCTACGGCGCGCGTTTGATCCGTTTGATTGCGCCCGATAAAACGGGATTTTTCAGCGACGTCATCGTCGGTTGTAAGACGCCCGAAGATTACTATGGGGATAACCCCTATTTCGGCGCGACCATCGGCAGATTCGGCAACCGTATCGGCGGTGGGCAATTCACCTTGAACGGTAACGTTTACAATATCGAACAAAACGAGGGCAAAAACACCCTGCACGGCGGGTATTCCGCCAATTTCGACCGCGTAATTTGGGATGCGGAAATCGATGGCGAACGGTTGGTTTTAACCCACGTATCCCCTGATGGTGCAGGCGGTTTCCCTGGACAATTGACCGTCAACGTATCTTTTACCTTGACCGATCAAAATGAATTAAAAATTGAATACACCGCTACCTCTGATAAGGATACCGTGTGCAATTTGACCAACCACAGCTACTTTAACATCGGCTGTCAGCCCACGGTTTTAAATCAAACCTTGATGATTAATTCAAAGCAGATTACCCCCGTGGACAGCGAGTTGATTCCGCACGGAGAATTTGAAAATATCGAAGGCACGCCTTACAGCTTCTTACCCGCCAAAAAATTGGGTCAGGATATGTTTTCAGATGCAAAGCTGATTGCACAATGCAAGGGTTATGATTTCAATTACTGTATCGACCGTTTTGGCAAAGCATTGGAACATTTCGCCACCGTATATGATGAAGAAACGGGCAGAAAGATGGATTGCTATACCACCCTGCCCGGGGTACAATTATACACCGCGTGCGCGTTGAACGCATTTGAGGGCAAACGCCATTACGAAAGATACTGCGCCCTCTGTTTGGAAACACAGGGGTATCCCAATTCCCCCAATTGCCCGCAATACCCTTCTACGGAATTGAAAGCGGGAGATACTTACCACGAAATCACGATTTACCGTTTCTCGGTAAAGAAATAAGGAAATGGAATGTTAAAAGCTCTTTGGATAAAATTTAAAGAATCCGCGCTGTCGGTTTTGCCCGTTGCGTTGATTGTACTGATTTTAAACTGTACGCCGTTGATTAACTTTGGTACGACGGAAACGGTTATTTTCGGGTGCTCTGCATTTCTTTTAATCCTAGGCATTGCTTTATTCAACCTCGGCGCGGACATCGCCATGACCCCTATGGGGGAACAAATCGGGTCGTCCTTACCAAAAGCAGGACGGTTTAAAACCCTTTTGGCGGTGTGCTTTATCATGGGTATCTTTATCACCATTGCCGAACCCGACCTTGAGGCGTTGGCTTCACAGGTAAAAGCCGTCCTTTCGGGTACGCTGTTGAAATGGTCGATTGGTTTCGGCGTGGGAATTTTCCTTGTCCTGAGCGTACTGAAAATTGTCTTCCGCGTCAGTCTTTCCCAAATGCTGACCTTCTTTTATCTGCTGTTGTTCGCCTTGGTTTCCTTGGTGCTTATCAACGGCAACGAAGCGTTTTTACCCCTTGCGTTCGATTCGGGCGGGGTCACAACGGGGCCTATCACCGTACCCTTTATCATGGCGCTTGGTTTGGGTGTCTCCGCAAGTTTAGGGGATAAAAAAGACCGAGAATCCAGTTTCGGTTTCATCGCGCTGTGTTCCATTGGCCCTATCCTTGCCGTCATGGCGTTGGGGATTTTCGCCAAAGGCGAAATCGATTACAATATCCCCACCGACAAATACACGATTGTAGCAAACGCAGGCGAAGTGATGTCCACTCTTTTGCATACGATGAAAGAAGTTGCCGTTGCCCTTCTGCCCATCGTTGCGTGTTTCTTCATTTTACAAATGCTGTTTATGCGTTTGCCAAGGAAACGTATTTTACAAATCATCATCGGTATCGGGTATACTTTCTTTGGTTTGGTCATTTTCCTAACGGCGGTCAACGTTGGGTTTATGCCCATCGGGTACAGTTTAGGCGAACAGCTTGCTCAAGCGCACCCCGCTTTGTTGCTTACTTTGTCCTTTATCCTTGGCTTCACCGTCGTTTTGGCAGAACCTGCCATTCACGTTTTAAAACGTCAAGTGGAAACGGTGACGGGCGGTGCAGTCAGCAAACGTTCGATGTTGATCGCTTTGTCCGTGGGCGTAGCGGTATCTATTACCCTTTCGGTGGTACGTATCATGTTTGGGTTTAGTATTTTGTACTACGTTATCCCTGGATATTTCATCTCCCTCGGCTTGGCGTTTTTCGTACCGAAACTTTACACCGCAATCGCATTCGACTCCGGCGGGGTTGCCAGCGGTCCGTTGACTTCCACCTTTATCCTGCCGTTTATCATCGGGGTATGTTTCGTATGGAACGGCTATTCGGACACGGCAATTTTGACCGACGCATTTGGGTTGGTGGCAATGGTTGCCATGACCCCGCTTATTACCATTCAAGCGCTTGGCTTTAAGGCAATTGCGTCTAAAACGTTACGCGAACGCAACGCAATGAAACGCATTTTGGACGAAGACGACGAACAGATTATTCGGTTTATGTAGGGGGCAGGTATGGGTTTATTGACAAAAAATACAAAAATTAAGAAAACTGACCCCGCCAAAAAGGATGCTCCTTTTCAGACGGATTTGAAGAAGTTAAAACTGCTTGTTACCGTGGTCAACCGTAACAAATCAGAATTTTACATGGACTATTTATCAGGTTTTGAAGTCAATCTGCAAACAGCCGTCGCCGCGCAAGGCACCGCGCCGTCGGACGCGTTGTATCTGCTCGGTTTGGCAAATTCGGATAAGAGTGTCCTTTTCAGTGTGATACGCGAAGACCGCGCGGAAGAAATTATGCAGAGTTTGGATGAAAAATTCCACACCGTACGCGGGGGCAAAGGGATTGCGTTTACCATCCCTATGACGGGCGTCATCGGGGTTGCTATTTACCGTTTTTTAAGCAATAATCGTAAGTGAGGTAGTAAAGTGAAATACAAACACGAAGCCATATTTTGTATCGTAAACAGCGGGTACAGTGAAATGGTCATGGACGCCGCGAAAAAGTTAGGCGCGCGCGGAGGTACCGTTATCAATGCGCGCGGTACTGCGCCCAAGGATGCGGAAAGCTTTTTCGGCATCACCATTCAACCCGAAAAGGAAATCGTTATGATTCTCGTCCCCTCTTCCATCAAGGACGACGTTTTGCACGCCTTGTATCAAGACGCAGGATTGAATACCGCGGGGCAGGGTATTGCGTTTGCATTGCCCGTGGACAGCGTTGTCGGGCTCAGCGAACAAACCGATAAAAAAGAATAATATTGTTGCATATACAGAGAACCGCCCGCAATCCTGCGGGCGGTTCTCTGTATATATATTCAAGGTTATTCCCCATAAAACTTGCGAAGTTTTGCGATATTTTCCTTGAATTCATTCTTAATGAAGTCCGCAACCGATTGACCATTTTTAGGAGTATTTCGTAAACAGTTTTGCATTAAGACACCTACAGCCTCACGCGCCCCTGCTGAACCTATAAAGGCAGGGCTGTAAAACATTGCGTTTTCCTGTGCAATACACTGTTTCAACGCGGTCATTTGTAAGTTTTGGTTGCCATCTGTCACATCCAACATAGACGCATATTGTTCGCACTTTTCATCCAAGTCCTTGATAACGGACGCATATCCACCAAACAACGAAAATTGCGCTTGCAATTCAATGGTTGTCGTCAAAAATTCCATAAACAGCCAAGTCGCCGCCATTTCCTGCGAATCCGCATTTTTGAACATACAAAGCGAAGGGCCTTGGAAAGTCACTTTGGGGTTATCCACGTTAATTTGAGGAATTTGTGCAACCCCTACTTCAAAGGGATACTCCACTCGGCCATATGCATTTGTATAAGGTTCAGGACAATTATAATATGCGCCTGCCGACGAAGCGATGGTCATATATGCTTTTCTGCTAGATGGATTGGTTCGCACAAACAAATCTGAAGTATATCTACCTTCAAGCCCTTCCGTCGTTACCCAGCCATTTTGATACCAATTGCGAAAACGCTGAACGAAACTGTGGTTTTCTTCTACGTCAAAGAGAAATTTTTCTCCCTCGACTGTGGAAGTATACGGTGTACCCGACTGTGCACACATCGTGATAAACCAGTTGGATTCTGTATCATACCCAAGCGGAACGCTGTAAGGGTCAATGGCTTTAATCTGCTCCATCACCGTCTCCATTTCATCCCACGTCTTGGGAACAGTCAAGTTATTTTCTTCAAAGAAGGTTTTGTTGTAGTACAATACTTCCGTCGATTTCAAGAGCGGAAGCATATACATTTTACCATCGTCACACATACGCCCTTCTTCATAATACACCGATACAAACGAATCGCTTTGTTCCTGTGTCAAGCCCATTAGCTCGAACGTTCCGTCTCCTCTTTCCACTATACCCACATTTGCAATATAATCATCCAACGTCATCACGACATCATAATCGTTGTAAAGTGCCACGTGGTCGGCATAACAATACGCCAAGTTAGGCAACGTATTTGAAGCAATCCCACTCAAAACGCTGTCGCGAAGTCCGACATAATCACCTTGAGACTTATGTTCGATTGTGATGTTGGGATAGAGTTTATTGAATTCTGCAATCCATATATCTAATTCATCACGGAGTACTTTGCCCATCGTATGGTAAAAAGTAATGGTTACTTCACAGCCGTCATACGCAACAGCTTCGCCCATCTGACCGCTTTCAATTTCCGACTTGGACTTTCCGCACCAAAAACACTTTTCCCCCTCAAGATACGAGTGAGCGCGTGGCTCTTGAATTTCCGTTCCACGGTATTCGCAATTTTTACAGTAAAGTTCAACGAGCCCCGCTTGTGTACAAGTTGCCTCAGAAACCACTTCACGAATCAGGTCGTGTCCCGCAGGAATCACCTCGCCTTTCACCTCGCCACAAACGCACATCATCAGGGTTTTACCATCAGTGGTGCACGTTGCCTCTTCCAAAATCACTTCTTGCCATTTGTGAATATGTCCTTCGGATGAGCCATCCTGCGAAGTGCTGGCGTTCCCCGTTAACCCGCCAATCAAGGCATTCATATCACATCCCGATGATAAAATCGTCATACCCATCGTACTAACGCTTAAAGCAACAGCAAAAATGCTTTTCCAGGTTTTCATGCTTCACCTCGTTAAAATTTTCTTAAATCATTCACCGCTTCGACAAAGGCGTTCGCCGCGAAACGGATTTCCTCTTCCGTATTCTCTTTCCCAAAACTGATACGCACGCATTCGCGGGCTTCCGCCTCGGTCAACCCCATCGCAAGCAATACGTGGCTGGGTTTGACGGACGCGCTGGCGCATGCCGAACCCACCGCTACGCAAACCCCTTTGAGGTCTAATTTATACAGCAAATCCACGTTACTAACCCCTTCTACCCGCAGATTCAAAATCGCAGGTAAACGCGGTTCTTGCCCGTTGATACTGACACCGTTCAACGAGGAAATCCCTTCCATGAACAGTTGCGAAAGTCGGTCGATTTTTTCGTTGACGGCAGGCATATCCTTTACGTTTTGTAAAAATGCCTCGGCAAGCCCTACCACCGCGGGCACGTTGGTCGTACCCCCGCGAAGTCCTCGTTCCTGCTCCCCGCCGCCGATAAAGCGGTCGATTTTGACTCCGTTTTTCACGTACAACACACCACAGCCTTTCGGCCCGTAGAATTTATGCGAGGATATGGACAGCATATCCACCCCCCAACCTTTGATATCCAAGGGTATATGGGGCGCGGCTTGCACCGCATCCGTAAAGAATAATGCACCGCGCGCGTGCGCGAGGTCAGCCAAAGCCTTAATGGGCTGTATAACCCCCGTTTCGTTGTTCACCGACATCACGGCAACCAATCCCGTACGCTCTGTCAAGGCGTTTTGCAAAGCGGTTTCTTCCACCAGCCCCCCTGTATTCACAGGCAAATAGGTCACTGTAAAGCCTTCCTTCTCCAAACGCTCTCCAGCATACAACGCAGCGTGGTGTTCGATGGCGGACACAATCACGTGGTCTTTCCCCTTCGCTTTTTGCGCGTACGCCCCGCCGATGATTGCCCAATTGTCCGCTTCCGTACCGCCCGAGGTGAAATACAACTCGTTCGCCCGCACCCCCAAGGCTTGCGCCAAATCGTCGCGCGCGCAATCCACGGCGTTTACCGCTCTGCGCCCGATGGCGTGGGGAGAATCCGCATTCCCGAAAAATTCGGTAAAGTACGGCGTCATCTTTTCCAATACTTTTTTATCCAAGGGCGTCGTCGCCGCATGGTCAAGATAAATTCTGTTCATATACAAGCCTTTTTACTGTCTGATTTGTCCACATTATATATATTTTCTGCTATTTTGTCAAGCAAAGCCAACCTTCCCAGCCTCTTTTTACCCTATCTTTGAAAAAAAATTTAAAAAAATGGTAACTTTTTTCGAAAAACCCCTTGAAAAATGTGAAAAAGTATAATATAATGGTAGCAATTATCGGTTTTGTAGCGGTAAAGTTCGGTTAAGAGAGAAGCCGACCAGTTCCGCACCCCAAAATTCGACCGATAAAAATTCGTTTATTACAAGGGGGATTTACTATCATGAGTATCAATGGCGAAAACATCCGCAATATTGCGATTGTCGGACACAGTGGCGAGGGCAAAACGACGCTTTGCGAAGCAATGTTGTTTAACGGCGGCGTAATCGATCGTATGGGCAAAGTACCCGATGGAACGACGGTAAGCGATTACGACGATCTTGAAAAAGCAAAGAAAATGTCCATTTATACGTCTTGCGCAAATTTGACGTGGAAAGACGTTAAGGTGAACATCCTCGATTTGCCCGGCTATTATGATTTTGAAGGCGAACGCAACGAAGGTTTGCGCGCGGCAGGCGGCGCTTGCTTGGTTATCGGCGCGAACGGCGTATTGCCCATCGGTGCTGAATCCATCATCGAATACTGTATGAAACTCGGTAAACCGTTGATTATTTTCATCAACGGCATGGATAAGGACAATGCAGATTACCTCGGCACGGTGCAAGCACTCCGCGCGAAATATGCAGGTAAAATCGCTCCCATCCAAATTCCTATCATGGAAGGCGGTAAGATGCAAGGCTGTATCAACGCTTTGCAGGAACGCGCATACTTGTTCAAGGAAGGCGGGCCTCAGGAAATCGCTATCCCCGACAATATGAAAGACCAAGTGGAAGAAATGAAAGCTTCCCTTATGGAAACAGCGGCTGAAAACGACGAATTCTTGTTGGATAAATTCTTCGAATCGGGCGAATTGACCCGCGAAGAAACCATCCGCGGTATCCGTATCGGTATCGCAGGCGTTAATACCATCCCCATCATGGCGGGTTCTGCCCTTCAAAACCGCGGTGTTATTAACCTTTTGAACGAAATCGTTACCTACATGCCTCAGGCACGCGAACGTTTGAACACCCTTGCGGATGAAATCGGTACCAATAAGATGATCAGCATCCGTACGGATGAAGACGCACCTTTTGCAGCGCAGGTTTTCAAAACCGTTATTGATCCTTTCTCGGGTAAACTTAGCTACATCAAGAGCTTCCGCGGTGTTTTGAAGAGCGGTTCGACCGTATGGAACGCAAACACCGAATGTGAAGAACGTATCGGTCAAGTATACGTATTGCGCGGTAAGAAGATGGAACCCGTTGACCAGTTGGCGGCAGGCGATATCGGTGCGGTAAACAAGCTGAGCAACACCAATACGGGCGACACCCTTTGCGATCCTTCCGCAAAGATTCGTTTCACCCCCATCCACTTCCCGAAACCCACCTTGTTCATGTCCGTTGCGGCTGAAAAGAAGGGAGAAGAAGACAAAGTGTTTGCAGGGCTTGCGAAGTTGAAGGAAGAAGATTACACCTTCTCGATTGAAAAGAACGCAGAAACGGGCGAAATGATTATCGGCGGTCAAGGCGACGTGCAGATTGAAATGCTCGCGAAGAAAGTGAAAGCACGCTATGGCGTGGACATGAAATTGTCCGAACCGAAGATTGCTTACCGTGAAACCATTCGCGGTACCGCAGAAGCGGAAGGCAAACACAAGAAACAATCGGGCGGCCATGGTCAATACGGACATTGTAAGATTCGTTTCTCCCCTAGCGAAGAAGAATTTGTATTCGAAGAAGAAGTTGTCGGCGGCGCAGTACCCAAGAACTACTTCCCCGCAGTTGAAAAAGGCTTGCGTGAATCGATGGAACACGGTCCTTTGGCAGGTTATCCCGTAACTGGTTTGAAAGCCGTATTGTACGATGGTAGCTACCATGACGTTGACTCGAACGAACTTTCCTTCAAGATGGCGGCTTCGATTGCGTTTAAGGAAGGCTTGAAGAATGCGAAACCCGTATTGTTGGAACCCATTTACAGCTTGAAGATTGCGATTCCCGCGGACTACCTCGGAGACGTAATGGGCGATATCAACAAACGCCGCGGCCGCATCATGGGTACGGACACCGAAGGCGATAAGTCGATTATCACCGCAGAAGTTCCCCTTTCGGAAATCAAAACTTATACCATGGAACTTCGTTCCTTGACCCGCGGCAGCGGTAAATTCGTATCCGAATTCTTGGGTTACGAAGACGTTCCCCCCATGTTGGTGGATAAAATTGTTGCAGAGGCTCACAAAGAATAACTTTCTTTTCATACACTAGGAAAAAACCTACGGACCCCCTCCGTAGGTTTTTCTTCATGGAGAAAGTGCCCGCAATTTCATAAAACCACTTGAATTTTCTTTTCCTTTATGGTATAATCATCTCATGAAATACGATTATGTGACACTTTATAATAAAAGCGCAGACTTTTACAATGCGCGTCCAATTGCAAAACGATTGCTGATTGTCGGAAACCTTGTTTTGACCTTACTGTTTTTCACTTGCTACGGCGGGTTGTGGGCTTACACGCTGTTGCTTGCGCCCTTGGAAATAAAGGAATTGGTGAAAATTCTATTCGTACCCCTTTTGGCATTACTCGCCGTCACGGTCTTGCGAATCGCCATCGACCGCAAGCGTCCATATGCGGAAGCGGGCGCGGGGATCGACCCCTTGATTGCGAAGAAAAACACGGAAGGTCAATCCTTCCCTAGCCGTCATTTGGCGTGCGCTTCCGTAATTGCCATGACCTTTTTACCCTTTTATCCTGCCTTGGGATATGCGTTACTTGGAGCAAGCGTGTTGCTCGGCTATACCCGCTTTGCCTTGGGGGTGCACTATCCGTCCGACCTCGTCGCAGGCTGGAGTTTGGGGATTTGTATTGGGTATTTGATTTTTATTTTGTAAAGTTTCAATTTAGCGAATAGGGCGCGCAACTTTCGTTGCGCGCCCCTTGATTTTACTATGCATCCCACTCATAAAAATATAAAATATTCTCGTCTATATCCAATATAGCAAAATCCCAATTCATCGCTCCTGTTGCGATATAATACCAATACCCGTTGGCAATTTCAGGGATTACCTTTTCCCCCGTTTCGGGATGTTCAAATAATCCGCCCCAGTCATAATAATACGCGTATGCCGTACCCGTCAATGGCATGGGAGTCCAGCCCTCGCCAACTTTCCCCTCCACAGCTTCCCCGATTGCAAGTTCCGTTTCAAACCCATCAGGCACAGCCAGTTTCAAAAACGCTTCTCCATCGCCATGGAAACCGCCGTGCGTATCCCATTCCTCTAATACTTCCGCTGAGGATAAATCCAACGATAACCGCTCTCCGACAATCTCTTTGAATGTTTTCTTAGGCTCTAACAACTTCGATATCCCCCTTGCAACCAATCCGCAACTGCTCATGGTGGTTGCACACGCAACCGACAATACTACTACCGCTAATTTTCTCATCCTTATTTCTCCTCTATATATTCTAAAATATCCCCTGGCTGACATTGAAGCACTTCACAAATTTTATTCAATGTAGAAAGCTTGATGGCTTTCACTTTGCCGTTTTTCAACAAAGATATATTCGCCATGGTTAATCCAACCTTTTCCGTTAATTCGGTAACGCTCATCTTGCGCTTTGCTAACATGACGTCTACGTGTATTATAATCATATCGTTGCATCACTCTCCTCTTGCAATTCTGCAGCACGCGATAAATAATGCGACACTACGCCCAAAAATACGGTCACAATCAAACCGATTAAGGCCACCAATAAGTAGACCATGTAGCATGTATTCCAACACAGCAACGCAAACAGCGTATGCCCTAATAAAAACAACAATAAATCTCCTGCCAAAATCCATGTCGCATATTTAACGCGGGAAGAGTTTTCAAATATAAACAGCCGACCTTTTTTCATATCCTCAGTTACTTGCCATGCAAGCCACAGCAGATAAAAACAAGGTAAGGATACTATCCAATGAAAAACAATTTGCGCCCAAAATTCTTTTACTTGACCTTCCAACAGCCATACATCCCCCATCTTCCAGCCGAATTCCCCCATGGGCACCCAAAGCAGGCAAATAGCCATCCCGCATACCGCAATAAGAATAATGGATGCTCGTATTAAAGAACTCAATTTTTTATCTTGCACCTTATCAAATCCCCCTTTTTTGATTTAATTTTGTATTGTAAGATGATTTACCATATCAGGATTATAGCACATATTTTGTTGCTTGTCAATATATTTTTATTGTTTTACGATAAATTCTTTAATGAAATTGCTAAAAAATTCCCTATTTCCCGCAAAAACTTTTCTCATTATTGCGAAGGAGGAAATGCAATAACCATTCATACTTTTTTTAAAAAAACTAATTTTTTTCAAAAAATGGTCAAAAATAAGTTGACAAAGCTATGATATTGATATATAATAGCTATGTTAATGCGGTCGTGGCGGAACTGGCAGACGCGCAAGACTAAGGATCTTGTGGGTAACTCCATGCAGGTTCAATTCCTGTCGACCGCACCAAAATCGGGTAATTATGCGAAATGAGCGTATAAATACCCGATTTTTTTGTATATTTGACATGTTTATGCAGTTGGCTTGGACAAAAATTCACGTTTTCGCCCTTCATTGGGAACAAATTTGGGGACTTAAATCAATCGCCTCAATCCCTTTAAAATAATAGAGTTCGCGGTTGCGCTTTTTCCACAAAAAAATCCACCCTATACAGATTTATTTCTGTTAGAGTGGAATTTTTTATTTTATGCGTTAGATTTCAAATACAACGTTTTGCATTTGCTCAATCATAAATTTATCGGGGAAGTGTGTATATACTCTTCCCACCAATCTTTCAGAGCTGTCTCCCATCCAAATATCCACAATATCAGGACGAACATACTGTTGACAAACGGTTGCAAATGTATGGCGCAGGAAATATTGCGTTACTTCTTCATCGTCCATAATTCGCTTGAAAATACGATTTAATACGTCCGTTCTATGTAAGGATTCCACGGGCGCATTCAAATCTAACATTTCGCGCGCTTGACAACAAATAGGTATCTTCTTATATTCGATTTTACCGTTTTTACGTTTTGCGTTCCGAGCGATTAAGAAATCGCCTTCAAAACGAGCATCTTCCAACTCGCAAGGTCGAAGCCCGAAGAATAACAAAATCAAAAACGTGCGCTTATAATCATTGTATTCGTCCATATTTAAGCGTTCTATCATCTTCTTGACTTCGTCTTCAGTTAAAGCTCGACGGCTATTTCTTTCCGCTTTTTTGAATGGAATTAAAAGCATAGGATTGTGGGTAATAATACCACTTGCCAGCGCGTATTTGAATACGGAATTCAAGATAACTCGTAAATCTTCATATACACGCCCTTCCACCTGCGACATAATTTTATTAATGTCAATCGTTTTAATTTGCGAAATCATCAAATCACCAAGCACAGGATACAAATAACGCATAGAATAACTTTCATAATTTTTATGCGTGCGTGGATTCAGCTTGTCTTTCTTAAATTCCAACCACTCGTTTGTAATAAAACGGAAGGAATTTTTTGCGCCTGCGTAATTCTTTTTACGATGATTCTCTAACTCATCAGGCATCGTCATTTTTAAGAAACGACGTTTTGCTTCGTCGAGATTGGCAGAAGTGGCACTAATATCAAATCCGTTTCTGCGATAACGAATCTCATAAACGATAGCATTTTTACCGCGTTTGCGCTTGATGACGTGCGCCACCATTCCGTTGGCGATAAATTCCTTTCTAAATGTTTTATCCATTTTAGAAATCTCCTTTTGTGAAAATGTAATAATGGAAGAAACGGCTTTCACTTTTTCCGTTTCTTGAGCAGGAAAATCACTCCCTTTCCCATAAGAAGCGAAAAGGGATTGCAATAGCATTTTGATTTTCTCGGTTGCATTGGGTTCAGACGCCAATGCGGTTACATAGGTTGCAGTTAAGTTTAATTCAGCAGTTGTCATTATCCTCCTTTTTGAAAATTTTGGTCAACTTCCCCGTCGGGAAGCATAAACGCGTTTACTTTTACCTGATTTTCTGTTGGCTTTCAAGCCGTAAAAGTGGATTTGCCTGAAAGCGATTGTATCTTATCATATCCACGATGATTTGAAAACGACTAAGTTTGTCTAAGACAGATTTTGTCGTATGGCTTGTAGTTTTTAGAAAAATAACGTTTTGTATTTTACCTGCGCACGAGTTCTTCTGCGCCATACGGTAATGCGGCTAATATCGAGAAATTCTGCGATTTCATTACAGGTCATACCTGCCATATAGCAATCTAATACAGTACGGTCACGAGGTTTTAATCCCAAGCGTTCGATTTTGTTATCCACTTCCGTGTAATCTTTTTCTTGATAATGGTCGATTTCCACGGACAATTCTTCCGTATAATCGTTGATGTCGCAGTGTCGAGCGATATGTCTGCTCATTCTATCGATGTTACGACTTACCAGTGAATACGTGGCTTGTTTAATCGTGATTTCTTGACCGTTTTTTACCATATAAACGTCAGTCAATTTTTTACCTATAAATTCGCACAAGAAACAAACAGCAGTCTGCACGAAGTCATACGCATCCGAAAACACGTGTTCGGTGTCATTACCACGATTCAAGTCTTTTACAAGACCAACGTAGAGCCAATCTAAACCTTGGCGAGCATACGCATAACGACCGCGCAGAGTTTTCAGAGTGATCATTTCACTCATGAGTTGAACGTTCTCAAAAGAGATAGTTTCCGATAATACGTCATAAGGGTTAGAGTAGTTAAGCATTTGTTTTACCTCCGATTTTATCTTTTGCCTTTTGGGCAGGGGCAAAGTAGCATAGGATAAAGAGGCATACCATGTACGAGTTGAAATCTTCCCGAAAGTCAACGAGAAACAAAAAAATTGTTGCTCAGATAAAGCAACAATTGATAAAAAGGCAAGAATTTTTTTGCGTTTACTTTCGGGTTATCCTATGCTACCATAGCCACAACCGAAAGGTAAAATTGGAGAAAGTGTAATTTATTCCTTTTACTAAAGAATATTATTCCGAAAATATTTATATTGTTCCGTAAAGCAAAAATAATCACATCAAAAAAAATTAGAGAATTATTAAAAAGCTTGCTTGTAATTATTAAAAACGATAGAGGCTTGATTATCACGCCGAATTCTTTTTTGCTTATAAAATGTTTACAAATATGGATATACTATTGACTTTTTATGATACTTGTGCTATAATAGAAAAAATCCCTTAAAAGGAGTTTTGAAATGGCAATTAGCTATAATAAGCTTTGGAAGCTACTTATCGACAAAAAAATGACAAAAACGGAACTTCGCCTTGCCGCTGACATCTCTACGACCACGCTTGCAAAACTCGGTAAAGATGAAACGGTGTCTATGGACGTAATGCTCCGCATTTGTAAGGTATTGAACTGTGGCATTGAAGACGTAATAGAAATCGTTAATAAGGAGGTGTAATATGGACGTTTTTGATAAAAAATCCTTATCTGAAACGGATATCCGTACAAAGTATATCACCCCAGCAATCGAAAAGGCGGGATGGAATATCCTTACGCAAGTACGCGAAGAATATCCTATTACCAAAGGGCGTATTATTGCTCGTGGAAAAACCTGCAAAAGAGAAGCTCCCTTAAAAGCGGATTACGTTCTTTTCTATAAACCCAACAAACCGATAGCCGTGGTTGAAGCAAAAGACAATAACCACACGATGTCTGATGGTATGCAACAAGCACTTGGTTATGCGAAAATGTTGGACGTGCCGTTTGTTTTTAGCTCTAACGGTGATGGATTTGTGTTCCATAATAAGTACATTACCGAAGGCGACGTGGAAGTAAATATCACGCTCGACGAATTCCCTTCTCCTGAAACGCTTTGGAAGATGTATCAAGAGAAAAATAACGTAAATCCCACGCAAGAAAAGATAATTGACGAGCCGTATTATTCGGATAATCCTAACAAACAGCCCCGATATTACCAAATAAATGCTATCAACAAAACGGTTGAAACGATTGCGAATGGGCAAGACAGAATTTTGCTTGTAATGGCAACAGGCACAGGTAAAACCTACACCGCATTCCAAATCATTTGGCGTTTATGGAAAGCAGGAATCAAAAAGCGTATTCTTTTCCTTGCGGATAGAACGGCGTTGATATCTCAAACATTCACTAATGACTTTGCTCCTTTCAAGGATAAAATGACGTGGGTAACGAAGCAAAACTTCGATACAGCACACGAAATATACCTTGCCTTGTATCAAGGCTTGACGGGTGAAGATGAAGACGCAAACAGCCTTTTCAAGCAGTTCAGTCCTGGATTTTTCGATTTAATCGTTGTTGACGAATGTCACCGTGGAAGCGCAAAAGCGGATAGTCAATGGCGTGAAGTATTAGAGTATTTCAGCTCCGCGACGCAAATCGGCTTAACGGCAACCCCTAAAGAAACAAACACTGTTTCTAATATCGACTATTTTGGTGAACCTATCTATACCTATTCCTTAAAACAAGGTATCGACGATGGGTATTTAGCCCCTTATCGCGTTATTCGCGTATTCTTCGATAAAGATATTGAAGGGTTTGTCCCCTACGAAGGACAGCTTGACGATAACGGCGAAGTGATAGACAATCGACTCTACAATACGACGGACTTTGATAAAAATCTTGTCCTTGAACGCAGAACGAAACTCGTCGCAAAAACGGTATCCGACTATCTTAAAAAGCATAATTGTCGAATGGATAAAACGATATTCTTCTGCGTAGACCAAGAACACGCAGACCGTATGCGTCAAGCCTTGATTAACGAAAATCCCGATATGTGCGCTGTGGACGATAGATACGTAATGCGAATTACGGCGAATGACGAAGCGGGCGTAAAACAGCTTGATAACTTCCGCAACGTAGAAAGTCAATACCCCGTTTTAGTAACGACGTCAAAACTCCTTTCTACGGGCGTAGACGTGCAAACGATAAAGTATATCGTTCTTGATTCGAATATCCGTTCAATGACGGAGTTTAAGCAAATTATCGGTCGTGGCACTCGTGTCCGTGAAGACTTGGGTAAACTGTACTTTACGATATTCGATTTCCGCGACGTCACACGCTTATTCCACGACGAAGACTTCGACGGTCCTATCGAACAGCAAGACGATTTCGAACCACATAAACCTGGTCCTGGACCTGAAACTCCGCCTGTAGTACCCAAACCCGAACACGAAAAGAGAAAGAAATACGTGCTTGGTGATACGTCGGTGGCGGTATCACAAAAACACGTGCAGTATCTCGATAAAAACGGTAACCTTATCACAGAGAGCTTAATCGACTATACAAAGCGAAACGTGCGTACCAGGTATGCGTCTATGGACGATTTCTTGACCGCTTGGAACGAAGCAGACAGAAAACAAGCTATCGTAGAAGAACTTGAAAAACGCGGTGTATTTTTCGACGATTTATGCGACGAAGTAGGCAAAGACCTTGACCCGTTCGATATGATTTTGCATATCGTATTCGACCAACCGCCTTTGACAAGAAAGGAACGCGCGGATAAGGTGCGTAAACGCAATTACTTTACCAAGTATGGCGAACAAGCCGCCGCCGTATTAGAAGCCCTTTTAACAAAATACGCAGAAAGCGGTCTTGCCGACCTTGAAAACGTAGACGTGTTAAAGGTAGACCCTATTCGTTCGTTTGGGACGCAAGTGTATATCGTCAATAAGATATTTGGCGGTATCGAAAAATTTAGACAAGCAATCAAAGATTTAGAAGCGGTTATCTACGCCGCATAAGGAGAAAACACTATGGCAATGTCCGCAATGATAAAATCACTCGAAGATATTATGCGTAAAGACGCAGGCTTGAACGGTGACGCGCAGTATATCGAACAGATAACCTGGCTCTTATTCTTAAAAGCATTCGACGCAAAAGAAATGGAATGGGAACTCCGTGAAAAGAACGTCGGCGTTATTCCCGAAGGCTACCGTTGGCGCGATTGGGCAGAAGATAGAGAAGGTATCACGGGCGACGCGCTTATCAAGTTCGTGGACGAACTCTTTGCAAAGCTCAAAAAGCTTGACGCTTCCGACGGCGATATGCGTAAATACGTGGTGAGAAACGTGTTTGAAGATATCAACAACTATATGAAATCGGGTATCTATCTTCGCCAGCTCATCAACCGTATCAACGAAAAAGTAGATTTTATCGACGCAACGCAAAAACATACCTTCAACGACTTATACGAAGGAATGCTTAAAGACCTGCAAAGCGCAGGTAGAGCAGGCGAATTCTACACTCCCCGCCCCGTAACAAACTTCATTGTGGAAAAGGTAAACCCCAAACTCGGTGAAATTGTCCTTGACCCTGCTTGCGGTACGGGCGGTTTCTTAACGAGTACGATTGCCCATATCGGTAAAATCAACTCCACGGAAGAACTCGAACTCTTGCAAACGACGATTAACGGTTGGGAGAAAAAGCCTTTGCCTTATCTTTTGGCAATGACAAACTTGCTTTTGCACGATATCGAAACCCCGAAAATCAAGCACGGCAATTCCTTAAATCGTCCTGTGACCGACTACACCGCAAGCGAACGTGTAGACGTAATCGTAGCAAACCCGCCTTTCGGTGGCGCGGAAGACGTAGCCGTAAAACAAAACTTCCCTGCGGAGTTCCAAACGAGTGAAACGGCAGACCTGTTTATGGCTCTGATTATGTACCTTTTGAAAGATAAGGGTCGTTGCGGTATCGTCTTACCCGACGGCTTTATGTTCGGTGACGGCGTAAAAGCGACGATAAAGAAAAAACTTCTTGAAGAATACGGCTTGCATACCATTATCCGCTTGCCTCAAGTATTCAAACCTTATGCAAGCGTTAACACAAACCTGCTCTTCTTCCAAAAGGGGGTTGTAAGCCGTGGCGTATGGTTCTATCGTTTGGATTTACCCGAAGGCGTAAAGAGTTTCAGCAAAACAAAACCTATGCAGGACAAGCACTTTGACCCTGTCCGTGAATGGTGGGACGATAAACAGCCTATCCAAGTGGACGGCAAGGATAAAGCAAGATTCTTCACAGCAGAAGAGCTTGGCGAAAACGGCTTGAACTACGACTTCGATAAATGCTGTCCTTTCCCCCACGAAGAAGAAGAGATTTTAGAGCCTGGCGATTTGATTGCTCGCTATCAAGCCGAGCGAACCGAACTCAATGGAGATATCGACCGTATCTTGGCGGAAATTACCGCAAAGTTGGGGGTATAATATGACCGCGCAAGAACTCAAAAACTCTATCTTACAACTCGCCGTGCAAGGGAAACTCGTTCCGCAAGACAAGAATGATGAACCTGCGTCCGAGCTGTTAAAACGCATTCAAGCCGAAAAAGCACAGCTTATCAAAGAAGGACGGTATATTCCCGACAAGAAACATACCGCAGAGCCTATTAAAGACGATGATATTCTGTATGATTTGCCCGATAATTGGGTATGGGTAAGATTTGCGGATATGGTCGCATTTAATTCGGGAAAAACACCTCAAAGACAAAACACTTCTTATTGGAACAGTAATGCGTATCCTTGGGTTTCCATTGCCGATATGATTGCTGATGGTTGCACATATACAACGAAAGAAAGTGTTAGTCAAAAAGCCATACGAGAATGTTTCTTCGAAAAAATTTCTCCCGCGGGGACATTGATTATGAGCTTTAAGCTTACTATCGGAAAAGTGTCCATTCTGGGTATGGAAGCTGTTCATAACGAAGCCATCATTAGTATTTATCCTTTCGCTTGTGGTGAAGAAAAAACGATTTTGCAAAAATACTTATTTAAGGTTTTACCGTTAATTGCTGAAACAGGAAACTCAAAAAATGCAATTAAAGGGAAAACTCTTAACGCAACATCTATTAGCAATTTATTGATTCCACTTCCACCGCTTGCGGAACAGCAGAGAATTGTTGATAAAATAGAAGAATTACTTCCGCTTGTAGAAGAATACGGAAAAGCGGAAACGCGTTTGAAAGAGTTGAACACTGATTTTCCTGATATGCTCCGCAAGTCTATCTTGCAACAGGCAGTCCAAGGCAAACTCACCGAGCGCGACCCTGCCGATGAACCCGCATCCGAACTCTTAAAACGCATTCAAGCGGAAAAAGCCCAACTTATCAAAGACGGCAAGCTCAAAAAGGAAAAACCGCTTCCACCCATCACGGAAGAAGAAATCCCTTTCGATATCCCCGACACTTGGCAATGGGTACGCTTGGGTGATTATATGGACGTGCGAGATGGCACGCATGATTCTCCTAAATATGTACCACAAGGATATGCATTGATAACAAGTAAAAACTTAAAAAATGGTATTGTAGATACTGAGAATGTAAAATATATCACGCAAGCTGATTATGATTCGATTAACGAGCGTTCTCGCGTTGATACAGGGGATATATTGTTTGCGATGATTGGTAGTATAGGCAACCCTTCGATTGTGGGCTTAGCGCACGATTATGCTATAAAAAATGTGGCGTTATTAAAAAAGGCTTGTGCTGATATTTCTGAAAAATATGTTTATTACTATATGCAATTATCACAATATGCAATGAAAAAAAGCGCAGGTGGTGGAGTTCAACCTTTTGTATCATTAAGCTATTTAAGATTGTATCCTATGCCACTTCCCCCGCTCGAAGAACAAAAACGAATTGTCGCCCGCGTAGAAGAACTCCTCGCCCTCTGCGACCAATTAAAGTGAGGTGAAACTATGCCTGAATGGATTAAAAATTTACTTGTTGCGATAGGCGGTGGCTCCGTTGTGTTAATTGGAATCTTGACTATTTTCAAGCAACTTTTCTTAAAATTGTTTGAAATGGGTATTGAGTCGTCGTTTGAAAAACATATGGAAAAATATAAAAATAAGTTATCTCGTTCGACAACAGCGTATGAAATCCTATTAAACAAGGAACTGGGTTTTTATAATGCATTAGACCCTTATTTTGCTACTTTAGTTCCGCTTGTACAAGATTTAGTATATGATTCTGATATGACTAAAGAAATGGAATTATCTTTTAGACAGTCACATTATAAAGAAAATCTATTGAAATATTTAGAAGTTATTCCAAATCTTAAAAATGATATCGTTTTATATCAATCATATGTTCCTACACAAATTTTTAGTGAATGTTCAAATCTTGTGAAACTGTTGCAACAAGACTTAGAATATTGGTCTACTGTAGGGAAAATTATTTTTGAACAAATTCCTGAAGCAATAAACCATAATAAAGCCAAAGAAATTAGTACTGCACTATTATTTAAGATTGCTCAAATTGAAGGTATTATTAAGAAAAGATTAACAGAATTATCATCTCAATAAACTTAATATCTATAAAGTACAAAGGAAGGTGTAAATTTGAAGATAATAGTTCCAAATCTTTATACAAAACACGCATTGTCGTTTAGCAATGAGCTCTACGCTTGCGAAGAAGACGATACGTATTATTTCGACGCTTCTTCGGTAAGCAATTACGAGCCGTTTGCTATGCTGTTTACGGCGGCGGTTATTAGACAGTTTTGCGAAAAACGTGTTTTAATGCCGTGGGATATTCAGTTGAGATATGTGGATAATAAAGATTATGCGTATGCTTGCCACATGGGCTACTTTAAGGCGGCGGGATTTGAAGAAGGTAAAAAGCCTGGTGAAGCATGGGGAAGCAATACGTATATCCCTATTACAAAACTAAATCTTAATGACCTGCACAAAGAATCTGCAAAATACGGCGGATTTTATGATGACGGTGAAGTGATTGAATTAAAAAGCGCGGAACTTGCTCGTGTATTGGCGCAGGACAATAAGGAAATGAGAAAGCTCTTGCAATTCCTTATACGCGAAGCGATACGCAACGTTCCCGAACACGCAGGGACGAATGATATATGGATATGCGGTCAATATTGGCACAATCGCAACCTTGCTGAAATTGCCATCTTGGACGAAGGGATTGGCGTATATGAAAGTTTGAATAAGAATGCTATTCACAAGGATTACATAACGAACAATGACGACGCTCTTCGATGGGCAATAAAGCCTGGCGTATCGTGCGCTTTTGACCCTGCGACAGGACCAAAGAAAAAAGGTGATTGGGCAAATTCGGGGTACGGCTTACATATGATTAGTGAAATTTGCAAAAGCACAAAAGGCGGTTGGTGTACGTTTGCGAGCAATGATAATTGCCTTCGTATTTATAGCAACACAACAACGGCAGAAAGTATTACGTTTCGCGGCACGGCATTGGGGATAAGAATTGGTACGGACGATATTAAAAATGCCCAAGCCATAATAGACGCGGCAAGATTAAAAGGTGAAGAAACGGCAAAAAACATCAAGTACGCATTCAAATCTGCTTCGCGCCCGTCCCGTGGCTTAATTTGGGAATAAAATGATGAAACTTTTATACACAATATTAACAGACCCGCTCGGCTTGCCTATTGCGCCTTTATGGGAATACATAATCTTACTTATCGCCGGTGAAATCGTACACGAAATCGCGTTTGTTGTTTCGCCTGGCGGTATGTTTGGTTCACTTATCTATTGGGCAACGAAACTGTTGGTTTTTATTGCTATATGGGCAATTCTATACGGTATCATCGCTGCCATCAACTTTGTAATATTACATTGGATATGGTTTACCATCGGCGGTATATTATTGCTTGTTGGAACAATTTTGTGGATAACATTACACAAAAAAGAAAAAACGAGGTAAAAAATGCAATCAGCAAGAGAATATTTAAAAGAATTGATAGACCGCGGAAACGCTTTGCAAAATTCAAAATATAATTCGAACGTTATTCACAGCGCTTGGCAATTATCAAACACGGGACCATCTCAAGCCGAGATTACTGCTTGGGAACGTGACGTAAAGGCTTTTTCTTATCGCCATCTTAAAGAGCACTATGCGTATAACTTAATAATTTCTGCTTTTAATACAATGAATACTTTCACAATAAGCTCTGTAGTAAACTATCTGGAAAACATATATAATGACTGGGGATTTTGGGATGCCAAAGAACCAAAAGCAGAAACCAAATCCGAATCACAAAAAAAAGAGCAGCCTTTGTATGACGTCTTTATTTCGCACGCCAATGCGGATAAGGAATCCTATGTTGATGAATTGAAAACATCTCTTGATAAACTCAAAATAAAGATTTTTTATGACAAAGATACCCTCGAATGGGGCGACGATTGGAAAAAGGTAATTTTAGAAGGCGTTGCCAAAGCAGAATTTGCGATTATTGTTATATCTAAAAACTTCTTTGGAAGAGAATGGACAGAAAAAGAACTAAATGAATTCTTGAATCGTCAAAACCATAATGGACAAAAAGTTATTTTACCAATACTGCACAATATCACAGTTAGTGAATTACAAGAAAAATACCCTAGCGTTGCGAATATTCAAGCTCTGGATTCATCCAAATATTCTTGCGATGAAATAGCTTTAAAATTTGCCGCACAACTTATTAAACGATTAAAATCTTAAAAATAAACCACAAAAGATAACGAGGATCGCATGACAGAAATTCTTGACTTCAATAAAATGGGTATTAATACTCAAACAGCTAAAAGAAAAATAAAATTTTATCAAGGGACAAAGGCGCGACGCATTTTTCATTATACTTCCATCGGTGGGTTGAAAGGAATTTTAGAAAGTGCCACCTTAAGATTTACAAATATCAACTATTTAAATGATAAAGACGAAATTAAAGCGGGAATGGATAGCCTAGCAAAAACAATTGCCGCAACAGATGAAGAAAAAGAAAAGATTTTTTCCTCTATACGTAATCGCGGAATGCAAACTTTCGTTTGTTGTTTTTCGCTTGATGAAGACTCTTTGCCTATGTGGAATTATTACACAAAAGAGATTAATAATCAAGGATACAATATTGAGTTTAATGACAAGTCCCTAGTTGAAAGCATTATATTAGAAAATCCCGAATTGGCAGGATGTGAGTTATCATTTGGCGTAGTTGAATATTGCAAAGACAATGATTCAAAATACAGCAAGTCTTTTTCTGATGGATTGACCTCCTCTTTTAGTTTAGCAATGATGAAATTATTATTCGCTTTCGCAAAAGACTATTTAAAAGATGAGCCTGAAAAAATAAAAAAATGGGAAAGCGAAATAGCACAGTTAGAAAACGATAAAAATGAGAATGATATTTCCGTTTATAGCTACAATGGACAATTAGGAAAGTTTCAAAAGGATACATCGGGAAACTATTTATGTTTCGTAAAAAGAGATTGTTTTTTGCCAGAAAAAGAGCTACGAATCGTAATAAATGTCCCCGAGTGGAAATTGGCTGAATTAAAACAATTCAATTTATATAAATATAGAATTAGCAATGGATTATTAGTTCCTTACTTAGAATTAAAATTTTCTTATTCTGCAATTCAAGGATTAACTGTATCACCAACAATTCAAAGTGATTTAGCTGAACAAAGTATTCACGATTTTTTGCAATACTGCAATTTTTCCATAAAAAACCCTCGTGATTTTATAAAGAAGTCGAAAATTCCTGTTCGTTTTTAATTAAGAAATTTATTTGGTCTTTTACAAAAATCCCTAAAATCAGTCAAAAATAGTGTTTTAATGTCCGTACAACGGTACATCTAACGCTTGACAACGTTTCCAATTTATAGTATAATAAAACAAACATATGTTCGTATTTATACATAAAAAGGAGCTGAAATGGAAAAAAAATTGAGCTTGAATAAAATTGTGGGGATGAATTTAAAACGCATAATACGTCAATCCCGATA
Organism: Clostridiales bacterium; assembly: GCA_015069495.1. Classification (GTDB taxonomy): domain Bacteria; phylum Bacillota; class Clostridia; order Christensenellales; family Borkfalkiaceae; genus Scatosoma. Next base: position 74,036 of record SVIN01000007.1, read on the forward strand.
TCGCACGCAAGAAGAATTTGCGTATGAATATGGGTATGAGCTTCGCACGGTAAGCAGATGGCTGAACGGTGGTTTGGATTCCCTTGAAACCATTGAAGACGTTGCCGAATTTTTGGAAGTAGAACCCATTTTGCAGGTGTTTGAAGAACCCAAGCAGGAGAAAAAGTTATGCGTTATTTAATTAAGGGAATTTTACATAGCGACGACGAACCCGACCGTGAATTTTCTTGGGCTGTCAACAGCGAAGAAGAAAAGGAAAAAGCTCTTGCAGAATTAGCGCAATCCGATTGCGAAGAAGTGACAGAAATCCTTGAAATCACTTTAGACGATTGTATCGAGCAAGAGTTTAATATCATGATAGACAATGCGCGAAAAGATTATCTTATCCGCCGTTGTTTGCACTTATCCGACGAGGAATATTTCGCCAAGAAACAAGAATTATTGGAAGACGGCGAGCTGTTCTTGACGGCATTGAAGGAATTTAATAAAAAGGAATTGCTGATGCGTCGAATGAAACGTAAGAACGTAAAGCGATTTATGCAAATGACGATGGGCGAATACCTTGCAATCGTCAATCAGCTAATCGATACAGAAACGGATGCGGAAATAGATGTGATATTAAGAAAATTATAAAAACACGGGGGCAGGTATGCGTTGAAATGCGTATAACCGCCCTTTTCTTCTCAAAATCATACGACAAAATCTGTCGTAGTAAACCGTTTTGAAATTTGTTACAATGTTTCCACAATAAAAATTTTGGAGGAAACTATATGCAACAAAGAAAACCTTTTGACGAACTCCCCGACGATGAACCAATCCCTGGGAGAATGTACAACGACGGCGGGCACAACATTTGGATTGTTAAAACAACCAACCCGCGTGCGCGCAAGAAAACGAACTATCGGGAGCGAGAAATTGAAGTCGCCTCTACCACTCTATCCGAACTAAAAGAACTTCGGGAAAAGAAAAACGTGCTTTCAAATAACGAAGCTGTTGATGATGATTATATCACCGAAATTCTTGCCAATTCGCCCATAATTGAGCTAACCGAGGAAACACCCGACGATACAGTTTTTGCGCAAAATACAGGGCAACAAACGGTTAAAATGACACCTCGCGCGCTGTTTGACATTCTTTACGAATCGTATGCGAATTTGAAGTGGAAAAAGAAGAGAAACGCGCTCATTGCAGCCTTTCTCCCTTACTACAAAAATTATCATTCTGCCGTTGATTTCGTGTATAAAAATATGATACGACGTAAGCATAACAAAAACAGCCGTTATCTGCGCGCCTATCGAAAATGCACGATGAATCGTTTTAATTATTTCGTAACCTTCACGTACGACGACAAAAAGATGAACGTTGACAAATTTAAGCAACGACTGAAAGATTACCTTTCCAATAAAGTGAAACGCGATGGATGGAAATATCTCGGTGTATGGGAAGGTTGGGACGGAAGCGTTCGATTGCATTTCCATGCTTTGATTTTTATTCCCGACGGTACTTTACCTGGGGAGAACTTTGTGGAAACAAAATACAATCCCGTAACAAAGCAAGTGGAAACGCATACGCGCAACACGGAATTCAATGAAAAATTTGGGCTTTCTACAATAGAAGACATTATTCCACAATTGGCAGGCGCGGCATATAATTATGTATTGAAATATTTGGATAAGGGCGGAAAATTGATGGTATCAAAGAATTGCCCTGGATATATTACGGGATACATAAATAAGGGAGAGCTTGTTGTTCCGATGATGTCCAATGAAAATAAATACGTATTACCCATGAAAACGGAAATTATATCGCTGGAAGGCGAGGTGCTCGCAATAGACGAAGATGAGCCACAAAAATGCTTGCCTAACGCGACAACCTGCAATTGATACACAAAAGACATTTGATTGCAAGTAAAAGGCAAAAAAAGATAGCGCCCGATCGTCAAGCGGGTTAGCGACGATGGGCGCTTTTTGCCGATTCAATCACTTTTGTTGGATTGCTTGGTCGGTTAGCAGAATGTGCCTATTCGGCGGCGCGAAGCGCCGACGACTTGTATTATATAGGCACATTCTGCGGTCATTTGTTAATTTAAAGATGTTTTTAACAATTTTTCTCTCATTTTAAATATATTTTTAAGGGAAAATATCGCTTAATATGTTGACTTATCCCTTATTTTATGCTATGATTTAAGGGAATAACACTGGAGGTAAGGGAATGCGCGCATTTAATTACTCAAAAATTAAAGAACAAAAATGGGATTCGGAAGTTCTCGGATTGATTGCCGCTATTTATAAAGAAGCTGGTAAACAGGAATTATATTTAAAGCAACGCCCTGAAGAACTCGAAAAACTTGTGGAAATTGCTAAAATTCAAAGCACGGAAGCATCGAATGCGATTGAAGGTATTGTCACCACAAGTACCCGTATTCGTCAGCTTGTTGAGGAAAAAACGGCACCTAAAAACCGTAATGAACAAGAGATTGCGGGCTATCGCGACGTGCTTAGCATTATTCACGAAAGCTTTGATGCTATCCCCATTACGCCGAATTATATTTTGCAACTTCATAAAATTCTATACAGCCATATGAATAACCCTATGGCGGGTAGAACGAAAAGCGTTCAAAATTATATCAGCGCAACATATCCAGATGGAAGAGTAGAAACGCTGTTTACTCCACTTGATCCTTTTGAGACACCTGCCGCTCTTGAGTGTATTTGCAATGAATATAATCGCGTAATTGGCAATATGGAAGTAGAGCCGTTGATTGCAATTCCGACCTTTATTCACGATTTCCTGTGTATTCATCCCTTCAATGATGGAAATGGTAGAATGAGCAGATTGCTCACAACGTTGCTTTTGTATAGAAATGGTTTCTACGTCGGGAAGTACATCTCCCTTGAAGCAAAAATTGCAAAAAATAAAGACCTCTATTACGACGCCTTAAATCAAGCACAACATGGTTGGCACGATGGAATGGAAGATGCTGTGCCTTTTATCAAGTATCTTTTAGGAACCATTCTAGCTGCATATAAAGATTTCGAAGAGCGCTTCGCATTGGTAGAAACAAAGCTTTCTGCTTTGGAAATGGTTAGACGCGCCACGATGAATAAAATCGGTCGTTTCTCTAAACAGGATATTCGCGAGCTTTGTCCTTCTTTAAGTGTAAGTTCGATTGAAGGCGCATTACGCAAACTGATTGAGCTTGGTGAAGTTAAGCGCGAAGGTAGCGGTCGAACAACCTGCTATTATCGCTTAAAATAATTCGCAAAAAAATTGAAACTCATTTTGGGGACTTTTCGGGAACAGAGAGCCTGAAAGCCTTGAAAATAAAGGGATTGAGAATTTTCGACCTGGGTTCAATTCCTGTCGACCGCACCAAAATCGGGTAATTATGCAAAATAAACGCATATTTGCCCGATTTTTTTGCATATTTGATAGTTTTATGCGGTCAAAAATTGATTTTTTTGACAAAAACCCCTATTTTTGGCGTCCATTTTGGCGTCCACATTTTAATATCCTTTTCCCCTTATAGCAAAAGCCCTTCGTGTATCTTTCTCGAAGAGCTTTTTCGTTGATTTTTTAAAACAATAGAGGGTTATTTCTCCAATAAAAACGCAGGTGGAATTCCCATCTTATCCAAAATGGCTTTTGTTGGAATACTATGAATCGACAAGAACAGCTCGTTTATTAATCGCCTAATGTTTGCAAGGAATAAGGAAAAATCGTCAGGAGGTAAAAAAACAGAGATACAAGCTAGAGCTCCAAATAAAGATTGGACATCTTTCAAGCCGTATTTTTGTAAAAACAATTTTTTTTCATTTACGGTAAGATGCTCTACGAAAAAGGCGTTCATCTCGTTTTCTTAAACGAACCCTTAATTAATACATCCGTCTTCGATTCTACTCGAAACAATTTACTTAATATTAATATCGAAACAGGAAATGCCGCTGTTGATTCTTTCTTTAAAGGAAATATTGAGCTTATCAATAACTTTATGATGGCACTTGCCGAAGAACAAATCAAAGCAGCTTTTGAACAAAGTGAAAAAGAAGTTACCGACCTACACTCTCGTATCAGCCAAGGTATCCGCGAAGCCAAGAAAAATGGAACTCAAATCGGTCTTTCTAAAGGAACTACGCTTACAACCAAAAAAAACCATGCAATGCAAAGCTATCATCAAAAAACACTCCAAAGACTTCGGCGGTACATTAGAAGACCCCGATGTCATGAAACTTTGCGGCTGTTCTAGAAACTCTTATTATAAATACAGCAATAATATCAGGGGTAACGCCGTTTACGTCATGGAGATTTTCCGCTCTTGCCGTGCAACCGCCCTTCGTTTCGTTGCCATAGTTGGTTGCTACGTTCGAACCTGCCCAAGAATTGTTGACAAGGATAGACATATCCGCTGCGTCAGCCGCTTGTTTCCACCAAGTATCATCCATCGTCATTTGCTTATAATAGAACACTTCATTATCGCCGATGGTTGCGTTCGCGTTAGTATCGTTAGATACTCCCGTGAAAGTTGAAATGCTGTCACCGAGAATAGACAACTTTTTGCCGCTTAATGCCGTTACAGTATTTTCTACCACATCGATGTAATTGGTTTGAATCCACAACTTTGCAGAAGCGTTCAAATCTTCGTCCTGTGCCGCCAATTTTGCTACTTGATAAATGGAACGGGTATCGTTTGCGATATCATTGTTCGCATATTCTACTACAACGTATTCCGCTTTGTCTTCGTAGGAATATTTCACAACGCCTACGCCTACGAATTTTCTCGTAAGATTTCCCTCTTTGATGCCCGTAATCGAACCGAAGTATTCATAAATGCCCGTTTCTTCATTCAAATACAATTCGCTCGTCCAGAAATTCATAATTTGAGGCAACGTACCGTCATAAGCTTTCAACGAACCGTCGTCATTTTTCTCTGCCATGTGATATTTTGCGTTTGCACCGAAGAAGTTTTCTACCGTGAACGCACCGTACGTCGTTTGATAATCCGCAGGAATTACCAAAATACCGTATTCAACTGTTGCTCCGATAGGAAGCTTTGCTGCTAACCCTTCATAATCCGCCTGGCTTGCGACCATTTGGAAACGCAAACCGCTGTTTGCCAAGGCACCGCCGTAACGGATACCTGCACCGTGCGCCATAGAAACGGTTTCCGCCGCAACTATTTTCATCAGTTTCTTAAAGGTTGCCTCCACGTATAAACCGTCACGAATCATCGTCGTCTGATAAACTCCGTCAACCGCTTCGATTGCTACGCCGTTTACTTTGAGTTCGGAAAGTTCGTACCCATTATTGGGGACTACGTTGAATGCGACTTCTTCTCCAACTTGAGGCGTGTAGTTATCTACCGTAACCTTACCGTTTTCGCTTTCTGCGATTTGGATTCCCGACGTGGAAAGACTCTTATTGACCGCATATTCGCTCATTTGCTCTTCCGTCATTGCAAAGTCGTAAATACGGATATTATCCATCGTACCGACAAATTTTTGTGCCGACGTAAACGTCGTCAAATCAGTTATATAACGCGTATCGTAGCAACCGCCAATCATAAACGTTTTATACGTACTGCTTGCGTCATACAACGACCAAGAAGAAATATCCAAGCTCAACGGCGTGCCGATCTGCGTGCCGTTTTGATATGCTTTGACCTTCAATGTTTTTCCTTGTTCCAAACTATATACAATCGTGCTAAGTCCCGAAGTTTCCGTCTTCGTATCGGACACATAGAAG
>SVIN01000035.1 GCA_015069495.1 Clostridiales bacterium
CAAAAACCGCGATAGCTTGCGCGAACGCCCTCCATCGTCCCATTTGTGTAGGCAGCACTTTCACAATCAACGTCCGCGAAATCAAGCTCGGCACCATTCGCAAGGCGCACCTTCCCTGTACTCGCCCAAGACCATACTATATTACTATCCTCGGTCGAAACGTTGAGCGTTATCGCTTCAGGATCATATTGCACTTTAATCGTTTTATTTTGAAACGCGTATTTCATATACTTTCTCCTTGCTTACCCTAAAAATATCACAATATTTTTATTTTCAATATTATAGCATGCTTTATAGAAAAATTCAAGGTTTTTAAAAAATAAAAAAACAATTTTATGTGCATAAAAAGTTATTCTTGCAACCAAAATCGGACAACGATGTGAACCATCAAAGTTCATCGCAGCGTGTTTGTTCATCCAGCCATTCGAGCAACCTGTCCCGCAGAATAATTTCCTTTTTCTTTGTTTACTGCGTAGCAAATTTTGCGTAGTGAAAGCAAAAATTTGACTTCCCCACAAAGCTATGCTAAACTACCTTTGAGAGAATAAACTCGTACATGGGTATATCGTTTTGAAAAAATAAAGATGTGGTCAACGCAAAATACTGCGTTTGACCACATCTTTGACCATCTACAGACTCGGACTACGTGGAAACAGTGTTTTGAAGAGCACACGAAAGCACCGTTTCTGGACACGAAAGCCCCTAAAATCACCCGAATTTACACAAAAAATCTTTGCAGGACACTTCGGGATACCGAGTTCACAAGACCGAACATTTTCCTTTCAAAATCATCAAAAAAGCCTTGAAATAAGCGGATTTCAGGGCTTTTCATTTTTTAAAAAATACCAAAAAATTACTTTAGTCTACTACGCTATAGCTCATCTTATTCCTCCAAGTATTCTTCAATAGGTGTTTTATTTATTCGTCGAAGCTTATAACGTCTTTGGGTTCTCTGCTTGCCCATCTTCCACGGGTAAAGTCTGGTATTTCCACAACTCTATTTTCTTGAATTGCAATCGCGGAAAGGGGCGTAATAGACATCCATGACGCTGCATCGTACACGTCGATTGGCATATCCGCGCCCGTTTGAATGGCTTTTGCAAATTCGTCAAGCATGAAATAATCCATACCGCCATGCCCCGTATTTCTTTGTATTTCGTTGATATTCTTCCAAAAATACGGCAAATATCCATAGTAATCGTCCGCATTGTTGAGATACTTACCGATCGTCTTTTGCGGCTCCCAATATTCGTGGCTAGAATGTTTTTCTTCCAAGAAAATCATATTTGCCTCTTGATTTGCAAGCCCTTTTGTACCGCGGACGGTAAATTCACGGGAATAATATTTCGGCAACGTCGTGTCCAACGTCAAACTAATCAATTCCCCGTTTTCGCAGGTAATTAACGTCTTGACGATATCACCTTGATTAAACTGCAGTCCTTCCAAGCTTTTATCAGGATTTCCTTCCGTATGGGAAAACGCCTCCACGCCCCTTGCCTTCGATGCCATCGTCACCATCTTCACCATTCTGTTTCCACGGTTGATATTCAAAAGCCTTGCAATTGGCCCGAGGTTGTGCGTAGGATAGTTATCGCAATTCCGCTCAATATAGTTTTTAAGACGGTAATGTCTGTTTACGTTCCCGCCCAAAATTTGCGCACGAAGGTCGTGGCTATACGCGCCGTGACAATGTACGATTTCCCCAAACATATTTTTTCTTGCAAGATGGGTTGCCAAAAGCTCAAAGTTGTTATAGCAACAATTTTCCAAGAACATAATCGGCGTTTTCGTCTTTTCATAAGTATCAACCAACGCCCAGCACTCTTCTATGCTATGTGCCCCACCGACTTCCATCGCTGTGATTTTGCCCTCTTCCATACTGCGTATCGCCATTTCAACGTGCGCGTCCCAAGAGGACGCTATCAACGTGGCTTGCATTTCTTCGTCTTTGATAAACGCCTCAAAATCGGAATACTTTTTAGGTTGCATCGCTTGCTTTTTTGTGATAATTTCGAACGCACTATCCACTCTGTCTTGATAACAATCACATATAGCGACAATCTCAAACGCATCAATCGCAAGCAAGGTTTCCAATAGACCTGTTCCTCTTCTCCCAAGACCTACCACACCGATTTTTATTTTATTGAAACTATTTTCCATAACTCCTCCTTAAAAATAGTTAATACACACTATTTGAAATATTTGTTTTATAATCTTGGTATACGGGAATTTGCTTGGCAGGCGCGTTTCCGCCCCAATAGTCCAACAATTCCGCTTCCAACTCCTCAATTTTGTCCGTCTTGCCTAAAACGTAATCTTGCAATTTCTTCCTGCATGCTTCCAATCGATGAATTAAACCGCCAATCCGCGCGTCTTGTATTTCAAAACCGAATGGTTTGCATTCCTTATGCCAAAGAATTTGGAAAGATTGATAAAATGCCCGAACGGATTCTTCCGCCTTTTTGTAGGTCGGAATCAAGCTCTTTAACCCGTCCACATCCTTTGCTTTGTAATACTTCCTTAGACTCCTTGAAAAATCAGTTTTTTGTTTCAAAAAACACCTTGTGCAAAAATTTCCAACAAGTAATGAACTGTTCCGTCATCCCCTTTTAGCTATTCAACAAAGACATGGGTGGCTCGTTTTATCTTTTCACCTGTCATTTTAATTAATTTTTTTTAGTCTGTCAATACCTCAATCCCATCAATATAAAAGGTTGCGGCGGAATTCAAAATATAAATTCGCATATAATTGATCTGCGACAAATCCGCAAAACCACCGGTTGTCCCCGCACTAAACAAATCCAACCACACTTCATTCCACCCCGTTTGGGTAATGTATGGTATCACGTTCCAATTATATTCATTGACGTCGCAAGTCCCTGAAGACGTGATTTCAATTTGCCCCACGTCCCCCATTTGGGAAATATCATTGCAATAAACGTAAAAATGCAAATACCCATTTTTAAATGCACTGATGTCAATCGCATTAAACTTCCCTTCCAAGGTGGTCGTTTTCCACCTCCAACTACCTCGGCCCTCGAAAATATATCGCGACTCCCAAAAGTTCAGCGTTACGTTGAAAGAATCCGTTGCTGAATCACAATTGAACAAAGTCAACTTTTTCGCGTTGGCAGAAACATACTCTATCTCATCCAATAAAGAAACCGACGAATCGTACGCTTTTTCCTTCACTTCGCCAAACGCAATTCTGCCGTAAGCCGTAAGTCTTCCGCTGTTGACTTTTATAGAAGTACCGTAAACCCTGAGCGAGCCGATGATATCGCACGAACCACCCGAAAGTTCATAAACAAATTTCTCATTGGGGATGAAATCGAGTGAAGTATTTATCAGCGTTACCGTAGAATTTACCATATCAAAAAGCCCTGCGTGCCCATAGGAAAACACGTTAAATGCCAGCTGATTTTCAGCATTTTCCAAACGAACCATTTTTGTGAACGTACGCCCGATACCGTCGTACAAAATCGCAAAATCCTCATTCGTTTCACCGCTATATCTTATCCTTTCCCAATGTGCAACGTTTGCTTGAGACGGGTCAAAATACGTGTAAAGATTACTTCTTACCATAAAGTTAGGGTTGGCAAGACATTGCACAATGATGCCGTTGCTACCGCCCGCCTTGATAAAATTCACGTAAGAAAGCCCATAATTGCTTTTTAAAATATGATTATCACAATCAGAAAAATCATAACCAACGTACGCGCCCACGCTTTCATTGTTATAAGCGTACGCACCCGCACCGTCCGCTCGTATGGATATATCGTTGGTATAAGCACCGCTTCGCAGGCTGTTATACGCCGTAAGGAAATCATTTTTTGCGTGCCAAATTCTTACCCCCGCAACACCTGCATTTTCCTTTAAAATAAAGGTTGCGCCTGAAACGTAGGAGATAAACACAACGCCGTTTGCGTTCGTTTGATTGCCCGCGCTTCTTGAAAAGACGGCTTGCGAGGAACGAAGTTCAACGTTTTGAGGAATTACAACCGAAGTATTTAATCGATAAATCCCATTGGGAATCACGATAACGCCGCCGTCTTTCCCCGCCAAATTTACAATGGATTGCAATTTAGCAGAATTGTCAACCGCGCCGCCCGCTGTCAAAGTGTTGGCAACGAAAAGCCTTTGTGAAGAAGAAAAGGCAAGCGATAACGGAGCGGTAATTTTACTTGCAGGCAGATTACCCGACTCTTGAATGGTTCTTCCGCTACCCCTTTTCTCATAGGCGGAATTACTCATTTTGATGGAACCGACAGGCGAATTATTTTCCACAATCCCAACGTTTGAATCGGTAAAAACAACGCCGCTTACAGCGTTTAAATAATCGGCATATACACCTATTTCACAAGTGATATTGGCACGATGTACAAGCCCCCAAAAGCCTGCTTCCGCCCTTATCCCCGTTGTGAATTTGATACCGATTTTCCCGCCGTCAATGGTTACGTTGGAGATCAGCTGATCGTCCAAATCTCCTAAAATCATCGCCGTTAAGTGTTGGGAAATAAAGGAATTTAATACGCTTGATTTATCGCATTTATATTCCACCGAAGCGTTTTGCCAATATTTAGGCGAAACGTTTATATTGTCGTAAAAACCGACGTCTGTCGTTGCGTTGTGACGAATGGCATTACACAAAAACGTTCCATAAATATTTTCAAGGTTGACAAGCTCGTTTTGTATGCCATTTAAGGAAACACCTATACCGTACGTACTATTCAAAAAAGTCAAGTTTCTAAGCGTCACGGTGGACGGTGCATTGGCATAGATTGTATAGCCATAATCTTTAACGTTTTCCGCATTTTGTTCCACATAATAAAACGTCATGCTGACCATACCCGAACCCTCTCCAAGATGGAAAAGAGGTTTGTCTTGAGGTTTTGCCGAACCCAGCGTTTGAGGCATCGCCAAAATCACCGTACCATAATCAAAACGCGCGTCCGTATTATCCATATCAGGTTTATTCCAATCCCCGACCAGCGAAACATACGAAGGCAGTACGATGGTTTCAGAAACAAGATATTTACCTATCGGTAAAAATACACTGCCCCCGCCCAAAGCATTTACACTGTTAATCGCCGACTGAATCGCGCTCGTACTGTCCTTTACGCCTGTCGGGTCTGCGCCATAATCCGTTACAATCGCATCTACAACGACAGTCCCTTCGGTTTTATATTTCGTCTTCACAAGCGTTTTCGAAGAAGTAAGGTCATTCAAAGGCTTGATAAACTCGTATTCGCGGGTTGGCTCCATCGGAATGTTATCATCCGCCGAGGAATCGGAAGACTCTGCCGTGGACGAACTATCCAACGAACTGTCTTGCGTTGTCGAATCTTTAGACGAAGACTCTGCCGTGGTCGAACTACCCAACGAACTGTCTTGCGTTGTCGAATCTTTAGACGAAGACTCTGTTGTGAACGAACTATCTTTGCTGGATAATTTTTCAGACGAAGCATCCTCGTTTGAGAATACTTCCGTTGAGCTGTTTTCGATGGACGAAAAAGCTGATGAATTGTTTGTACCGTTATAAGCGCAAGCCACTGTCACCGACGAAAGCAACAGGGAAAGTAAAATCGCCATTTTTTTTCTTAAATATTTCATAATTCTTCCTTGGACGTTAAATTCTTATGGATAAATACAGTATATCATACTTTTATAATTTTTTCAACCATTTTTCTTTTTTCACCGTAAAGTAAAATTTAAAGGGAGCGACCGTCATCATCGCCCCCCTTCAACGCATATTTTACCCCCTTATTTTACGTTTTTCCAGTCCCCGTTGTCCAGCTTTTCCGCTTTTCGTACCCTCGAAATGGCTTCACTCATCATGCAATAACTTTCCTTGACTCCTTCAGGCGTTTGACAATAATTCACAGCCCGTTCCCTGCGAATCCCATATCGGTCCGCCGTTTCCACCGCATCAATATTCGCCGCCAAGAAAATAAATTCCCATCCATATTTATCTTGCTGACGTTGAATCATTTCTTTCACTTTACGGCTGTTGTAATTACGCGAAGCGTTTTCCATTCCGTCCGTCGTGATAATGAAAATCGTATGTTCGGGAACGTCTTCCTTGCGCGCATATTTGTGAATATTGCCAATATGATGAATCGCTCCGCCAATGGCATCCAACAGGGCAGTTGTCCCGCGAACCTGATATTCTTTGTCGGTCATCGTGGGAATATCCTCAATGGCAACTCTATCATGAACAACCTCAATTTCATGGTCAAATAAAACCGTAGACACGATTGCTTTGCCCTCTTCTTGCTTTTGTTTTGCAATGGTAGCGTTAAAACCGCCTATCGTATCTCGTTCATACCCCGACATAGAACCGCTTCTATCCAAAATAAAGACAACTTCCGTAAGACCGTTTTTTACTTTTTCATTGTTCGTTTGTTTCATAATTCAATCTCCTTTTATAGAAAAATGTAGTTGTAGGCGTTTCAGCTTACAACCACATTATAAAGGATTTTTATATGGATTTGGTCAATTGACAATTGACAAATTATTCTTTCGAGAACAACGTTTCTTGATCGTATTGGAACAAAATAGAATCAATCTCAAAAACGTCGTAAATCTCTTTCACGATACAGAACATAATAATAACGTCAAATAGGGAACTTTTCGATAAAATAAAACCGGTCGATACCAAAAGAGCTTGCGCTTCATCTATATTTAAGCGTAAGGAAATTGCCAACGCAATCGCGGTCTTTTTCGTGGGTGTGTAATGCGGATCATTCACAATCTTTGACCAAGTTTGCCTACTCACGTTCGCGCGTTTGTAACAATCCACGTCATGGATCCCTTTCTCATCTATAAAATCAAACAGCGTCTCTTTAAACCCTTTATACATGAATTTTTTGAGAGAATTTACCGAACCGAACGCTGGCACGGACTGTCTGCGCCAATGACTGCGCGGAAGGCTCTCTATCGGTTGCATGGATTTTTCGCACTGTACAGTGTTTGCCATGCGTCTTGCAAAGATTATATCTCCATCGTCAACTTCCAACGTATCCGCGTGCGCTGACGCGTAATTATCGTCAATATACGCCGATACTCCACAAGAAAGTTGTTCGCTTAAGGCATACGCGGTTTTATCGTACACGACAATATAAATCAACATATCATCGTTGTCGTATAAAAACTCCTTGATGACTTCCAAAGCAACCGTCAATACTTGGTCTTTGGGATAGCCGTACAAACCCGATGAAATCAAAGGGAATGCAATACTCTTACACTTGGTACCCTTCGCGATTTTCAACGCTTCACGATAACAGGACTGTAAATATTCTTTCTCGTGATGCGCACCATCCTCCCAATACGGGCCAACGGTATGGATAACGTATTTACATGGTAAATTGTAGGCGGGGGTTATTTTTGCTTTGCCTACGTTTAATCCGCCAATGGCTTGACACATCGTAAGCAAATCTTCCCCTGCGGCTTGGTGAATTGTTGCATCAACCCCGCCGTCAGGAGACAATTTTTCGTTGGTGGGATTGACAATCGCGTCACATCTAATTTTTGTTATATCCTCTCTGATAATTTTAAAAGGCATAGTATACGATTCCTTCGACTGATTTTAATACGGCCGTTACAGAGCATGCAATCAACCCTATATGGATGCATATAATATAACATAATTTTATAGATAATTCAAGTAGTTTCTGAAATTATTTAGCAATAATATTTGAGGATTGACCGCTTGGCCAATCCTCTTTTTATTCGTTATATTATCATTATTCCTTTTGCAATACCATCACCGAAAATGCCCCAATGGTAATCTTACCGCTGTACGTTTTATCGGTTAAAACGTCACGATATACATCGGGCAATTCAATCATGCCCTCTTGATTTTCAATTTCAATGGCAATAACGCAATCCCCGCGTTTCGTCAATTCGACGTTGTTACTTGCATGGAATATCGGTTGTACCCCGACAAGTCGCAACATATCCTCACCGCTGATCACAGAACCCACGACAATCACTTTCCCCTTACCGACTTGTTTTTGCGCAATCACGGACAAGCCTTTTAAGTAGGACGAAGTATACTCAGCAAGACTTTCCGCCCCATTTAAAGTATATCCGTCAAACGTTTTTCCAATGGGTAAAGGCGTACCATCCTTCCATACCGCCTTGATTTCCTCCGTTTCCATAGGGATTTGTATTTGCGTGTATATCCCTGCAAAATCTTCCAAAAAGCTGTATGGCGCATTGGTGTATTTCACTGCATTGTCTTTTAAAATATCGCTCATCGGACCGACAATCCACGTACCGCCCTTTTCTACAAACTCCATCATCCGTTCCTTTAATCCATGTTCATCCACGCAAGAAAGGAAGGGGGAAATGACCGTCTTGTATCCCGATACGTCGTGCGGTGTATCGATTAAATCCACGTTGTAATGACGCATTGCTTTATGGTATCGATCATAGAAAAATTCGAGATAGTTCAAATTTTTCAATGGTTGCACGTATTTAAACGTACGCCATGCCGTAGCGGAAAAATGCATCGCAATGTCTGATTGCACGCGGGTATTTAACAAGATATCCTTGCATTTGCGAAAATCATCCGATGCTTTTTTTATCTCAAAAGCGTTATACGCAAATCTACCCGACGAAGACAACACTGCACCGTGGTAGAGCTCCTGCCCAGCAAAATGTTCCCGCCAATGCCAATACATGTTGAGTTCCCCACCCTTTGCAATGGGTAACCACGTATTGATATAGCAGTTGTTTTCAGGTCTAAAGCCAAATTCGGGATAGTGCGCTCCGTTCCAATTTACCTGTGTTTCCGTCACCCAAAACGGTTTATTTTTGATGGGACGGAGATAATCGTACCAAAGGGACGGATGGGCAAAAAAGCCGTTCTGTTCGTAATGGTTAAACATCACGACGTCGGCATTCGCGTTCGTTTCGTAATAATCCTGCTCCATAATCGGCATCATATCCGTACCGACAGGAAGAGCCGAATATGCCTTGATACATTTCATTTCTTCGTTGATGAAATCCGTATTGACTTTACTGTGAAATCTCTCCCATTCCAAGTTCAGCGAAGGATGATTCCACACGTCGCTTCTCGGCGGAAGGATATCGTCAAAATCGGCGTAATTCAAACTCCAACGGTTTGCCCCCCATTCGGCATGTAAAGCGTCTATCGTCTTATATTTATCTTTCAAATACTGTGAAAATCCTTTTTTACAATACGAACAGAAACACACCTCACGAGGCGAAATTTCATTGTTCACCTGCCACCCGACAAGGGCGGGATGGTCGGACAGAGCCTCGGCTATTTTACGAGAAATCCCCTTTACTTTTTCCCTGTAAATAGGGCTTGATTTACAATAATCGTTTCTTGCCCCGAACTGTTTTGTTTCCCCGTTTTCTTTGGTAGCGAGGATTTCGGGATATTTGTTGATAAGCCACTTCGGCGGAGTGGGAGAAGGCGTGCAGAAAATCACAGCGATTTCCGCTTCGTACATTTTATCCATAACATGGCGAAAGAAGGAAAAGTCAACTTTCCCTTCTTTTTCTTCCATGGTACTCCACGCAAATTCCCCCATGCGCACGACGGATATCCCCAATTGTTTCATCTTGGAGATATCATCCGCAATCAATGCGTCGTCGCGCAAAACTTCGGGGTAATACGCCGCGCCGATATTTATTTGTCGTTGAAAGCGCGCATTTAAAAGTTCCATAGCACCGTCCTTCTTAAGCGAAATCGTCACCGCAAAGCGTCTTCAAAATAACTTGCGCGTAAAGTCTCACACCGAAATCATTGGGGTGATTTACGTTGTTACCCAAGTAATCACGCGACAATTTTCCAGAAACGGTTACCAATTCGTTAAACATCGTAAATACTTTCGCAAGCGAAATATTTTTACCTGCGTATTCACTGCTGTTCTTTATGCTGGTCAACCAGTTTTCACACGATACTTGGTTACCGCAAATCATCGACGATTGCGTATTGGGCAACATGGGCGAAACGAGAAGCACGCTTCCGTTGGGATTTGCCGCATAATACGCGTTAATCATCTGCTTAATCGATGCCGTATAATCCGATTGACTGGTCACAGGGTCGTTCATACCGAACGCAATCACCAACAAATCAATATCTGCCAACGTCGTACCGACTTCTGCCACTTTTGCTGTGAAGTTTTCCGCGCCTTGCGCCGTTGTCCAACCGCCTACCGCGCCGTTATATTTGGTAATCTTCGCGCCGTACGTTTCCGCCAAGGAATTGGTCACCAAATCATTCCATGCGGGCAAATAAGGATTTCTGTAATCCCCATATGCCGTACCCGAAGCGTTACAACCTACGGTGATGGAGTCGCCGTAGAACATAATCGTACCTTCTTTTTCCGTCTTAAGCTTGTTGATAAAAGATTGCGCTTTGGTATCGCCCGTAATTGTCGTACCCGTCCACGCTTCCGTCTTATCATAACTGAACATCACGTGATGCGAAGCACCGATATATCCTTCGTCGTAATACATGTATTTGGTACCGCTGATTTTGTAGCCGTCTTCCGTTTTACCGTTCTCCGTCGTAACTGTCCAGTTTTGAGGTTTACCGTTTACGTATACGGGTTCGTCAAGGTAATATTTATCATAAGGCATGTAAGGCAAATTCCCGCCAGCCACTCTCGTTACCTTGTTCCCCGAAATCGTATAATCGATACCATAGGTATAGGTCACGCCAAGAGTAATATCGCGAACCACCACTTCCGCAGGATCTGCGGGGGTGTACATCAAAGTCACCGACCCCGTTTCACCAACGAAAATACCCGTTTCATCATAAATACGGTCGGT
This sequence comes from Clostridiales bacterium, assembly GCA_015069495.1. Taxonomy (GTDB): domain Bacteria; phylum Bacillota; class Clostridia; order Christensenellales; family Borkfalkiaceae; genus Scatosoma. The sequence goes on from SVIN01000035.1 coordinate 10,813, forward strand.
ATCCCAAATAGGGGTCAAGTATGCATCGGTTACCACCGACGAGCCATCATAAGTTGTTACCAAATCAATACTCTTCATTTCTTGCATTTCCGTTTTATTAAGGCATTCTGCCCATACGGTGAAAACCAATCCATCGCAGGTCAATTCGATATACGTACCGCCAAGTTTGCTTGCGTTGTAATCACCGTACGAACCCGTCTTCGTGCCGTAGGTATAGTGAATACCATTATTGAGCGTGGTGGAATTGTTGCTAGGCGCGTTACCCATGAACACACCGTCCACGTTGGCAATCGCGAAATCGGACGCATAATCGTTTGCACTGCTGTTAAAACATACAAACGCGGGAATATCTACGTAATACTGTGCAATATTCGCCGATACGGATTTCACCCAATTTACTTGTGATTGGCTAACGCCTGCGCCTGCATTGCTATCAAGCATATAAATCACACGTCTAAGCACGCCTTTGTCGGTGATACCGATGGTATAATCACTGTTTCCTGCTTTGAATAAACAATTTTCCGACAAGGCAAGTTGTTCGCGTTGCCATGCAGAGCCCTGCGCGCTTGCATTTTCCAAACCGCCGAATACGGGCGCCCAAGGAATATCGAGCGAATCCATAAATTCGATCAATCTCAATAACATCGAACCATTGTCGTCAAACATACCGTTGAGGATATCACCCGTAAGGATAATCAAATCAGGGCGGTCTTTCGCAACCAAAGTAGAAATGTAATTGAAACAGTTTGCGTAAATATTCTTACGCGCGTATTCTTCTTTCTGTGCCGCGGTCAAGCTGTCCGCCGTACGCATTTGCGCCGCATCCATCAATTCCGTATCGGTAATTTGAAGGATTTTTAAACCTCTGTACGAAGGTGCTTCCACTGTGAAATCCACCAAAGCCGAAGCGTTCATCACAGACGAAATCTTGAAGGTAAGCGTGGAATAGGTTTCCGAAGCGGTAAGGTTGTAATCGGTCACGTAATATTCTTGACCGTTCATCATCAAGGTGCTGGTTCTTGTGCTGACTCTCTTTTCACCGCCGATGATAACCGACTTCATTTCCGCATTGCCCGTTACGGTATAAACACCCGTTTGCGCATCGTATCTTACCGAATAAGGCGAAACATAGCCTTCTGCCCCTACGATATTGGAGATAACCATATCGTCTTCAATATACAATACGCTGTCCATATAGCCCTTCAATACCGCTTGTTCTTCCGAGCCGTTTGCATAATCGTTATACGCCTTGCTGGCAACGTAGTAAATCGTTCTGGTATAATCTTCCGTATCATAACCGCCGAATACCGTATACACCTTGTCGCCGTCCGTAATTTCAATATACCCGATACCGAAGAAATCGGTCGCGTAGTTGTGGGATTGAATATTTACCAACGAACCGTAATACAAGTAATATCCGTCCGCATCCACCGTGTCTTTATTCGCAAAACCAGAATTTACAATACGCACGTAATCGGTACCGTCCACGTTTGCGCTGTCAGCGAAATAGTCTCTAAAATCTTCAGAACCCAACATGAATTTCGGAACGATATACGTACCCATTTCCACGTTTGCTTCCCCGTAAAGTGCCACCAAGCGGTCGTAATCCGCTTTGTTTACTTTGGTTTCATAGCGAATACCCGTAGGCGTATTCAAACGAACGGATGCACCTTCGGTCGTTGCAAAGCCAATCACTTCTACCGTGATATCGGTATCCGTCAATACCTTAAATACCGTACCTGCGGGATAGGTAACCCCACGCGTGGAGAAGCTTACCACTTTACCAGGGATATCGTATTCTGCCAAAAGATTTTCAAAATACGCATCACTGAGAATCAAGGGATCATCATTTTTGGAATATACGCTATAAGTTTCCCCATTGATTTCCATATTCACGGTAAAGGCTTGCACCCAAACGCCGTCGTGGAATTGGAAAATCAATTTAGGCAAATAGTTCCCCGCAAACGGCGTACCTTCTTCAATGATAAGCACCGAACCTTCCGCAGGATTCATGATATCGATACGAAGCCAGTTCGTGTTTTCCCAAGTATAAATGTTTGTGCCTGGTATTTCGGTCAATTTTGTACCGTTCAAGGTGATATAATGCCCCGTCGAACTGAGGTAGGATTGTGAGGTTGTAGGCTGATTAAAGAAGTTGGTGAATTCAAGTAACGTCATGCCGTTTTCATTGTTCCAATGGCTAAAGCCCTTGAATACACAGTCCGGTTCGCCCAAATCGGGAATGTTCACCGTCACGGAATAATCCGCAGGTTTCTGCGTCGTCCATTCCCCGTTTACAAGGTAAAGCGTTGCTTCGCCAAGGGTAAAGGTTTCACCGTATTTATTGGTAACCGTCGCCCCTTCTGTAATTTTAAACGTAGCGTGCGAATAACCGTTGTAGCCTTCTGCAAGCTTACTGCCATGAATCCAGAACAACAACTGATCTCCGCCCCAAAGCGCCGCCGCTTGACCTTCGCCGTTGATGGTAATACCCGTATAGCTTGCCGCCATGATTTGTTCATTCGCGTCCGTAAAGCCGTTGGTGTCATACTTCAAGGACAAACCGAAATATTCACCGTTTTCCAATTGATTTGCCAAGCCAATCGATACGAAATCAGGGGTGTAGTTGGTTTCTTTGTAAACTTCCCACGCACCGTTTTTGAAGACAAGTTTCAATGCGCCCAAGCCTTGACCTGCAAAAGGCGTACCCGCTTCAATTTCAAACGTCGCGCCTTCTACGAGATCCGCTTCAGGAATTGCAAAATAGAAATAGCCTTTACCGTGCGCGTAATTGATTTGATACTGCGTATTACCCGCGTACAATTCACGGAAGGTCTTGCCGTTGTATTTCACCATCATCGAGGTACGATTGGTCGTTGCCGCGAGGTTGGTTGCATCTGCC
>SVIN01000036.1 GCA_015069495.1 Clostridiales bacterium
ACAATGACAATTTCGTCAGAAGTTCAACAAATGTACTGCGTTGCAAAAGGCGCAGGTGTTGCTCGTCATGAAAACGCTGCTATTCCTGAAGAAGGCAAGTGGATTCACGCGAAAGAAATCAAAGATATCAGCGGTTTCACCCATGGTATCGGTTGGTGCGCTCCTCAGCAGGGTGCTTGTAAGCTTAGCTTGAATATTAAAGAAGGTATCATTCAGGAAGCTTTGGTTGAAACCATCGGCTGTTCCGGTATGACTCACTCGGCTGCAATGGCGGCAGAAATTTTGCCCGGCAAAACGCCTTTGGAAGCATTAAACACCGACCTTGTTTGTGATGCTATCAATACTGCTATGAGAGAATTGTTCTTACAGATCGTATACGGTCGTTCGCAATCCGCGTTCTCCGATGACGGTTTGGTTATCGGTGCAGGCTTGGAAGACCTTGGTAAGGGCCATCGTTCGCAGGTTGGTACGATGTACTCGACCTTGGAAAAGGGCGTTAGATACCTTGAAATGGCTGAAGGCTACGTTACTCGTTTGGCCTTGGATGCTAACAACGAAGTTATCGGTTACGAATTCGTATCCCTTGGTAAAATGACCGACTTCATCAAGAAAGGCATGGAACCCAACGAAGCATATGCTAAGGCAATGGGTCACTATGGCAGATTCTCTGCTGAACAGGGCGCGGTGAAGTTCATCGACCCTCGTAAAGAATAATAGGAGGAAAAGAAAATGGCATTATTTGAAGGTTATGAAAGAAGAATTGATAAAATCAATGGCGTTCTGAAAGAATATGGCATTTCTTCCGTTGAAGAATGTAGAGAAATCTGTCTTGCAAAAGGCGTTGACTGTGACAAAATCGTTCGCGCTGGTCAGCCTATTTGCTTTGAAAACGCTGTTTGGGCTTACACGGTAGGTTCCGCAATTGCTATCAAGAAAGGTTGCACGAAAGCTTCCGACGCGGCTGCTGCAATCGGTATCGGTTTGCAAGCTTTCTGTATTCCTGGTTCCGTTGCTCAAAACCGTTTGGTAGGTCTTGGACATGGTAACCTTGGTGCGAAGCTCCTTTCCGATGAAACGGAATGCTTCTGTTTCCTTGCTGGTCACGAATCTTTCGCTGCTGCTGAAGGTGCAATTTCCATCGCTTTGAACGCAAACAAAGTAAGAAAGCAACCCCTTCGTGTTATTTTGAATGGTCTTGGTAAAGATGCTGCTTATATCATTGCGAGAATTAACGGTTTCACCTTTGTAGAAACGAAGTTTGACCACGCAACCGAAACGGTAGAAGTTGTTTACGAAAAGGCATTCTCCGATGGCGACAGAGCAAAGGTTAAGTGTTATGGTTCCGACTCCGTACCCGAAGGCGTTGCAATCATGAAACTTGAAAAAGTTGGCGTTTCCATCACTGGTAACTCCACCAACCCTACGAGATTCCAACACCCCGTTGCAGGTACCTACAAGAAGTGGTGTAATGAAAACGGCGTAGAATACTTCTCCGTTGCATCTGGTGGTGGTACGGGTAGAACGCTTCACCCCGACAACATGGCAGCAGGCCCTGCATCCTATGGTATGACCGATACGATGGGTAGAATGCACTCTGACGCACAGTTCGCAGGTTCGTCTTCCGTTCCTGCCCATGTAGAAATGATGGGCTTGATCGGTGCGGGTAACAACCCCATGGTTGGTATGACGGTTGCTTGCGCAGTTGCTATCGAAGAAGCAATGAAAGCGTAACGTCTTAATAACTTGCAAAAATAGGACTTCTAACGGCTTGTTAGAGGTCCTTGTTTTTTTATTCAATCAATCAATCAATTAAATAGATTATGGTGGTGGCGACAATCAATAAAATGAAAAAGTTTCCTTATAAATCATTGACAAGAGCTGAAATGCTATGTTATAATATTTTTACAATAAAGGTGACGCAATCTATAAACGAATGAAAAGGATGGTGAAATATGGAAAAATTACAACGGAAATACGGCTTATGTACTGCAATATGTATGGTAGTGGGGACAGTAATCGGTTCGGGGTTGTTTTTTAAAGCGCAAAACGTTTTGGTTGCAACGAAAGGGAATTTGTCCCTCGGTATCGTGGCATGGTTGGTTTCTGGGCTGATTATGATTACGTGCTCCGCGCAATTTGCAGTTATGGCGACAAAGTATCAAAAGATTAACGGGGTAGTTGATTACGCAGAGGCGACTTGTGGAAAGGGGTATGCGTACTATCTTGCGTGGTTCATGGTGAATATTTACTATCCTGGTATGACCTCTGTTTTGTCTTGGGTTTCGGCAAGGTATTTCGGCGTATTATTCGGTTGGGACTTAGTGAGCGCGGAAGTGTTGGTTCTTGCAGGATTTTTCTTGATTGCCTCGTATGCGCTCAACGTGATGTCCCCGAAACTTGCAGGTAAATATCAAGTAAGTACGACCATTATTAAATTCATACCCATTGTCTTAATGGCAATTGTAGGTACGGTGGTTGGTTTTGCGAAGGGAACGCTAACGGATAATTTTGCGTATGTATCAGTCGGCGCAGAGCATACGTCTGGTGGTTTATTCCCTGCAATCATAGCCACGGTATTTGCCTATGAAGGTTGGATTATAGCGACTTCTATCAATGCAGAGTTGAAAGAGCCTAAGAAGAATTTACCGATTGCGTTGGTTGTTGGCGCGGCTATTGTTGTCGTGGCGTATATACTTTACTATATCGGGGTTGCGGGTGGCGCATCTGTGGAAGTATTGATGCAAGATGGTGCAACGACGGCTTTTGGTAATATATTTGGCTCTTTGGGCGGTACGCTGTTGAATATTTGTATTGCAATATCCTGTTTAGGGACGTTAAACGGGCTTATGGTGGCAACAACTCGCGGTATGTATTCCATTTCTGCTCGTGGCGAGGGGCCTAATCCAACTATGTTTAATCAAATTGACCCAACGAACAATATGCCGATGAATTCTTCCGTTTTTGGATTATTGATGTGCGCCGTTTGGCTGTTGTATTTTTACGGTGCGAATTTGTCCTCTAACGGTTGGTTTGGTGTTTTTAATTTTGACTCGTCAGAATTGCCGATCGTTACGATTTACGCTTTCTATATTCCTATGTTTATCGCTTGGATGATAAAGGAAAAGGAACTGCCTGCGTTTAAGAGGTTTGTTTTGCCGATGTTGTCGATAGTGTCTTGCCTTTTTATGATTTTTGCAACTGTGTATGCGCACGGCGTAATTCCTTATCAAAACTCGATTGCAAGAGGGAAAGGTTTTGTTTTTCCAGTATTCTTTTATCTAATTGTTTTTGGGGTTATCATGCTTTTGGGGTATTTCTGTTCTAGTTCTTTCAAAAATCGTACAGCAAGAAAGAAGTCGGCTACGATGGAAGAAGGCGAAGCGTAATAGTGGCAGCTTTTACGTAATAAATACGATCGCATAATAAAAGGGACACATCATTTTGGGTAAAACCATCGTGATGTGTCTGATTTTTTTTGCGTATTTGAAGATATTGAGTTGGTTTATATCTCGCGTCCACCAAATAAAAAAAAGGCATCCCAAAAGGGATGCTGTTTGCGCTCGAGGGATTTGGCTACGCCAAAGCGTCGCAACGACATAGGAATATCGGTAAGAATACATATCGTCATTATCGTTGCTCGCGCGAACCTCCGTTACGGCGTCGGTTCTTCGTATCTCTCGCATCCACCAAACGAATAAAGCATCCCAAAAGGGATGCTGTTTGCGCTCGAGGGATTTGGCTACGCCAAAGCGTCGCAACGACATAGGAATATCGGTAAGAATACATATCGTCATTATCGTTGCTCGCGCGAACCTCCGTTACGGCGTCGGTTCTTCGCATCTCTCGCATCCACCAAACGAATAAAGCATCCCAAAAGGGATGCCGTTTGCGCTCGAGGGATTTGGCTACGCCAAAGCGTCGCAACGACATAGGAATATCGGTAAGAATACATATCGTCATTATCGTTGCTCGCGCGAACCTCCGTTACGGCGTCGGTTCTTCGCATCTCTCGCATCCACCAAACGAATAAAGCATCCCAAAAGGGATGCCGTTTGGTGGATGCGAGAGGGCTCGAACCTCCGACCTCTACCATGTCAAGGTAGCGCTCTAACCAACTGAGCTACGCCTCCGTAATTTCATTATGGTGGACGCGAGAACGTTTTGATTCGCCGCATCAAGGCTTCGCAGGGCTCGCGCGAACTCCAACGCCTACCGCATCAAAGTAACACTCTGCCAACTGAGCTATGCCTTCATTTATTTACTAGACTATTATAGCAGATTTTTGTCTCTCCGTCAACTGGTTTGTGGGGGTATAGTGAAATATCTTCAAGAAAGTTAAAAAACGCGGAAAGCCTTTATTTAAAAGGGGTTCCAATGCATTTATAGGTGTGCAAATCCACATATAGTGTTTCACATGAAACAAGAAAGCGCAAAAGGAGTCCCGCCCAAATAGGGCGGGATGCATTTTAACGAGTATGGCTTTCATGTACCGAGAAGAGGTAATAGAAAGTGCCGAAAATCATCATGTTCGCAAGATATGCGATGGGGATAATTACGTAATAAAGCATTTGGGCGGGTTTGGTGATGTCCGCGTGTAAATACACGGCAACCATTGTAACAATGATGATGCTAATGACAAACAAAACAGTCAAGGTTAAAAGGTAGGAAGGATGACGTTTGCGCCTTGCGTTCGGGCGGTAATTACGCGCGTAGAGGATTGCACAAATAATAAATACAAGGAATCCAATGCCTAACGGAACCGCGGGGTAATATGCGCGAATATCCAAATAGTCCTTTGCGAAAAAGACAATTAAACTTTCAAAGGCGATAAAGCAAAGCATAATCATCGCCGCCTTAAACAAGGCTGAACCAACACAGTAAGTGCCCGTACGTTTAGGTTGCGTGGAGGTTACGGAAGAGGTAGGTGCAATCGCATGTTGCGCGGTGGGGAATACGGCTGTCCCGCCTGCGGTGTAAAGAGCAACGCCGTCCTCACGTGCGCGATCACGCAAAATTTTATAAGGATCGCTCGCGTTTACAGGATGACTTTGCGGGTAATGCGTTTGGTTATACAAACGATCCAAGGGGTTCACCATGGGAGCGTTATAATTAGGGGTATAATCCTGCAGCTGCGTATTAAACGCGTTTTCGCGTTGCGTAAGGATGTTTTCTCTATCCTGTAATTCTTGCATACGCGCCTGCAAACCGGTATCCGCCTCGTGCGCCTTTTCCTGCGCTGCCATCAATTCGCGGTTTGTCTTTTCTTTTTCTTCGTTAAATTGCGCCTTTTCGGCTTCAAATTCTTTCACTTTCTTTTCGAATTCCGCTTGTTCGGATTGGAAAGCAACGCGCTCATTTTCCATCTTTTCCAATTTTTCATTGAACAATTTTACTTGCACGTTGTACGAACTTAATTTATCGGTGAAGTCGAATTGTTGTGCGGAAAGGGCATTTTTACGAGCGATAAATTCCAATTGTTGTTGATTGTAAAGGGTTTGTCTTGCGGCAAGCTCTTTTTCTTGTTGTTGTAAAGTTGCGAAATCGTCTTGCAACTTGCGGGAGTTTGTCAAGAGTTCGTTTTCACGTTGTTGTAAATCGTCCAATCGGCGTTGAATTTCAGCGGAGGAGGCGGTAGTTTCCGTTTCCTTGGTCTCCAGCTTGCGTTCTTTTTCTTCAACGGCATATTCTTGACGGGTTAAGTCGTATGCCTTCTTATCCATCTGTTCGCGTTCGGACTGCAGAGAGGACTGTAAAGCATGTAAATCTGCTTTTTCAATTTCTAACGCGATTTTTGCTTGTTCTAAGGCGTCGTTATCCGCGCGGAGTGTGTCGCGTTCTACTTCAAGGATTTGCAGTTGGTTTTCCAACGCAGCACGTTGATCTTCCAAAGTTTTGCGCGCTTCTTCCAAATCGAGGTTTTGGCGTTCAAACGAGGCTTTTTCGTTTGCCCATTCCTCACGCTCGCGTTGATATGATTCTTCTTTCTCTGTTAAAATGCGCGCGCGTTCTTCCAATTCGGCTACGGTGGAGAAATTATTTTCCTCCGAAGCTTTCATGCTTTCGGAAAGGGTTTGCAATTCCGTCTCGCGCTCGATTAAAAGGGCTTCCTTTTCCTCCAGAACGCGCTGTAATTCTTCATTCTTTTCAAGCTGTGCAGTCATCGAACGGCGTTCGCTTTCCAAGCGTTCGCGTTGTGCTTCGATTTGTGCTTGTTGCGCGCGGAGTTCCAAACTCTTGTTGTAATATTCGGTTGTCTTGGATTCTTGTTCTTCCTTCAATAGCTGAATGGTATTTTCTTGTGTAGCAATCGCCGTGTTTAAGGAAAGAATAACTGCTTTTTTATCGTCAAGATCGGCTTGCATATCCGACAGTTCCGCTTTTGCTTTTTCCAATTCTTCGTTGTTTACGGCTTGCGTGGTCAACTGAATTGTCTGTTCTTCCAATGCTGCGTTCATTGCCAAGAGTTCTGCGTTTTGTTCTTGCAAAGAGGACAAATTGGCTTGTGTTTCGCTCAATTCGTTTTCTATATCGGTGAAAGCGATCTGTTGTGCTTCCAACATGCGTTTTAATTCAAGGATTTCAGCGGTCTTTGTTTCCAACTCTGCCTTTGCCTGGAAAAGTTCTTCTTCTTTTTCGGCTAAGATAACTTCCTTGGCGTCGATTTCGGCTTGTTTCTCGTTGAGGATTTGTTCTTTATCTTCTAACTCAGCCGTCTGTGCGGATAATTTTTCCTTTAACTCGTTAAAGTCAGATTTCTGCGAGGATAAAGAGGAACTTTGCGCTGATAATAGGGAGCGTTCGCGCTGTAACTCGTTTCTAAGATTGTTCAAAGCAACTTTTTCATCGTTCAAAGCCTGCTCGCGTGCGGTGAGGGCTCGTTTTAATTCCGTCAACTCGCTTTGTTTTTCGGTGATAAAGGAGAAATCGTAATGCGCGTTCCCATCCGAAATCAAACTGTCAATGATAGTGCGCGAATATTCCCATTCGGAAAGGTTCTTTTCCGTGAATTTTCTACCTTTATCGGTGAGGGAGAAGTATTTTCTTCTGCCACCGTTGGAAAATTCCCCGTAATAGGAAGAAACGTAATTCAATGATTCCAAACGCTTTAAGGCGCTGTAAAGGGTAGGCTGCTTTAAGGTGTACAGGCCGCCGCTTTTCTTTTCAATCTCATTGATGATGTCATAACCGTATTTATCGCCGTCGTATAAACTGCGTAAAATGATGGTGTTGATGTGTCCGCGAATCAAATCCGAACTAATGTCGAAATTCTGATCTTCGCCGCCCGTCAACGCGCTGTCGTTTTCCAATACGCTTTCTTTTTCGCTCATGATATTCTCCTTATGAATTTTTGTCTGGCGTAGTAGTGTTATGCCTGGCAGAAAGCAGGTTTTTAAAATTGCAGATTTTCCTTGAAAAATCAAGCTTTTTCAACTCACTATACTTTACATAAAGTATTATATCACAAAGATGGGAATAAGTCAAGAACTTCGCGTGGCAATACGAAAAAAAGTTAAGAAAAAATGAAAAATTTTCCTTATGAGGATTGACTTTTTTGTGATTATCAGGTATACTAATAAGCATGAAACCGTACGAACATATACAACAATTTACAATTAAATATTGCGATTGCGATTTTAAAGATGAAATGAGGATATCCGTTGCGCTTGCCTTGATGGAAGAAGTGGCTTGCGCCAGCGCAGATGAACTTGGCTTTGGGTATGCGTTTGTGCGCCCGCGCGGGTATGCATTTATGGTAACCAACGTTTGCATGGAATTTCTTACTCCCGTATCATTGGGGCAGTGTATGTCGGTAAAAACTTGGCCGTTACCGCCCACGCGCGCTACCTTTGGCCGTGAATATCAATTTTTAGACGAGCAGGGTGAGATTGCCGTCAACGCATCCTCGCGCTGGTGTTTGATTGATATGAATGCAGGTAAAATTTTACAATCCAAAGCAATTGATAATCAGGATTATTCAACGTACAACACCCGCCGAGTTTTCGACGAGGTGGTTTGGAAAATTCCCTCGTTTCAATCTATTGATGGGGAACTTCGCTATGCGATGACAGTGGGAAGTTCTGATTACGATCACAACATGCACGTAAACAACACCCGCTATGCGGATTTCTGTATGAATGCATTTTCGATTGAAGAGCTCACCGAAAAACGTGTGAAACGCTTTTCCATTACTTATGCAAAGCAGTGTAAAGAGGGGGATGAACTTCGTTTTTACCGTAAGCGCGGGGAAGATGGCGGATATTTTGTGCAAGGCTTTAACGCGAATGATGAAACAGTGGTGCAAGCGTTGATATATTTTGAGGAGTAAACTATGCGAAAAAACGGCGTGAATCGGGAATTGCGTGAAATTGCGGGCGGCATATGCGCGCCTGCGGGTTTTCGCGCGAACGGAATGCACGCAGGTTTTACCGCTGATCCCAATAAAAAGGATTTGGCGTTGGTGGTAGCGGATAGGCGTTGTCCTACAGCTTGCGTATTTTCTGCGCAAAGCGAACAAAGCGGTCCTGCTTGTTCTTCTAAACGTCATGTCAAAAAGGGGCTTGCGCGCGCTATACTTGTAAATAGCGGTGTTGCTAACGTCTTCATGCCGAATGGGGAACGGCTTGCCGAACTTGCTTGTCGAGCTTTAGCAGCTCGTTCGGATATTGATGCCAACGATACGGTGATTGCATCGACGGGTAAAATCGGCGAGGAAATCACTTTAACGCCCTTTGAGAACAATCTCCGCGCCTTATTCCAAGGTTTAGAAGCAACGGAAGAGGGCAGTCATCGCGCGGCAGAAGCGATTATGACCACTGACTCGTATCCAAAACATGCAGCGTTTGCGTTCGATTTGGGGGATTTTCCTTGTAAAATCGGTGCGATATTCAAAGGTAACGTGCGGGTTGCGCCCAATATGGCGACGACCTTGATTTTTTTGACGACTGACGTTAATATTTCTTCGGAAATGTTACAAAAAGCCTTACATTTAACGGTGAAAGATACAGTCAATCTGCTTTGCGGCGACGGGATTTCTTCCCCGAATGATACCGTTTGTATTATGGCGAACGGCAAGGCGGGTAATTATAAAATATCGTGTGAGGATACCGAGTTTGCGAAATTCACCGTTGCGTTAAGAAAGACGCTTGCAGAAATATGCCGTCGAATTGCGAAAGATTGCGACAAGGAGAATAAACTGTTTACCTGTAAAGTATCGGGTGCAAAATCTCAACCCGTTGCGTGCGCGGTGGCGAAAAACCTCGTCAATTCTTATCGTGTGCGCCAAAGGATTTTACAAAATCAATTGGATGTTGAAAGTATTCTTTACGCGATTTGCGAGGGGGCGAGCGATGCGCGCTTCCACCATGCGCAAATTGCATTGCAGGGGAATGGTGAAGAATATATTCTCTATGAAGAAAACGGCATATTGCCGATTACGGGTGAAAATTTATCCCGTCTGACGGCGGGCGAAGAAGTTACGTTAAGTGTCTCCTTGCACGACGGCAATTACACTGCAACCGCTTTCGGGTGCTTAGAAGCAAAAGGATTTTTTTAAAAAACATATTTTTCCTTTGGAAACGGTGTTTGAAAGGTTGACAAATATCTATAAAGGTGGTATAATACTTGTCAGCAGTAGGTAATATGATGATGTTTGCAAAAGAAATGAAACAACTGAACAACGCAGGTGCGGCCGCCTTTGCAGAAAGCAAACTGAGCGGCGGTGTTCGTTTTTCTATTTTGCAAATTTATATTTTTTGTAATGAAGACTGATTTTCGTAATCAGTCTTATTTTTTATCAAAATTGGCAATAAAAAATATCAAAATATAGAGGAAAGCGTATGGAACAGAAGAAAGTGTATTTAACTTTACAAAATGGCCAAAGCTTCCAAGGCTGGCGTTTTGGCGCAGTCGGCGACGCTATGGGCGAACTTGTCTTTTCTACGGGAATGGTTGGGTATATGGAAAATTTAACTGACCCCGCCAATTACGGTCAAATCGTTGTGCAGACCTTCCCTTTGATTGGTAACTATGGCGCAATCCGCGCAGACGTAGAAAGCGATAAGGCGTGGGTTTCTGCGTATATTGTACGTGAAATCTGCGACAATCCTTCTAACTTCCGCATGGAAGCTCCCTTGGAAACTTATCTCAAGGAAGAAGGGGTAATCGGTATCTACGGCGTAGATACCCGTCAGTTGACGAAAATTTTGCGTGAAGAAGGCGCGATGAACGCGCGTATCAGCGATGAGCCTTTGACGGAAACCGAACTCAAGGCATTGGCGGATTATACAGTAAAAGGCGCGTTGAATGCAGTTGCTCCAACCGTGAAAGGATATTTCGAAGCGAAAAACGCAACCAATACGTTGGTATTGTGGAATTTAGGCGCGAAAAACAGCACCATTCAAAATTTAAACAATCAAGGTTATAACGTAATTAGCATGCCCGCCGCTTCGACCGCGGAAGAAATTCTTGCCCTGAATGCGGACGGTGTAGTAATTTCCGATGGTGCGGGTAATCCCACCGAAAATACTGCCTTGATTGCAGAGGTGAAAAAGGTAATGGGTAAAGTACCCGTGATGGCGATTGGCTTGGGACACTTGACCGTTGCGCTTGCAATGGGGGCGAAGGTCGCAAAACAGAAATACGGGCACCGCGGCGGCAATCAACCTGTAAAATCCCTCGCGGACGGCCGTGTATATATTTCCGCACAGAACCACGGATTTGAAGTAGTTTCCGATTCCTTGCAACAAGGTGAAATCAGCTTCATCAACGTAAACGACGGTTCTTGCGAGGGTATTGACTATCCTGCATTGAATGCGTTTACAGTGCAGTTTGTCCCCGAATCTTGCGGAATTGGTCACCCTGAAAACGTTTTGTACAACAAGTGGAAAGCTATGTTGGTGAAGGAGAACGAAAATGCCTAAAAGAAGTGATATTAAGAAAGTATTGGTAATCGGTTCCGGTCCTATCGTTATTGGACAAGCTGCTGAATTTGACTATGCAGGCGCGCAAGCTTGCCGCGTTATGAAGAGCGAGGGTATCAACGTTGTGCTTTGCAACTCCAACCCCGCAACGATTATGACGGATAAGGCGCTCGCGGATGAAATTTACCTCGAACCTTTGACGGAAGAATCTCTCAAACGTATCATTATCAAGGAGAAACCCGACAGTTTGTTGGCGTCGCTTGGCGGTCAAACGGGTCTTACCATGGGTTGCAAATTGGCAAAATCGGGTTTCCTCGATAAGCACGGTGTAAAATTGATTGGTACGAAATTGGATGCAATCGACCGCTCGGAAGACAGAGAACTGTTCAAAGCTACGATGGAAAAAATCAATCAGCCTTGCGTTCCTTCTGATATCGCCTATACGGTAGAGGAATGCGTTGCAATTGCCAATAAACTTGGTTATCCGGTAATTATTCGTCCCGCTTATACTCTTGGCGGTGCAGGCGGCGGCGTAGCGTATAACGAAGAAGAGCTTCGTTTGATTTCACACAACGGTTTGATGCTTTCGCCTATTACGCAGGTATTGATTGAGAAATATATCGCAGGGTGGAAGGAAATCGAATTTGAAGTTTTGCGTGACAGCGCGGGTAACGTATTGACGGTATGTTCCATGGAAAACGTAGACCCCGTAGGTATTCACACGGGCGACTCTATCGTTGTTGCGCCTGCCGTAACCCTTTCCAACAGAGAATACGGTATGCTTAGAAATGCGGCGTTGTCGATTATTACTGAACTTGGTATCGAAGGCGGTTGCAACGTGCAATTCGCGTTAAATCCCGATTCCTTTGAATATTCGGTTATCGAGGTAAATCCCCGCGTAAGCCGTTCTTCTGCGCTTGCATCGAAAGCAACGGGATTTCCGATTGCAAAGGTAACTTCGAAGATAGCACTTGGTTATACGTTGGATGAAATTGTCAACGACGTAACGGGTAACACCTATGCATGCTTCGAACCGACGATTGACTACTTGGTTGTAAAAATGCCCAAGTGGCCGTTTGATAAATTCTTGTACGCAAAACGCGAATTGGGTACGCGTATGAAAGCAACA
>SVIN01000037.1 GCA_015069495.1 Clostridiales bacterium
GATGTACGCGGTAGTTGACCCGCGCGTTAAGCTGGGAAGTTAAGGAGGGGGATATGGAAGAAAAGAAAGAATTTTCACAAGCACCCGTAGAAGAAACTCCCGTAGAAGCGCTTGAAACGGCGGAAACGGTGATTGTAGAAACTCCGAACATGGAAGAGGAAACGGTTGATGAATTGCACGGCGAAAATTTGAACGACAGAGTAAAAGTGCTTTCTCCTGGTATGATGGTAGCAAAGCGTTTCTTCCGTTCGAAATTATCCGTTGTAGGGTTGGTGATTTTGATTGCCTTGTTTGTATTTTCCTTTCTTGGCCCGGTATTTTCGCCTTGGGCGGAGAACGGTCAACCCGTGAAAGATACGGAGAATTTACAAGAGATCGTTTTGCCTGTTCGTATCGACTTTATCGACGAAAACGGCAATAAAGTGACAGCATACGACATCACGGTAGAAATGCCCGATTGGAACAAACGCGGCGATATTTCCGCGCAGCATTGGCTGGGTACGGACGACGCTGGGTACGATTTGTTTACCAACTTAATGTTAGGCGGCAGAATTTCCCTTACGATCGGGTTTATCGTTATTCTTTTGGAAACGATTATCGGCGTGATTTTAGGCGGTTTAGCAGGCTATTTCGGCGGCTGGGTCGATCAAGTGATTATGCGTGTCGTGGATATACTAAGCTGTATTCCAAGCCTGCCTATCATGTTGATTTTGTCGGCAACGTTGACGGCAAACGGGATTTTGGACATTCGTAGATTATATTATTTGATGATTGTATTGACGCTGTTCGGTTGGGTTGGTACGGCAAGACTTGTGCGCGGTCAAATTTTGTCTTTGCGTGAACAAGAATTTATGCTGGCGGCAAAATGTTCAGGTCTTGCAACGTCGAAAAAGATTTTCCGTCATTTGCTTCCCAACGTAATGCCGCAGTTGATCGTTTCCATGACGATGGGGCTTGGCAGCATCATTTTGATGGAAGCAACGCTTGGATTCTTGGGACTCGGCGCACCACTCGGTACGCCTACGTGGGGCGCAATGATCAGCTCGGCGGCGAAACTCGAATACTTATCGGGCTATCCTAATTTCTGGATTCCGCCCGGAATTTGTATCACACTTGCGATTTTGGCATTCAACTTCGTAGGCGATGGGTTACGCGACGCGTTCGACCCGAAAATGAAGAGGTGATATGATGGCAGAAGAAAATAAAAAGAATTCACATTATATCTCCGCGCAGGAATCTCGCCGCATCGCGAAAGAGAATTTCAAAATCACCAAAGAATTTGAAAAGAAAAAGAAAAGAAAGAACGTGGAGTCCGAATATCTCACCGAGATGAAAGACTCTAAAAATATCGTCGAATTTGATGATCTTCACACCTATTTCTATACGGACACGGGTGTGGTCAAAGCAGTAAATGGCGTTACGTTCTCTATTCCTGCAGGCGCAACGGTCGGTGTTGTAGGGGAATCGGGTTGCGGTAAATCAGTAACGTCCCTGTCCTTGATGCAGCTTGTGCAAGGCCCTTCGGGACAAATTGTCAGCGGTTCGATCCGTTTTGCAACGAATGCATTTCGGCTTGATGCCAAGGGAAAGAAGATACCCGTGTACGAAACGGAAATCGTGGACGGCGTGGAAGTTATTAAAAAAGACGAAAAGGGTAAGCCCATCAACAAGAAAAATGAACTTGGCGGCTATCTTTACGAGATGGACGAAAAAGTGTACGATATCGCGAAAATGCCTATCGAAGCGATGCGTTCTATTCGAGGTAGAGAAATCTCTATGATTTTCCAAGAGCCTATGACTTCGCTCAATCCCGTTTTCACGATCGGCAATCAGTTGGACGAAGTAGCCTTTTTACATATTGAAGGCATTTCCAAAGCGGACGCGAAAGCGCGCAGTATTGAAATGTTGAACTTGGTTGGTATTGCTGATCCCGAAGGCGTTTACCAAAAATACCCGCACGAACTTTCGGGCGGTATGCGCCAACGTGTCATGATCGCAATGTCCTTGCTCTGCAATCCCCGATTGATTATTGCAGACGAGCCTACGACGGCACTTGACGTAACCATTCAGGCGCAAATCTTGGATCTTTTGCGTGAAATTAAAGGCAAGATCAATGGTTCGATCATGTTGATTACGCACGATTTGGGCGTGGTAGCGGAAATGGCGGATTTTGTCGTAGTTATGTATGCAGGCAAGATCATTGAAATGGGCACAGCGGAAGATATTTTCGACAATCCTTTGCATCCTTACACTATCGGTTTGCAAAAGAGTAAACCCACCGTGGATGGAGAAGTGGAATCGCTGTACTGTATTCCTGGCTTCGTACCCAACCCCGTAGATATGCCCAACTATTGCTATTTCCGTGATAGATGTGACAGATGTAAAAAGGAATGCGCAGGCGCTTATCCCCAGCTTGTAAAAGTGACGGATACGCACAGCGTTTCATGTTATCTCTATAACGAACAGGAGGGCGGCGAAGATGCGTAACGTAAAAATAAAACAGCTCTCTGAAAACGTAGAGGCAACTTCCAACGCGCCCAAACAGGACGTGCTGTTAGAAGTGCGCAATTTAAAAAAATATTTTGTTGTCGGCAAAACGTTTTTCGGTAAACCCACGAAATATTTAAAAGCGGTTGACAACGTTTCTTTTGCCTTAAAAAAGGGCAAAACGTTAGGGATCGTAGGAGAATCGGGTTGTGGTAAAACGACGATGGGACGCACGATTTTACGCCTTTACGACGTAACGGGCGGAGAAGTTTGGTTTGACGGCAAAGAAGTTTCCAAAATTCCCGAAAGAGAATTTGATAAATTGCGTCCGAATATGCAAATGATTTTCCAAGACCCGTATGCAAGTTTGTCCCCACGTTTAACAGTAGGCGCAATCATCGGGGAAGCGGCATTGCAACACGGTTTGGTCGATAAAGAACATTATAGAGAATACGTATTGAGCGTTATGAAAATGTGTGGGTTGCAACCTCACTATTTCGATCGTTACCCTCACGAATTTTCGGGTGGTCAGCGTCAGCGTATTTGTATCGCTCGCGCGCTTGCATTAAAACCCGATCTTGTGGTTTGCGACGAGCCCGTATCCGCGCTCGACGTATCCATTCAGGCGCAAATTATCAATATGCTTCGTGAATTGCAGAAAGAACTTGGGCTTACGTACGTGTTCATTTCTCACGATTTGTCCGTTGTAAAACACATTTCCGACGAAGTGGGTGTTATGTATTTGGGCAGTATGGTGGAATACGGAACCAAAGAAAGAATTTTCAATAACACGTTGCACCCGTACACGCAGGCGTTGTTCTCGGCTGTGCCCGTGCCCAACCCGCACGTGAAGATGAACCGTGTGATTTTGAGAGGGGATATTCCTTCTCCTGTCAATCCGCCTAAGGGATGTAAATTCCACACTCGTTGCGATAAGTGTATGGAAGTGTGTAAATGCGTTCCGCCTCAATACAAAGAAGTGGAAGAAGGGCATTTCTGCGCTTGCCATTTGTATGCAACGGAGGAAGAACGAGCGGATATGTTAGCAAAATACACAGCGGAAAGAGAAAACCATGTCGAAGAAAAATAAAAAACAAGATGATTTGGATACAGAAACGACTTTCGCGGACATGAACGTGGAAGGATTCAGTTGGTACGATCCAAACAAAAAAAAGACGGACATGAAAAAACGTCCGCCCATCAAATTGAGCCGTAAAGAATATTGGGCAATGGTATTTGGCGCGTTGGAATCAATGTTGCCGATGCTCCTTTGCATGATCGTAGGCGGTTTGCTTGTTTTTCTTCTTGCATATCTTTGGTTAAAACCCTAAATTTTAAATGGAAACCCCAAAAAAACAACACTCTCAATCCAAACGCGGTTGAGAGTGTTTTTATAAGCAAAAACCACTGGCACAACACGTATGCCAGTGGGTATTTTTATGCAAAGAAACGGCGTTTTTCGCTGTCTTGGAGATAATAATCACAAGAAAGGGTAGTCGTCGAGGAAAATTCAGGCAATTCAATAAACGTTACGTTTTCGTATTGCGTAGGGTTGTAGTCATATTTGCTCGAAAGAGTACCGCCACCCGTGATATTGCCGAACATTTCACCCCAGCCGCCCTCGTAATTGAGGTATTCCTGGAAATCATTGTAATGATTATAAGTGTAGAAAACGTGCCATTCACCAAGTTCAAACGTACCGTCGCGGTCAATATCGTATTTACCATATACAATTCTTGCCGCGCCGCGCGTAATCTTGCTGCCGTTGTTGTAGATGGTTACGGCATATCCAGGATCGCAATCCGTACCCGTCGTCCCAACGTCCATTTCATAATATTGCAGTGTCCCGCCGCAACCGCTGATGTTGGGAAGCTTTGGTTCATAAGGATATTTGGAAACGTTTCCCGAAAATTTACTGTGATTGCCGCGTAAATATTCCCCCCAAACACTAGTCCCTACATTATTTACCTTGTTAGGTGTATGGTTGGCAGGATAAGTACCGAATGCATACACAAACGCCGCTACTTCTTCCAAAGTGATATACGCACCCTCACGGAACACCTTAAACGCAGGGTTTCCGTACGCATCTACAACGGTGTAGGCTTGCCCGTCTTCCGAATATAGCGTTTCACTATTACGGATCAAATTGCCGTTTTTTGTAGGCTGATAGGAGGATACAATGGGCGCTTGATCAGGCACGATCAAACTGCCCGACATAAACCCGTGATAAGAACGCCATTTCGCGTCCACGTTACAACACGCCGTCGTATAATTTGCATAGAATTCCGTTTTTGATATATTTACGTAAGGGTCGCTAGAACAATCACATTCATCCTCGATAATTTCCTCGGAAGAACTTTCAGAATCTTCTAAACTGTTAAATTCCGAAGAACTTTCCACGCTTTCAGAGGAAAGGGGGGAGGATGTTTCTTGGGTGTTGTTATTGCAAGCGGCAATGTTGCCCGCAAAAGCCAACGCGATTGCAACGGAAAATAGAAATCTTGTACATTTGCGCATATGCGACACTCCTTATGTAACGTACTTTATTAGTATAGCACAAAACGAAGGGGAAGTCAAATAAAAAAGAACCGTCCCTAAAAAGGGACGGTTCCGTAGATGTAGTTGCTATAGATTATACTGCAACAAACCAAGCATTTGCATAAGCACCATAGTTGGAGGTGCCACCGATATTGGATGCAGCATAGGTGCTAATATTGGTGTACGTGGATTCAGATTGTGTACCCATAAATCTACCCGTTGCTTTGGAGCAAATCGCTTTTTTGGTCAAATCAACAACCCAAGTATCAGTGGGCTTCGTCGTGGTGAATTTAAAACCGCTGGTGCTTGTGCCGCTACCATCGATATAAACTTTGGTTTCACCATTCATAAAGTAAATATAATATTCACCTGCAGTAGCAGCGGCTTCAAAGTAAATAGCCGTAGCATTTGCTTTATTGGTGGTACCATCAATACGACCAGTGGTTTCTAACTTATAAGAACCGCCAACAGTACCTGCAAAATAAATTGTGCCACTGCCACAAATAGCTTCGAGGTTATATGCTTTTCCTGCAACAGGGTAAGAATTAAGAGTTTCGCCGCCTTCTTCTTCACCGCCTTGATCAGGAGCTACAGTACCGCTAATGGTATAGAAATGAGATACAAAGTTGCTTGAGATATATTTGTTATAGTCACAAGGTCTAAAGTTGTCGTTAGTACCGAAAGAGCCAATGAAATACAAAACATCATCAAGTGTTACAGTAAGCGTATTGTTTTCAGTATTATAAGCATAAACCGATGCAGGAGTCGTTGTTGTCAACTTCATGTTGGTGTAACCATTGTTACGATACATTTCAATATACGTTTTGGTGGTATCATTCATGAAGTAAAGGTAGTATCCACCAGTTGTTGCTTCAAGGTAAACTTCTTTCGATTTTGCAACATCAGTGGTGCCTTGGAGGTAATAACCTGCACTATTCAAGCTTCCTGCGAAATAATAGGTTTCACCAGAATCACGAGTGAAAGAGAAATGATATGCCGTGTTAGCGGTAGGAGCAGTAATTAACGTAGCAGTTGCTTCTTCTTCACCGCCTTGACCAGGATTTTCAGGTTCAGCGGGCTTTTCGTCAATCTTATTAATCGTAGCAAGAACTACGGGGAATTGCTCAGTGCCCATGTTTGCTTCCGTCATATAATGAGACGTAGAAGCGCTTACCGTGTTGAAGGTGCTATACGTACCGATAAAGCAAATATCATCTCCCGTGTTCGTACACCAGCAAGAGAATTCTGTATTGTAATAGAATACAGACGATTTTTCCGTGGATAACGAAATTTTTGTACTGAAGTAGTTTTTACCTTCTTGCTTATACGTTTCAACATAGATATAGGATTTTACGTTGCTTTCGCCCTTGAAATAGAATTTATAACCGCTTTCAACGACTTCTGCGTAAACGTCAGCTGCGTAATAGTTGGATTCATTTGTACCAAGGAATTGAGGTTTTGCGGAATCGGTTGTACCCGTAAGATACAAATTCTTGCCAAGCTTTGCTTGATATATATACATTTTGTATGCGGTGTCGGCAACGGGAGCTGTAACAACCGTAATATCAGAGCTGGGATGTACCGTGATCGGGAATTCAACAGTTTCCGTAACATTTTCGCAGGTAAGGGTTGCTTTGATAACAACGTTAACGTCAGCGGTGGGGTTAGCAATCGTCAACTTACCGTTTTCAATCGTAGCCACTCCATCTTTCACTTCCCAATTGATAGCAACGTCGGTGTATATTGTACCTTTTACAGCAAGGTCAAGTTCCACAGCTCCAGTGAAGGTATCTTGAACGGAAAGCACTGATTTTTCAGATGCAACTTTATCAGCGGGTTGAATCGTGGATTTATCAACCATCTTTACAAGCTTACCAACGTATGCGCCTTCCATTTCCTCAACGGGCATTACGCCGAACGTGTAGTAACCGCCGCTCGTACCAAGGAAGTAAGAAACAGTCTTGGTTTCTGTAACGTTTTGGTCTTTACCAGATTTAACGCCTTCCAATGTAGCAATCAAAGTTTTATATTCTGCGCTGAATTCAAATTCAAACGTGTAAGGATCCGTACCTTCAGAAGTCGTACTTTCAGCAAGGAATACGTTATCGTGCCAAGAACCGTTGTTGTACGTGTTCGTAACACCAATGTACTGTTTTGTATTGAGAGAGTTCGTGAACGTCAAGTAGTAAGTATTCGTTTTACCTGTAACAGCTTCAACTTGTACATTGGTAGCGTCTGCATACGTTTCACCATTAGAAGCGTTTGTAGTAGCAAGGTAGAACCCACTCATTTTACCTACAAAGTACAAATCTTGATGTTTTTGGGCTTGATACATGTAAAGCAAATAATCTTCGCCAACAACGGGAGCTTCCGTGATTGCCTGAGGAACAACGGAAGGAGCTTGTTCAACAACGCCTTCAAATTCGATTTCAGCTTTCGTGCCATCGGGAGCAGTAATTTCTGCTTTCAAGGTGTAAGCTTTGTTTTCCGTCAATTCTTTGTTTACAACAACTTTCGTCTTAACGTCGCCTTTTTCAAGCGTAACAACGCCT
Source organism: Clostridiales bacterium (assembly GCA_015069495.1). Classification (GTDB taxonomy): domain Bacteria; phylum Bacillota; class Clostridia; order Christensenellales; family Borkfalkiaceae; genus Scatosoma. Next base: position 7,578 of record SVIN01000037.1, read on the forward strand.
TCGTCGCACGTAACCGTCCAGTTGATCGAGAAGGATACGCCTGCAACGTTAACAGCGTTTACAACTTCGTAGTCGAAGCGGCCCGTACCGATCGAGCTCTGATACAATGCTTTGACGTTCTTTTTCGCGTCTTCAACACTTGCAGTCTGTTCCGTGGAGGGTGCGCTGCTTTCGTTTTCATTGCCTTTGTCCTTGTTGCAGCCTGCGAAGCAAGCGAAACAAGCGAGGGTAGCAAGAATGCCAATGAGTAGTTTCTTCATTTTTTTTCTCCTTTATAATAAATTTATTTTTGGATTTCAATGTTTGGAAATTTACCTCTTACCTTTTAAAAGTAAAGGTGTCTAAAAGGGACAAGTGAGGTAAAATAGGGGAGTTATCCAACGATAGCAATACTGCTCGTACGGAAAACTTTGATTTGATATTCGCCGTCGAAACAATCTACAACGCCCGAAACGTCAATGGTTTTACCCAAGTAGTCATCTTTGGTGATAAGATTGCCGTCTGCGTCTTTCAAAACGATTGTACGCACGGAAACGATTTGTCCGTCAGCCGCTTGACAAGTCAAAGTCATTGCGCCGTCATTATCACCGCCGTTGTTCGTGGTGTACGCGTCAATAACTTTCAAACCCTTCATGCTGATCGAAGTGCCAAGCGCCATTTCTGCGTAATCCACAGTTTTAGTCACTTCAACTTCTTCGCCGTCTTCGTTCTTTTGCGTCACGTCGATATCGATTTTGCCGTTAAACGTCGCTGCAGCCGTTTCATGGTTCGCTGCGGGGTGTTTTTCTTTATCCAAAAGCTGGATATTGTTAGGATTTTCCAAGTCAAAAGGATCGTACGTAAGGTCGGCAACTTGATAGGAATCACCCGTTTCCCAGTACTGAACGCTGCCCACAATACGTACATGGTTGCCTTCGGAAAGTACTTTTTCGCCGTAGGAACTAAGGAAGAATCCATAATATACGTACACGCCGTAATACATATCCGTCACTTCGTCATAGCTTTCTACGTACACACCTTGATTGTTGTAATAGGATACATAACCTTCAAACGCAACTTTTAAACCGTTGTATTCGTCGATATTCATACGAAGTTCTTTTAAATCGATTTCGTATGCTTGACCATAGTAGAAATCAGGGTCTTTTTCTCTCGAGAAAACGTGCAACTTCAACTGCGTAGCTTGGTTAATGGCATTCACGGCTGCTGTGCCGTAACGGGTTTCCCCTGATTTAGAACCAAGCGCAAGACCGTTTTGTAACAATTCAAGGTTCAAATTACGATAAACGTCGCTGCCAGCCGCTTTGTACCAAACCCAAACAAGGTGTCTATCACCCGTGGAGTCAACTTCCCAGTTCACACCATCCGTTTCCAAAACGATAGAAGTAGCGTTTTGCAATTTTTCTTTGGTGAAGTTGGAGGCTTTTTTGCCCCATTCTTCAATTTTACCCGTGGATTCGGGAGTGTTTACGGCAAGGTATCTTGCTTTTAAGATACCCGTATCCGCAAAGTTACCCGTACCCGCAATATTTTTAGGAAGATTAAAATGCGTCGTGTCACCGTCGATATACGATTTTACCGTAACTTCCATTTTTTGGGTTGTGGTAGATGCCATATCAAGAGAAACTGTTCCCGCGTAGTCAACCTGTTCGATTTGAGGGGAATTGCCGCCAGCGGAGGATTCCTCCTCGTCGCAAGCCGCCATTACGCCGCAAGAAAGAATTGCAGCGAAAAGTAAACTGAAAAGAGATAAAAATTTCTTTTTCATAAGTGTACCTTACAATATAAAATTATTCGTCGTAGTCTTTGTGCAATTCTTTTACGGAGTTTGCAAACTGTTCTTCGATCATTTGTGCAACCGTTTGGTTTGCCTTAGGCGCGGTGGTGAAGCATCTTTGCAACAACAAACCAACTTCGTCACGAGCCGCGGAAGAACCGTTGAATGCAGGGGATACGTAGTAAGCCGACATTTGTTCAACCGACTGTTTTACGCAAGCTGCCTGCAAGAAATCGGTACCGTTAGCATCTTCAAGGAACTGCGCGTAAACGGGGTGTTCTTTTACCGACTGGATAACGGGAGCATAACCCGACGTCATCGAATATTCAGCCTGGAAAATAACGTTCGTCGTGAAATATTTTGCGAACAACCATGCAGCAGCTGCTTCTTGGTCAGGCTTTCTAAAAAGACAGATGGAAGGGCCTTGCTGAATAACTTTTGCGTTGTCTGCGCTTACTTGAGGAATCATCGTTACGCCTACTTCAAAAGGATATTCGTCGCCGTTTTCCGTCGAAACTTTATCAGGCGTTTGATACTGAGCGCCTGCAGACGAACCGATACACATAAACGCTCTTTGACCCGTCGTTGCGGTGAAGAGGTCGGACGTGTAACCGCCGTACGTTTCTTCGGTGATTACCCAACCATTCTGATACCATTGACGGTATTTTTCAACGAAGGCGCGGTTTTCAGCCGTATTAAATACGAAGTGTTCGCTTGCATTGGTAGAAGTATAAGCCGAGTTCATTTGTTCGGTCATCGTGATGAACCAGTTTGCTTCCGAGTCATAACCAAGGGGAATATCGCTAGGATATTTCGCTTTGATTACTTTGCAAAGAGCTTCCATTTCATCCCAAGTCTTAGGAACAGTCCAGCCGTTCTTTGCAAATTCCGTCTTGTTATAATACAAAACTTCGGTAGATTTTGCAAAAGGAAGGGTGTACATAAGGTTGTCGCCGTACGCTTTACCTTCTGCGAGATATGCAGGAACGAAATCGTTGATTTGCTCTTGAGTGAAGCCCATCGTTTCCGTCGTGCCGTCTGCTCTCGTAACCGTCGAGGTGCTTGCCATATAATCGTCCAACGTCAAAACTGCTTTTGCCGTGTTGTAAAGAGCAACGTGGTCGGGGTAGCAGTACGCAATCGAAGGCGCGCTGTTTGACGTCAATTCGGTCGAAATTTGGTTACGAACGCCGGGGTAATCGCCGTAGGAGCTGTGTTCAATTTTGATGTTGGGATACAATTCATTGAACTTTGCGATATGCTTATCCAAAACGCCTTTTAAGTTTGCGCCCATCGTGTGGTAGAACGTAACCGTAACTTCACTGCCGTCGTAAGCAACTACATTCGTGTTTTCAACCATTTGGTTCTTTTTATTGCCCATATTTTTGAAAAGGGGCACTAAAAGAGAAACAGCCAAAACGCCAGCAACAGCAACTGCACCGATTTTGATATACGTACCGACTTTTTGTTTATTAACTTTTTTCTTTTCAGGTTGCGATTCCGTGATTTTTACGGATTCTTCTGTTTTCGGTTCTTCTACCTGTGTTTCGGGAGCAGCAGTTTCTTCTACTTCCGTTTCAGGAGTGTTGTTTTCGTTCATGTTTTCCATTTCCTTATTCATCCTTTTATTTATTTTATTAAAAACCTAATTTAGTATGCGGTAAGGATTAGCCTTTAATACCGCTTCTCGAAACACCCTTCATAATATATTTTCTGAGGAAAATAAATACGAGGAAGAGGGGAGCGGATACCATCGCAACCGCGGCCATTTGTACAGGGATATTCGTTCTGCCCGAATCTACGTCCGTGAATGCTTCACGCAAACCGTTCGTGATCATTCGGTGCGCCTCGTCGTTTGCAACCAAACGAGGCCAAGCGTACGTGTTCCATGCGCCCATCATTTTGAGAATTGTAATCGAAATCAACGTGGGCAATGCAAGAGGAATCATAACTTTCCAAAGATACTTCAAGTCGTTCGTGCCGTCCACTTTCGCTGCAAGATATAATTCGTTGGGAATTTGTAAGAAGTTTTGCTTCAACAAATAGATATAGAATACACTTACAAGGAAAGGTACGATCAACGCCGTGAAGGTATTTTTCCAACCGAGGTTAGCAACCGTCTGGTAGTTGGTAATCGTGAAAAGTTCGCCAGGAATCATCATTGTTGCAAGCAAGAACCCGAATATAAGGTTTACAATAAAAAATTTAATAAAGGAATTTTCGCAATCAATAATACTGATAATTATGTTTTTCAAAAAGGTGGGAGGAAAAAATTCTGTTTTGTCTTGACAGAAAAGGAAAAAAGAGGTATAATATAAGATAAAGAAAATATAAAAATGGAGAACATTATGATAAACACGCAAAA
>SVIN01000008.1 GCA_015069495.1 Clostridiales bacterium
ATGCCATTCGTAGGCATGGTCACGCTGACAGGCGCAACATTCTGTGCTTGTGCACGTGCCATGTTTACGTTGATGGGCGTTGCGTTTGCAACTTCTGCACCAGGTGTATTAATCGTCAATGCTTGTGCTTCAGGTGCAATGCCGTTCGTAGGCATGGTCACGCTGATAGGTGCTACGTTTTGAGCCTGCGCACGTGCCATATTGATAGCAATAGGCGTTGCGTTTGCAACTTCCGCACCAGGCGTATTGATAGTCAACGCTTGTGCTTCAGGTGCTACACCGTTCGTAGGCATGGTCACGCTGACAGGTGCAACGTTTTGAGCCTGCGCACGTGCCATATTGATAGCAATAGGCGTTGCGTTTGTAACTTCTGCACCAGGTGTATTGATAGTCAACGCTTGTGCGCTAGGTGCTACACCATTCGTAGGCATGGTCACGCTGATAGGCGCAACATTCTGTGCTTGTGCTCTTGCAACATTAACCGCAATAGGCGTCGCTTCTTCCACTTGAACGCTAGGCGTATTGATGGTCAAAGGTTGAACCGCTTGTTTCTTCACACCAGGCATGTTTACGCCAACCGCTGCAGGTTTCTGCGCTTGCGCGCCCGCTACATTCACATTGATGGGTGTTGCAGGTTCCACTTGCGCACTAGGTACATTGATAGTCAAAGGCATTGCAGCGGCTTTCTGCTTCGACTTAGACATACGAACCGATACGGGTGCGGAAGAAGTAGCACCAGCACCAGGCATATTGACGTTGACAGTGCCAGGTTTTTGAACTTGCGCGCTGGGCATATTGATGGTCAAAGGCGTTGTTTCTTCCGTCTGCGCATTGGGCAAGTTCACCGTCAAAGGCGTTACGCCGCGTTTTTGTGTTTTTGCCATATTGACATTGACGGGCGTAGGCTTTTGAGCCTGAGCCGCGGGCATGTTGATGCTGATAGGCGTAGGCTTTTGAGCCTGAGCCGCGGGCATGTTGATGCTGATAGGCGTAGGTTTTTGAGCCTGAGCCGCGGGCATATTGATGCTGATAGGCGTAGGGTTCTGCGCTTTTGCCGTAGGAACGTTGATACTGATTGGAGCAACCGTAGTAGGTTGAGCCTTGGGCATGCTGACGTTGATGGGCGCAGGCTTCTGTTGCGCTTTTGCCGCCGGCATGCTGATATTGATAGGAGTAGGCGTCTGCTGAGGCTTTGCCGCAGGCATATTTACATTGATAGAAGCTTCCTTCTTGCGAGCCTTTGCCGCAGGCATGTTAATGCTGATAGGCGTAGGCTGTTGCGTTTGAGCCGAAGGCATATTCACATTGATAGACGACGCATCCTTCGCTTGCGCTGCAGGAAGATGGACATTGATTGCAGGCATATCGCTAGGTTTCGATGCAGGCGTATGCACGTTGATTTCGGGTGCTTGTTGATGAGGCACTTGAATATTGATCGGCTGTTTGGGGGTAGTAATGTTGATATTGGGCATAATTTGCTTGCGGCCTTTTTGTTCTGCAAGCGCATCCTTCGTCCATCTCAACTTCAGCACGAAGTCACTGACTGCCATCACGAATGCAATCCCCGAAACAAGAAGTGTATACTTGTCTAAGGATTTCGTCAAGACTGCCACAACTTTACCGCCAACTTGTAAGAATGCAGCTTCCCCGAGGAGATATTCACATGCACCGGAGAACCCAGCCGTGACAAACATCAATCCCGAGAATATACGGAAATTGCGAATACCGGGAGTGTAAGGACCTTCAACGCTGTATTCGGAGGTATTCAACGCATGTCCAATCATCCCCATTAACCAAATAAGGGTAAACGCTTCAGCCACAACGGGCAATACGCCGCGACCGCCTACGGTAAGAGATTTCGCTCCCGCCGAAAGGCAAATACACGCTATGTTGTAGAGCACGCTTCTCTTGATAAACACGTAGCCGATGACACCCACTGCCCCAAGTTGTAATACATTGCGGAGCAAGGGAATAAATCTGCCGTAAGGACGCTTACTTTCTGAAACGCCCGTTTCTTCGTCTATGTAGAATACGCTGACTTTACCGCCTACGAACCCGCAAACAAAGTGCACTGCAAGTCCAAAAGCAGCCAGAGCGTAACCTGCAAGAGTCAAAGATGCCGCAGAATTGCACAGCATATAAATCAACATGTGGTTGATGACGATACAGGAAAGCGAAGCGGAGAAAATCTTTCCCAACGTTTCCATTGCGTCAATATTCGCATTCAACCCATAGACGCGGCTGACCTTTTTCTTGAACAGGTTTTTCAGGTGAGTCAACGCCCTGAGAATGTTGACACCCAAAAACGTCAAAGTAAAGAGATATAACCCAGCGGTTAAAAATCTTAACTTTGACTCTACTGTCCCCAAGTCGTGTTTAAGGGCCACCACAAGCGCGCTCTTAATCCCCGTAGCGCCCACGTTGGTCGCCATCAAGGAAAGACACGTTAACCCAGTCAACACAAACAAAGCAAAAATGTAGGCCATCCCTACCAATTCCGCTCTGCGACGACTCTTGTCAATCCGTCTACGAATAAACGCACCATGCTTCGTAGGCACTGATTTGATCTTGTATTTTTTCATCTATCCAAACCTCCGACGGTTTTTACTGGTTTTTAAGGGAATTTTCCGCTCCCTCCGCGGGAATTTTTAACACCGATTTTCTCGCGCGCTCACGCGAATAAAATTAATGTCTAGTATTTCTAAACTATTATACTCTTTTTTCATAGTTATGTCAATTTCATAAACGCCAAATTGATAATAAAATTTGTGAAAAATAAAAATATTTTTTATTTTCCCTTACTTGAGCCAATCGAGCCACAAAAAAAAGACACCGACCAATCGTCAGTGCCTTTCTATCAAGGTAAAATTTTATTTACAAAACACTTCTTTATAGGATGCAATGCACTTGTTGATAATTTCCATTGCCTCATCACGGTGGCAGATTTCTTTCACCGTCGTTTGCTTGTGTTCTAAAGATTTATACACCTCAAAGAAGTGCATCATTTCCTCAAAAATGTGTTTCGGAAGTTCTTGAATATCATAAAAATGGTTGTAGGTTGGATCCCCGAAAGGGATTGCGATGATTTTTTCATCCAACGAACCGCCGTCAATCATGGTGATAACCCCGATAGGATAACACTTTACCAACGTAGAGGGATAAATCGACTCGTTACACAACACCAAAACGTCCAACGGGTCTCCGTCGTCTGCAAAGGTACGAGGGATAAAACCATAGTTGGCAGGGTATACGGTGGAAGTATACAATACACGGTCCAATTTCAATAAACCCGTGTCCTTATCCAATTCATATTTTGCCTTACAACCTTTGGGTATTTCGATAAATACTTCAAAACTTTTTGCTGTAATACGATTTGCTTCAATGTCATGCCAAATATTCATACGTTTACCTCATTTTCTTTTATTTTAGCATATTTTTCACGATAAGGCAAGAATACAAACGGACTTATTGTTGATTTTTTGTAAAATTTTCAACGCGTACATGGGTACCTCATTTTTATTTTTTATAAATTTCAACGCGTACATGGTATACCCGTTTTTATTTCTTGAATTGTAAAAAAATAACGCATATTTTCTCTTATCTTCTCATCTTTATCACGCGATAGCGTGTATGTAACCCGCAACGCGCGATGCAATCCATTCAGCAGAATGGCATGGTATCAAACCGAAAATGACATACACCTGGCGCTGATTCCATACACGGCAAGCCGTGATTACATGCCAAGCCTTTCGGCTTGAATCGAAGCGAGCTTCTCCGCCCCTCGCACGTAAGGAGCGTAGCGACGGAATAGCGAAGAATGAGCGTCAGTCGTGAACACCCCACAAAACCGAGCGGTTCGTCTTATACGCCAAAAAAAGGATGCCCAACGGACCCCAACCGCAGAAGACGACATACCGCGCTACGCGCGGAGCGTCGGGGCTCGATGTATCTTACGGAAGAAATTTTCACCCGCATTTTCCGCCCCTCGCGCGTAAGGAGCGTAGCGACGGAATAGCGAAGAATGAGCGTCACTCGTGAACACCTCACGAAACCGAGCGGTTCGTCTTATACGCCAAAAAAAGGATGCCCAACGGACATCCTTTTTTTGGCGCAGAAGACGAGATTCGAACTCGTGCTACGGTTTCCCATACTACTCCCTTAGCAGGGGAGCCCCTTGAGCCTCTTGGGTACTTCTGCATGGCTCAATTTGATTGGTTTTATTCAAAAAGCTATATTACTATATCACATTTTTCGATACTTGTCAAAGCTTTTCACCCGAAAAAACAAAAATTCTTCGGGAAATTTTACACTTTTGAAAAAATATCGCAAAATTCTTTCCAAACGCTTGACCCCGCCCGATTTATCGTCTATAATTAATACTGTAAAAAAATAAATCATTGAGGTGAATTATATGAAGGTTATCATTACCGAAAATTACGACGAAATGAGTAAAAAAGCTGCCGAAATCATGATTGATTTGGTGAAGAACAATCCCAACGCAGTATTGGGTCTTGCAACTGGTTCCAGCCCCATCGGCATGTATCAATATATGGCAAAAGATTGCAAGGAAAACGGTACCTCTTATAAAAACGTTTCCACCGTCAACCTTGACGAATACGTTGGCTTGACCGCTGATCACGACCAAAGCTATGCTTACTTTATGCGTAAAAACTTATTCGACAACATCGATATCGATTTGAAGAACACCAACTTGCCTTGCGGAAGCGCACCCGATTCGCAGGCAGAATGCGACCGCTACAACGCATTGTTGGAAACGAAAAAACAAGACGTGCAGGTGCTTGGCCTTGGTTCAAACGGTCATATCGGTTTCAATGAACCCGGTACCCCGCTTAATTCCGTAACCCATCTCGTAGACTTGACGGAAAATACCATCAAAGACAACTCCCGTCTTTTCAACTCGATTGACGAAGTACCCCGCCAAGCACTTTCCATGGGTATCAAAAATATCATGCAGGCAAAATCCATCCTCATGGTTGTTTCGGGTAAGAACAAAGCAGAAGCCGTACGCGGTATGGTGAAGGGTGAAATCACCACCCAATTGCCCGCATCCGTATTGCAGTTGCACCCCTTCGTAACCATCATTTGCGACAAGGATGCTGCAAGCCTTCTTTAATTGAAAATTGTACAAATCGGACGGTGTTACACCGTCCTTTTTTCTTGTAAAAAATCAATATAAAATTCCTACAATATATTATAAGAAAGAATTTTCACGAAAATTTCACCCGAATCGGCAGTAAAATCGTCAAAATATCGTTCAGTAACTTTATAAAACGGTTGCAATTTCAACGTTTTTATGGTAGAATTAAACTACGGTATTATAACATGCCGAAGTATACTTTAAAAAATATAAACGAGACAGCGGTTTTTTCAAACCAACCGTTGACTTGAGGAGGAAATAATCATGAAAATTTTTAAGAAATTAGCAACTCTTTCCATGGCATTGATGTTTGTGGTTGGGCTTGGCGCGTTGACGGCTTGCAATGGCGACGACAGCAGTTCCGCCCCCGCTTCCAGCAGTGCTTCTGCCTCTGTTTCCAGTGAAGAAAACAAAAACTATACTTGCTATGAATTCATCGTATTGGATGCAGATGGTAATAAAGTAGGCGATGGTTACAACGTACAACTTTGTATGGTAAATGCCGACGGCTCATTAGGCTCTTGCTTAATGCCTAGTCCAGTTGTTAATGGTGTTTGCGAATACACTTCTATTAAAACCCCTGGCATCTATGAAGTCCATATTGTAACAGGTTCTCAGGATGAGGGTTATAGCGATGAAGGTGTTTCTTTGAAAGAAGTTGTTAGAACCAGCGCAGACGCATTCGGCTTATATACTATTCAACTTGCACCCGTAGAAGCAGAATAATTAAAAAATCCCCTACTCAGGAGAATATTATATGAAAATATTTAAAAAACTTGCCTTTTTATGCACGGCGCTGTTAATGACGGCAGGGCTTGGCACGGCAACGGCATGTCACGGAGACGATACGGAAAGCACCGTTTCCTCATCCGCACAATCCAGTGAAAACCTTTCCACGGACAGCGAAGAAAGCTCCTCGGAAAGTTCGGATTCTACCAGCGATTCCTCGGACAGCGGTGAGCAGGAAGAAACGAAAAATTTCACCTACCGCGTAAAAGTAGAAACGGAAAACCGCTTTGGGTTGAAGAACGTTACCATTCGTTTGATGGACGGTGAAACGGAAGTGGCAAGAAACACCACTTCAGCAAATGGTATCGCAGATTTCCAAAAGAGCGATAATCTTCCCCTCGGCAATTATACAATAGCCATCGAAAATCTGCCCAAAGGTTACGCCTTGAAATATGCAGATTCGACCTATGAAACCATGCCCGAAGACGGGTTTGAAGTAAGAATCGTGGTCGTTCCTACGGGCGTTATCATGGAAACTGCGCCGATTGGTATCATGTACAACCTCGGTGACGTTATGTACGATTTCACCGTAAAGACCTCGGACGGCAATGATTTCACGCTTTCCGAAGTTTTACAAGAAAAGGAAATGGTCATGATCAATTTCTGGGCGACTTGGTGCGGTCCTTGTAAGAGTGAGTTCCCTGCAATGAACAACGCTTACATTGAATATCAAGACCAAGTTGCCATCATCGCCATCAGTACCACGGACACCATGAAGCAAGTTGTTGATTTCAAAGGCAGCAATGGTTTGGCGTTTGATATGACCAGCAATACCGAATCGGGCGCAAACGTAGCAGGTATGTTCAATACTTCGGGTATCCCCGTTTCCATCATGGTGGATAGATATGGCGTAATCTCTTTCTACCACATGGGTTCCATGACTGCCACGCAGGATTTCACCTCTCGTTTCGATCGTTTCCTTGGCGATGATTACGTACCTACCGTCATCCAAGGCAGCGGCAGCAACGAAAATGAAGGCGGCGGCGAGGAGAACGTTGACCTTCGCGTGGAATGCGATATGCCGAATCCTAACCCTGACGATATCAAAACCGCACTTGGCGGTGACAACCATTTCACTTACGGCTGGATTACGGATGATAAATATTCCTGGCCTTGGCTTGTTACCGAAGGCGGAAACTCGATCGAACCTGGTTTCTCGTATAGAGACGGCAATTACTCGACCATGACTGTAAAAGTCAACGCGAAAGGCGGTAACGCATTCTCGTTCGATTACGAACTGAACACGGAAGAAAACAGCGATATCCTCTACGTCATGGTAGACGGAGACCCTGCCTATCAATTGTCGGGTACGGGCGTTCCCGCGGGCACGCCGAAACACGGTACTTGCACCTATATCTTCCCGTCCTATTTGACCGAAGTCAGCGAACACACCATTCACCTAATCTATTTGAAAGACAATGATACTTCTATCTCGGGCGAATGTGTAAAAATCAGCAACTTCACCTTTATGGAAGACGGTACGCAGGAAGACGGTTTGATTTTCCGCCACGCGGCAAACGTAGTCAACACCGATAAAAATGCAACCAGTTACTACAAATATTATGCAGACGTTGTATTCAACGAAACGGATGGATATTACCACGTAGGCACTGAAAACGGTCCTATCCTCTTTGCAAACTTGATGTTATCCTCTCGCTGGAGCGATACCAGCGTTTGGTTGCTTGCTTATTACGATTATATCGTAGCGGAAGGTTACAACTTCCATTACGACATCGAAGATCAGGCTTGGGCTGCAAACCAACCTATCCCTGGTAAAGGTTTGACCTATGGTTATACACCCGTTACCGAAGAATTGAAAGAATTGTTGGTATTTGCCACAATGAGCGAATCCGTCAAAGCCGAAGGCCTGAAATTCTGGACGGGCGCATGGCATGAAAACGAATGGTTGGAAGCTTGCGTATATTGGGAACACACCGGTGATACGCCTGCTTTGGAAGACCCGATGAAAACCATCACTTTCCACGCGGCGGAAGAAGTATTTGAAGGGCAAAACACTGCAAAAGTCCTCTTCTCGATGACTCCTCGCGGATTCAAGTATAAGTTCACCCCCACGAGAGATGGTGTTTACCACATCTATTCTTCAACGAAAGACGTGGATACCGAATGTTTCTTGGTGGCACCTGACGGCAAGACCTTCCTCGGCAACTACACCGACGTCATCGGTAAAACGTACGCGGACGGTACTTACGATTACAACTTCTACTTCCACCACTATTTAGAAGCAGGTCAGACCTATTACTTGTTGATGACCACCTACCTAGATCAAGCATGCGAATATCCTTTCTTCATCGAATACGTAGGGGAAACGTATACCTATCTTGACACCATGGCAACGGGTCCTTACAGCTTCAACGAAGTTTCCTTCGAGTTGTATATCCCCGACGCAAAACAATACGTATACAATGAAGCAGACGGATATTACCATGTTTTGAATAACGACGGTACGATGGGCAGTGTTATTTACGTAGACATGACCAGAGCAACGTCCTTCTTCCCCAACAATTCGTTGTTTGACACCGCTGTTGCAGACAATAAAAAAGACGTCACGAAACGCAACTTCTACATCAACGGTGTGGATTACACCCCTATTATTTTGCAATACGGCGTTGCTTCTAAGAGCAGACCCGATGAAAATCCTATGTTGGACGGTTTCATCGAACTCAATCAAGAACTCTTCAATGCATTGGTTGCAATCACCCGCTCCGAACGTTTTGAAGGTATCTCCGATTCCTGGCAGATGCTTTGCTATTACGAAAAAGTGTTGGGTGCACCCGCAAATTCTTAATCAACAACAATCACTCGCCCCATGTTTGGGGCGAGTGCAATAAAAGGAGAAATTTATGACAACATTGAAAAAAGCAGCCCTCCTTTGCCTTTCTTTGATGACAACCTTGGCTATCACAGCAGGTTGTAATACAGGCAATACCAGCAGTTCAAATACTTCCACTACTTCCACCGAATCTTCTTCTGTGAACGAAAACAGTAACACTTCTTCTATCGAAGACAGCTCCTCGGACATCCTCTCTGGTCCCGATACCCCTGCCCCCGATGAAAATTCTTCCAGCAGTGACAGTTCTTCCGATGAAAATTCTTCCAGCAGTGAAACTCCGCCCGTAGATGAAGACCCTTACAAGGACGTCGTTATCCCCCCCATCGAAAACACCTTAACCGATGATTGTACGGTTGGCGAATGGCAATTGATTAAACCCGCAAAATGCGAAGATATCGGTGCAATGGTACGTTACTGCGCAGACGACGATACCCATAAGGAAGTGGTAGAAATCCCCGCGAAAGGACACAATTATGCAAACAACGGTTTGTGTGCTTGCGGTAAAACGCCCACTTTACCCGATTTACCCGACAGCGGTTACGTCAATATCACCAAAGCCGAATCGGGCATTGCCTTGTCGCAATCTTCAGCTATTGGCAACGAAATGTTCAATCGTTACGTATTAACCACAGATGCTTTGTATACGGCGGAAACGGTTACCTGGACGTATGAAGACCCTGAAACGTTCACAATGATTACCGAATATGCTTGTTGGATTCAGTTCTCTATCCCCGAACCTGGTCAATATGCATTGATTTCCAACAGCAACCCCAGCAATTTAACCATTGCAAGATATGATGCCAGCGCGCATTACGTAAACCCGAAAGCGTGGGAAGGCCGTATCATGGAAGACGGCAACTTCATTTCCACGGTGAGCGTTAGCCAAAAATATTTCAACGAACAATGGTTGACCGCTTGTTGTATCAGAGGTACCGCGCCTGGTCAAACGGTCGATTTTACCATCGTACGTATTGACGAACCCGCTTGGGAAGCTACCCCCATTTATGAACAAATTACCGCAAAGGATATCGACGGTGTCGTTGCACCCGAAGGCGTAGTTGGCACGAAACCTTCCGAAGTGCCTTATGAAACGGACGGCATTTATTTTGACGCAACCAAAGGCTACTACTGTATGCCCGACGGCAGCCCGATTTTCGTGGCTATCACGAAAAAAGCAGCACGTCAATTCGGCGGCGGTAACACCGCGTTCAGCGATTTGTTAAATGCAGGATCGGAACGCAATTTCATCATTCATACCTCTACCCTTCCCAACGGAAATCCCTTGGTAAAGGTTTACACCACCATGATCTTGGCGAACCCTTACGGCGAAGGTTACAACGAAAACAGCTACGAAGCGCAGGTCAACAGCGACGGTTTGTATCCCGTTACGAAAGAATTGTACGAATTCTTGAAACTCCACGCAAACCACGCACGTCCTGCAACCGCTCCTTCGGCAGAATATGCTGACAACGCTTGGCTCGCAGCTTGCTACTACTACAAGGCAATGGAATTGGGTTCGCAGGAATATCCCCTCGAAATCACCGAAGCGGGTACTTATACCCTTCAACAATACGATGCGTTCTCTGATTTCTATTTCACTGTAAACCTCAACGCGGGCGCATTATCTACCTACAAAATTAGTATCAATACCCATAACGTACGCTTGTATGTAGGCACTGTTTATTACACGAACAATGCTACGACGTTGAATATCCAAAACCTTTGTTTTGAATCCAGCGCAGTAAACAGCATTCTTTTCTACGTATACGATACGACTTTTGCGCAAAACCAAATAGAAGTTGTGATTGAAGAAGTTGTCGGTTCCTACACGAACCCCATCGCAATCGAAGCGAACGGCGAAACCGTTTCCATGCAACCCATTAAAATCACAACCGCGGATGCTGCGACGAAATACGAAGTATATTACCTTTACACGATTACCCAATCGGGTAAGTTGACCTTGACCTCTGATTCGACCGCAACCATTATGTTGGGCGGTGCGGAATTGTCAGAAGGTACGGCAACCATCGACGTTGTATACGATGCGGAAACGCCTGAAAACAACGTGATTATGATTTGCGTAACTTCTACCAATACAGAAGCTGTCAACGCAACCTTAACCTTTACACCAGCAGTGTAAAACGACAAACGAAAAGAGCTTGATGTTCCACCATCAAGCTCTTTTATTCTGCCGAAATTTAGGTTTCTAACAAGGGCAAAACAATGCCTTGCAAATCCTCATAAGTGAGGGCAACTTCCGCACTGTAACAAATCGTTCCGTTTTCATCCACCACCACGGTCATCGGCCACATACTCTGCCCGCCCATCGTTTCATATACGTTTTGATCCTTGCTTTCATCGTAGAATCCAAAGATCAGCGAAAAATCCGACCAACCGTTTTTCTGCGCGTCCTGTTTTTCGTTATTCATCCAAGAAATCACGATATCTTCCGCACCGCTTGCCCCGCAAACAGCAATCACTTCCACGTCGGGATACGCCTTAGCGAACTTGTCAAAGTCGGGCAATTCGTGCTTACATGCCGCACACCAAGTCGCCCAAAAGTTAATCACGCGCACCTTACCCGTATTGCCGTACAAGTTATATTCCACGTCCGTCATTGCAAAGGTTTCACCGTCCGCCGCCATCGTTGCCACGGTGAAATCAGGGCTCTTATCCCCTACTTCCACACCAGGCGTTTGTTTATCGATAAAGTTATAATACACCAACGCCCCCGCCAAGACCAAAGCAAGCGCACCAACAAGTTTCTTATTCATTTTTCCCCTCCGTTTCCGCAGGCGTTTCCTTACCTTTTAACATAGAAGCCAAAGGCTTGATTTCCGTGCTAACAGGCGCATCCACGTCGTTTGCACGTACAAAAATCTTTTCCGCTTTCCACGAAATGGCTTTTGCGGGACACACTTTGATACAGTCCCCGCAATGAATACATTCATGGTCGCCCACGTGCTTGATATCCATTTTACAAGCGGTAATACAAAGCCCGCAATCGGTACACTTGTTTTTATCCAACTTCACGCCCAACACCGCGATACGGCAGAAGAACCCATACAGCGCGCCCAAAGGACAAAGGAAACGGCAGAAGAAGCGGAAGAAGAAGATACTGCCCACGATGATGAGTACCATCACCGTAAACTTCCACGTGAACAACGGACCAAGCTGTGCAAGCGTTGCATAGCGTTCTTCCTGCAATAACAAACCCAAACCGCCTTCAAACGTACCGGCAGGGCAGATATATTCGCAGAACCCAGGGATGAATGCAATCATAGGTACAATCAACACCAAGACCGCAAGTAAGACGTATTTCAAATACGAGAATACGTTCGTTACTTTATTTTTCTTCACTTTAGGCGTTTTTATCTTGTAAAGTAATTCCTGCCCAAGCCCAATCGGACAAAGCCAACCGCAAATCGTTCTGCCCAGCAACAGGCCAAACAGAATAATCGTACCGAATATGTAAGCAGGCAAGCGGGTATCCGATTCCATCAACGCATTTTGCAACGAACCCAACGGACACGCCCCGATTGCGCCAGGACAAGAATAACAATTCAAGCCAGGTACGCAGAGATTTTTGGTCGCGCCTTTATAAATTTGACCGTTGAAAAATCCTTTGATATTGGCGTTGGTCAGCAACGCAGCGTACAACTGCACAATTTTACGCTTCGAGGGTTTTATCCGCACGAAGAAATTTTTAATTTTTGTCCATACTTTCTTCATAGCTTAACCCAACCCTATACATTGTGTACAAATATTGATTGCTTTTTCCAATATCGACGCCATACCGCCGTTGAAAATACCAACGACAACCAATACCGCACCGCAGACCGCCAGGACGATACGCGTAATATTTTTCGCGCGATCACTGCCCAAAAATGCAAGCCGTCCTTTAAGTTTCTCCAAACGCCCCGTTTTCACTTCCTTTACAACGGGTTTTTCACCTCGCTTCGCACTGTCCGCCACCATCTGTTTCACCATAGACAGTTCCTTGTTTAAACTGTACGAATGATAAACAAGTGCACAAACACACGTGCAAAGGGACGCAAATACCCAAGTGCTCACCTTAATCAACTTTTCCGCAATCACGTGTTCTTGGAAAAACTTGCTTGTCAATTCACCGACGTATTCCTTATTCATCAGGTACTTCCACGCAATCACCGCAGACACCGCACACATGGCAAAGCTGACCGCCCAAGTCACCGTACGCATCCCGTTTTCGCGCTTCACCTCAACCATGCCCTCGGCATTTTCAGGCAAACGCCCTTTTAAGCGAGTCAACGTTTTCGTTACGGAAACAAACGCCTTGGGTTTTTCTTCCCCGTCGGGAAACGCCCATGCAAGCAAACCGCTGATGGCAACCATCGCAATCCATACCCAAAACGGCACTGCAACCTTAGCAAAATGCCGTGATACACTTTCTACCGAATACGGCTTTATATCCGTTGCACGGAACAATGCCCAAATTTGCAGGATAAACATTAACCCCACGGCGATTGTCCAAATGGTCAAATATACCCCAAGAGCAACGCGGACAGATTGTGTCTTTTTCTCTGTTTTCATGTCTTTTCCTCTTATTTTTATACATGCGCACACGCGCATACGCGACTTAGGCATACTCACCGAGTCTATCACATTATACCGCATATCTTGTATTTTGTCAAGTGATAGCCTGATTTTTTCAAAACGGAAAATATTACTTTTGTGAAAAAAGGATAAAAATTGCAAAAACAACCTATTTTTTCTTGTTATTTCCCGCAATTTATTATATAATAAATTGGGTGTTTATTAAATGGGGGTTACGCCCCTTTTCTTCACCCATGATTGTTAAATCAATAAATCATATCTCCGCCCACAAGGCGGTCACGGAGTATTTATGAAAAAATCATTACAACTATTACTACTCTCCCTCGCCAGCTTATGTCTCGTTGGGGCAGTCGCATGCAAGGACAATGATTCGAGTTCTGATTCGGTAGAATCCACCCCCTCATACTCCTCGCCTGACGATTCGGAAAGCGCAGACAGCTCGTCTAATACTTCTTCCGAAGACGAAAAAAAGGAACGCACTCTTAAGGTGAATTTCACCGAAGGCGACGGTTATTCCTTTGAAACGGATTTCAACGACGGCTATCTCGCCTATGAAGGCGAAGCCATCACTTTCCGCGTAAAAAAGAGCGTTTTCTACGACGGCTCCCCCGTGGTAAAACTCAACGGAGAAGCGCAATCGCACGAAGACGGCTTGTATACGGTAACGATTACGGAAGATTCGGAAATCACGGTCGAAGGTATTTACAAGGCGGTTTCCGCCCTCTCCACAGGTACGGCAGGCACGGGTGCGTTTGACGATGCTTTCGTCGTATCGAAACCTATTGACTTGGTGTATATCGCAGAACAAGTGAATAAAGGCGTTTACGAATACGTAACGGGCGCATACATACTTGCGAACGATATCGATTGCGGCGGGGAAGAATTGGAAATCATTGGAGATATGTCCACCGAAAATTCCTTCTTCAGCGGTTGCTTTACTTGCTATACCGACCCTGAAACCAATACGATGGTACCCGCAACTATTTCCAACTTTGTCATCAACTCGGAAAACGCAAACTACGTTGGGTTGTTCGGCACGGTTTATAACGACCTCAGCGTGACCAGCAGCGGTTTGTTCTATGGTATTAACCTTGCCAACTTCACCATCAACGCAAGCTTGTCTGAAGATATGATGTCGGCAAATCGTTCCATTTCCGTAGGCGGTTTGATTGGTTACGGTGTGGGTGCAAACGTATACGTATGCAGTGCGACCGATGCTGAAATCAACGTTTACGGCGACAACAATTACTTCGCGTTCGCAGGCGGTTTGGTTGGTTATCAACAAGCCTTCTATGCCACCGACTACGATATGTACTTCTCGTCCGAAATCGTTTATTCGCATACCGACGTAAATATCCGCGTTTTGAGAGGTATGTGCTTGTACGCGGGCGGTATTTCGGGATATTTGGCAACCAACGTACCTTCGGGCGCGACAGCATTTATCCATAACTCCTACGCAAACGGCAACGTCAGCGGTGCACTCCGTGCGGGCGGTATCGCAGGCGGGTTGGGGCAATATACCTCGGTCGGAAATTGCTATGCAACGGGTACGATTTTCGCAAGAGCAAACCAATCCTTAGACGACGTATTATTGACCGACGACCAATATTGCTACGCGAATGCGGGCGGTATTGCAGGTTATGCGGAAAACGACACGATTGTCAGCGATTGCTTCTTTGCAGGCTCAACCTCGGCAAACGCCGCATCAGCAGGTTGTTCGTTTACACACGACATTATCGGAGGCGGATATGAAAAGGCATACACGTCTTCGGCATCCGAAAAATATACCCTTCACAACTGCTTGACCAAAGACCAGTTGTTGGACAGCAAAACGGAAAATACCACGCTAATCCAAAACACCTTGGCGTGGAACAATGCGGATTGGGATTTTGCAAACCAAGACAGCGATTACCCCACCATCAATTACAACATGGTAGAAGGTAACGTCATCAACACCATCACCTTTGAATACGTGTCAAACGGCACAACAGACCCTATCAAGGTGAAAAATCAAACCTCTGAATCCATCGATTATTTCAACAGCGGTTATCAATCGAATAATATTTACGCCCCGATGGGAAATTACTTTATCACAGAATCCTTCGACCGCATGTTGAAAGCGGATAACGGGTTCCTGTCCTATGGGTACTTCTTCGACAAGGAATGCACGCAAAAAGTGCCTTATGCCTTCGTACCTCAAAAGAACATGACGCTGTATATCGGGTTTGCGGACCCTACCGCGATTTTGGGTGAATATCAATTGACCAATGGCAACAGCCTCCATGATTGGAATATTACCTTTGACGAAGACGGTTATGCAACCTATACGGACGGCAAAACCACGCAGACCTCGTATTATTTCTTCGACGGCACGAATATCTTGATCGAAGGCGCGCGCCTGGCGAGATATTACGACGGTGAAATCATTGTCGATGAAAACGATACTTCGTCCGTACAAGACGCTAACTTTGACTTGGCTCGCTACAACTACTATGACTTCGTTGGCGTTTGGAGCGAAAACGGCTTGGTATTGTACGATGGTACTTACTTCACCGCTGACAATCCTTTGAATGCGTATAGAGATTTATTCCGCGGGGAATATTACACCGCTGACGGCACCGTATATAAATTCTTCGGAGCAACGGCAACAGCGGAACACGGTGCAACCTATACCGAATACACGTATGTAAAAAATGGCGAAACCTTACAATTGACGGATACGGCTGGCAACAGCACAACCTTGAACATCAACGATTTGACGGAATTAGACAACTTCAAGGGTTCGTGGACGAAATCGGCAACCATCAACAAGACCTACACCTTCGACGGTATGGGCAAATGGACCTACGAATACGTTTCCTACGAACGCGTAACCAACGGTTATGCTTACACCTACGAAAAACGCTTGATTGACCAAGCAAGCGGTACCTACACCAACAACGCAGGTACGCTTACCTTGAGCAATGGCGCAACGGTTTCCTTCAATGCAGACGGCGAGTTGGTAATAGAAGAAAACGCAAAGCAACAAATCTACTATCAATCGAACAGCTACGTCGGGGTTTGGCAGTCGTCGGGCTTGACCGTCACCTTGGACGGTATCGGTAAAAGCGGTTACGGCAACGCAACGCTTAGCTACAACGGCACCGTATACAACCTTGTATACGAAGCAAGTGAAACGGAAGATTACGTTTGCTTGTACTGGGCGCATGACGTATATACAAAAGACGCGTTGTTTGGCTATTTCACTTATGACCTCGCAACCAATACGCTGTTGGCAACCATCAGCGACGCAAACAACGTGGATACGGGCTATACACAAGGCAACTTGTTCATTGTCGATGATTACATTGGGGAATGGATTTGCGATGCGGAAGAATTCCAAAACGTAGAATTCACCTTCAACGGCAATGGTTTGTACGGTTTCCTCTACGGTTATGACGGCATGGAAGGTCAAGTGACTTTGCGCGATTTGACCACCGATAAGAAAACCACCCTTACCTACACCTTGGATTCTTCCTTGAGGGGTTACTTCTCCTACAACGGTACCAAGTGGCAAATGGAATACGACGAAGACCTCAAGGCGGTTATTTTGACCGTAAGCGGTAAGGATGACGCACACTTACAACGCAAGGATGAATTGGCAAACACCTCTTTCGTGGACAATGACGGCAATACCTATTCGTTCGACGGCAGAAGCAATTTAACCGAAGGCGGTAAGCTGACGGTAAACGGCACGACGGTTTACACCTACCACGTAAACGATGCGGGTTGGATTGTGAAAGATAACGGCACTCAAATCGGTGAAATCCTCCTTTCCGCAGATAAAACGCATTATACGTTGACCTTGAACAGCAACGATACAAGCTTGTACTTATTCAATGAATTTATAGGCAAATGGGCAATCGGCGGTGAATTTTCCACCTTTGAAATCGGCCCTACCGATTTAAACGGCAATATCCAAGCCGTTTTCAAAGGACACAACGTTCAATTGTCCACGGTAGAAAGCAACCTTTTGACCTTCAAGTATCGTGAAAACAACATGCCTATCACCTACTACGTATTCGTTATCGAAGACGAAGCGCTCGGATATGACGTATTGGTATTGTCGCAATACACCAACCTTTACAGCGGTGATTACGCGATTTGTACAAAGGCAATTGACCTCTTCGGAGAATGGGTCGGTAAATCCTTCACCCTTCGTTTCGACGGTATTGAAAGCGGTTCGTACGCTTACGGTTATGCAACTCTTTCCAGAGGTTCAGGACAAACCGATTACAGCTACCGCTACTCTGAACACGGTACGGTAATGTGGTCGCAGGCGGTTCTTGGCGGTAAATATTGGTATTACGATATCAAGACGTTGAGTGCGGAAGAAATGGCAACCTTAAACGTAAACAACTTACCCAACGACGTATTTGTTAAGACAGATAAAGACGGCAATATCACCGCTGCAATCAAGCGTATAAGCCGTGACAGCGTAGACGATTTGTTGTTTGCAAACGCAAAAGATAATAAAGGCAGTAAATATTTCTTCTATGGCAATAATATCAATGACGAAGCGGGCGACTTATACGTAAACGGCACGTTAACCTATTCCTACAAGATTGTCAACCGTGACGAAGCAACGAAAACCTTCACCTTAGAATTGACGGAATTATCCACGGGCAAGGTTTTCAACGCAACGGTGAATTTCACAAACAGCACCGCAATGACCATTGCAATCGGCGCAGAAATTACCCCTGCTTAACGCCAGATTTCAAGCCTTAAACGGCGAAAATTTACAAGCAAAAAGGATGTGAGTAAATCCCTCACATCCTTTTGTTTTTACAAAGAAAATAGGCAATAAAAGCCTTTAAAAGCAATTTCAGTATAAAGCATACTGGGCGAGCAGTTTGCTCGCCCGTATATTTTATCTTTGCCAAAGCAAATCAAGCATGCGGACGTACCGCATACTTACTTTGCATAAAATGCCGATGGAAATATTATTACATCTCTTCCTTATTCTTAAGCGCGTTTACGTAAGCTTCCGCAACCACAACGCGGGTAACGTCTTTCACAAGTTTTTCGCACTTACGAACACGGAAAAGGTTGTTGCAAACGGGGCACATATATACCATGTTGCCTTCCTGCACGTGCAAGGATGCGCCGCATCTGTGGCAATTTACAATCCATTTTTTCACGTTATCTGCGGGGAGTGCATCGTATACCGTAGGTTTTTCTACAGGTACGGTTTGCGCTACGTATTCGGGTTCTTCTACTACGTTCATAGGTTGTTGTTTCTTCTTTGCCATAATAACTTTCCTACCTTTATATTTTCTATCACAAAGTTTTGTTTATCTTGCGGAAATACCGCTGTCGGCGCGGGGAGAAATGCTTATTTCTCCTCGTCGCCTTGTTCTTCATTTTCTTGGGGTTCCGTCTCAGTGGATTCTGCTTCAGGTTCTTGCGATTCCTCGTTGCTTTCTTCCGTTTCGATTTCCTGCGTTTCAGTTTCAGCGGGTTCTGCCACGATTTCTTCCGTTTCCTCGTTGCCTTCTTCCGCTTCGATTTCCTGCGTTTCAGTTTCGGTGAGTTCCACCTCGATTTCTTCCGCTTCTTCGTTGCTTTTCTTTACTTCGATAACCTGCGTTTCCGCCTTATTTTCGGTCTTCTTTTTCCAATACAACACTGCGAACGCCGCACCGCCTGCTACCAATACGAGGATAACCGCAATCACGATACCTATACCCTTGCAACCGCTTTCCGTTACGTCGCTTGAGCTGTCTGCGCTGCTATCCGCGCTGTCTTCCACACTGTCGCTGGCGGAATCCTCTGCGTCGGGGGTATCCACCACGGTCTTTTCCACTGTTACAGAAACACGTACGTCCTTACCGTTGCAGGTAACCACCACGTATCTCGTCAAAGAGCTGAGCGCATTGGTCGTCTTCAAGGACAATTGCGAACCGCTTGCCGTTTGTACCGAATAATCGTCGTAAATCATTTCGACAACCAATCCCGTCATATCGAAGGTATCCCCTTCTTTATATTCGGACTTATGCGCGGAATTGGAAGCCACACGCAATTCGACCAACTTCACCTTGATACCGAAGTAATCTTTCACAGAGCGCAATGCATTTTCCACGCTTTCCAACGTCGCTACGCGCGCATCGGTGATGAAATCTATCTGACCTTCCTTATTCTTTGCGTTGTTGAGATACAAACGCGCCGTCTTCACCTTTTCCGACCATTCTTCTACCATTGCCTTGTTCGCGTCGGTTTTATCCAACTGCGCCCAAGCATTGATATCCGTCACGGAAGGCAAGCTGTCGATGATGTCAATACATGTGCGGGTATCGTCTTCTGCCAAAATACCAATTGCGTTTCTCGTAGAGAAGTACAATTCATAAATATGGTTGTCATAGCCATTGCCGTTGGAAGGATAATTCATCGTCAACGTGCTGGTTTCACGAACGTATTTTGTGAAGTTGTACACTTCCGTTTCAAAGTTCGTATTGTAGTAACCCTTATAGTATGCAGCACCGTTCAGCTCCGTCACAATCCCTTCAATCTTATCCGCGATTTCCTGACGGTATACCGCTTCAAGGGTGGGCGCTTGGATACTTTCAAAGGTATATTCCTTTATACCGCTTGCATAGAATGCGCTGTCACCGATTGTGTTGAGGGTGTAAGGAAGAGTTACTTTTTCCAATACGCCATTCTTCAAACCGTAGAACGCATACGAATCAACACGCAGCGTACCCGCTTTCACCGTCAAAGCCTTGTTTTCCGCTTCGTAAGCGGCAGGGTAGCAAATCACTTCGTATTCGCCTGCATCCTTATCGATAACGCGGTACAACACACCGTTTCCCACAAAATACTGCGCGTTGTTTTCTACCGTGAAGGTTGTCAAATTCTTCGAATTTGCAAACGCACCATAGCCAATCTTCGTCAAGGTCGAAGGCAATACCACTTCACTTTCGCTGCCGCCGAAGAAAGCAAAGTTACCAATGCTTTCTGCCACGGGAATATTGATTTCGGTATAAGCCATACGGCCCGTCTGCGTACCAAACGCAAACTCACCAATCGTCTTTGCCGATTGCAAATCCAAGTCCGCAATTCCCGTACCGTAGAATGCTTTCGCACCAAACGTTACAATTTGATTCACGTTGACCGTCGTCAAGTCACGGCAGTTTTGGAAGGCTGCCTCACCGATTTCCACAACCGTTTCAGGTAAAGTCACCGCTGTCAAATCCGCACAGCCGTAGAACGCGCCGTTCGCGATTTTAGTCAAGCCGTCGCCAAGCGTTACCGTTTCAATGCCAGAGTTATAGAACGTATATGCGCCAATCGTCTTTGCACCGTCGGCAAACGTCACTTCTTTCAAGTTTTTCAAATCACCGAAGGTATATCTGCCCATGGATTCAACCGCAGGCATTGCCACAGACGTCAAATCCGTACAACCGCGGAATACGTTGTTGCCCAAGGTTTTCACCGTTTCGCTAAGGGTCAATACGTACTTTCCGCCAGTCAAATCCCCGCGAAGCGCGGTACAATTTTCAAAGGCATTGTTACCAATCGTCGTTACACCGTTTGCGGTGAAATTGCTCAACGCGGATTCTGCAAACGCATACGCACCAATCTTCGTTACACTTTCAGGCAATACCACAAACGAAAGTCTCGACGATTTGAATGCATTGTCGGGGATTTCCGTCAGCGTTGCGCCGTTGAAGTTGATGGAGCTCAACCCCGATTTTTCAAACGCGCCTGCGCCAATCTTCGTTACGTTGGCGGAAAGCGTCACAGTTTCCACGTTACTACCTGCAAACGCATATGCGCCGATTTCCGTCACGGTATCTTCCACCGTCAAAGCAGTCACCGTAGGATTTACGTGCAATAATTTGGTTTTGTTTGCGTTATACAATACACCGTTTTCCTGCACGTACTTGGCAGAACCTGTTTCCAGAACAAGCGTCATACCCGCGAAAGGTACGCCTGCAAAACGCAAGTTTTCAATATCCATGTCATCGTTGATGGCAATTGTCGTAATGCTTGTACCTGCGAAGATATCCGTACCCCATATTTCCAAGCCCTTCAACGCATCCAATGCAACCAACGAAGAACCTGCAAACGCTCTATCGCCAATCACACGAATATTTTCGCCGTTGAAATTCACGGTAAAGTTCGCGCCCTTAAGGTTCGTACCGCAATTTTTAAACGCTTCCGCACCAATTTCAAAGGCAAGGGTTTTGCCAGAGTCGAACTTCACGCCCTCAAGGTTGATACAACCCAAGAACGCACCCGCACCGACCTTGGTCGTACAGATGATGATTTCATCACGCAATGCCGTACAGTCTTGGAACATGTAGTTGCCGATTGCCGTGAATTTACCGATTTCTACCGAGCTGAGGTTTTTACAGCCTGCAAAGACGTAATTACCGCTCATGTACAAGCCCGTCAAATCCACCGTTTCAAGGGCTGTATTGGCAAATGCATAATGGTGCATTGTACCGATACTGGGCATATCCACTACCTCGGAAAGGCTGGTACAATCCGCAAACGCGTAATGCGCAACCGTAACCGTCTTCACGTTGGAGAAATCCAACTTCTTCAAATTAGGACAGCCGTAGAAAGCATATTCGTAAATCATGGAGATATCCGCCCAGTCAATCTTTTGGTTGACCGTACCGCCGTTTTCACGGTGATTGAGGCTTACAAAATATACTTCTTCCAACGCTGTACAATTCATAAACGCGTATTCGCTGATTTGCGTTACCGATTTAGGAATGATGATTTTCTTGATGTTGTTATTTTCCTTAAACGCTTCCGCGCCGATATACCAAATGTTCATATCGGTAGGAATTTTCAAGATATCCGTCGACTTGTTACATTCTACACCGCAATCGGGGCAGAGGTTGATAAGGAACTCCGTACCCCCTTCAGCCTGCGCGGACTTCAACTCGCTAGGAGCCCAAGCTTCACCGCAATCGGGACAAAGCCATGCGTTGTAACCCGTGCCTTTGTATGCGCTTAAGGTGTAGTTGCTGACCGTAAATTCGTTTTGTACGCGCAAGGTTACGCTGGTCGAATACAAAGTCGATTCCCACGAGCCGTCCGCTTTCTTACGTTCGACACTGGCGGTGATACTGGTCGTACCTTTCTTCAAGGTCGTTACTTTACCATCTTCCACCGTAGCAACCGAGGGGTCGGTACTGTTCCAAACCAAACGCAAATCCGTCATCGGGTGATACCAGGGATCGGTTTCTACAGGCAGGAGAATTTCTTCCCCGACGTTGACCTTGACCATACCCGTTGCCTTTGCAAGCGCGTCTTGGTTGGTTTTAATTACCCCAAACGAGATGGACGGTACGTTGACCAAAGCCGTATTCTTTTGATCGGTTACCGTGACCTCGATGAACTTCGGCGTGCCTTTGCCCGTGCTGACAATGACCTCTGCCGTACCCGCTTTCAAACCAACGATTTCGCCGTTTTTCACCGCTACGCAGTCATTGGTGCTGGACCATACGAAGTTGGAAGCGTCCCCTTCGCCTGCGAAGTTCAGTTTCACCTTATATGCTTCATATTGATCCACGGTCAATTTATAATTGTTTTTATCCAACGTCAAATCGGTATCCGTTACGATGGTGAAATCCTTCACGTCCTTCAACGGAGCGCGGTTTGCCGCGTTGATATCCACTTGATATAAACAGCTGTTGATTGCGTAATCGTCTACCTGCAAGTAGAATTGCGAGCCGTACTTTTCATAGATATCGGTGATTTCAATCGAGACCGTCGTCGTACCGTTGGGGTTCGCGTTGCGGATGGGGGTGGGATAATCCGTCGCCAACATCAAGGACAAATCGCCCTGCGCATCCTTTTGAGGATAGCACAACATCAACGCCTGCGCGTAATGATTGTCGTAAACGTCTACGTCCAAATAGATACGCTGTTTTTCCTTTTTGCCGTCTTTATAATTGTAATAACGTACGCGCACGTCTTCCAAGATGGGCGCTTCGTAGTCAACGGTAAAGGTAAATTGATAGGTGTTTTCTTCCTTTGCCTTTTCGCCTTCCGCGGGAGTATCCATGAAGAAATCAAATTCCATGCGATACTTACCATTTGCCATCAAGCCTTCCGCTTCGGGGCTGAGTTCCAACTCTACGTTCGCAGGAGTGCCTTGACCGCCGCCCGCGTACGCTTTACCGATACGGTTGCATACGTCTTCAAGAATCAATTCGCCCGTTTCTTCGCTGTACAATCTGTATTTCACCACACGCGCGTTTCTCAAAAGACCTGCGTAAACCGCCTTAATCGCGGTAGAAGTCGTATAGTTTTCCGCATTGCCGTTCCCGTAATAAATGTTGTAACGGGATACCGAGCATTTCGCCTCGTCAACGTACATAGGTTCTGCATCGTCAGGGAGCAAGTATACGTAACCGCCCATAGGCAAAATGTACGTTTCGTTGTAGTAGCTGGTGTAAGGCAACGTTTCCCAAACACTCGCCTTGATTTTATCTTCTTCTTTTACCGATGCGTCTTGTTTACTTTGCGCCACTTCAAACGCGGTGTAATCAAGCATCGGCGCCGCTTCCCAATCCCCATAGAAAGCAAGGAAAGGAATGCTGAGGTCGCATTGGCCTGCCGTGGCGGAGTTGAGTTTCAAGAAACCTTCCACGTACATACCGTTTTCAAAGCAGTCGTCGATGTATTTCTTTTCGCTTTCGTCCAAGGTGATTTGTACGTTTACCGTTACCGTGGTCTCTGCGCCAACAGTGATTTCACTCACTTGCTGACCGCCTACCGTCCAAACGGTTTTTGCCTTATCTAGCATGCGCGCTTGTTCGCTGACCGTCAATTTATCACTGGACAAAGTTTCCGTCATAATCAATTGGTCGGTGCTGAATTTTAACTCGGTCGCGCCAAAATTGGTCACCTTAAAGGACATGGTATAAACGCCCGTCTTATCGTCATCATCGCCAAGTTCCAGCTTCGGACGGTTATCGTTTTCTGCATTTTCCGTCCAAAGGTAAGCCTTCGTACCGCCGATAACACGTTCCATACGCGCGATACCCGCACCCTGCTTACGAGGAGAATAAGGCAAGCCGTCTTGATCGTAAGCGGTCGTTGCCGTACTCATAATCATCTGCATCGCAAGACGGTTGATTTCTACGGGGTCAGTAATCCCCAAATCCGTTTTCAAGTAGCTTCTCACAAGCGCCGTGAAGCCCGCCATGTTGGGCGACGCCATCGAGGTACCGCTTTGTTCACCGTAACCGCCGGGTACGGTGGAAGTAATTTCACCGCCGTGCGCCGTGATTTCGGGTTTTAATTTCAAATCGTGCGTAGGTCCCCAAGAGGAGAATTCACTCATGAAAGGCCCTGCTTTCAAATTTTCGTCCAAACGAATCGTACCAACACGGTTCACCGCGCCCGCAACCATTGCGTTCCCTGCGTTCATGTTGATGGAAACAGAAGGTACGGGGTTTTCGATTTCACCGAGGTTCATACGGATAACACCCGCAACGTTGTTGTAAATAATAACACCCGCCGCACCCAACTGCATTGCGATTTCTACCTTTTCTTGGAAGGTGGAATCACCGCGCTTGATGAGGGCGATTCTGGGTTTCCCTTCTTCTTTCAAGAGCGCACGCACCTTCGAATCGTAGTCCGCCGCCTGACCGTTGCCGGGGATAACGACGTATTCAAATTCACTCTTACCAGGATATGCCTTTTGCAAATCTTTTACGAAGTCGAAAGGATTGCCGTCGATATCACGGGACTCTTCAAAAAAGACAAACGCTTTGTTTTCGGTATTTTCGTTGGCTACCATGTAACTTGCCTTTTGACCATTTACACTGGCAACGGACAAGGATGCCGCAAAGGTCGAGGGCGAACCTACCGTACCCGAATCGGGATTGGAGGCAAGGTTGGTACCATACACACCGCCATAACCCGCACTGTAATCGTTACTTGCCGCACAGACAAGGCTGATGCCCGCTTCTTTGATGCTTTCGTAAACGCGGTTGAGCATTTCACCTTCATCGTCGCCATCATTCGTGGTGGTGAAACCGCAAGACGTACCCAAACTCATGTTGATAACGTCTACGTTCAACATCACGCAATCGTCCAATGCCGCCACGATATCGGGCGCAACTGCACCGCCAAGGTCGGGATCGTCCAAATCGTCGGTGAATACTTTACAAATCACCAACTGCGAATCGGGAACAACCCCTTTAAACGTTTTATCAATAGGGTTGCCGTCTTTGTCGGTATAACCGTTGGTATCGTAACCGCCGATGATACCCGCAACGTGCGTACCGTGGTTGGAATACGAGGGATATACGTCGGGATCGTCGTCTGCGTAGTCGTACGCAAAAGGTACTTTCGCGCTGACGTATACGTCCGAAACGTCCAAGGAACCCGAACGCTGTTCGGCAATCATGTCCTTATCGTTCAACACGTTCTTCACGTAATCTTTATCCCAAGCCGCGTTATTTCTACCATTATCGGTTGCAAAATCTTGGAAAGCGGGATGGGTGTAATCCAACCCCGTATCCAATACAGCCACAACCGTGCCTGCGCCGTATGCTTCATAACCATCGGAATTGTAAATACCCGTTTCGTATACGCTGGTTTCGTTGGTGACAACGTTGTCGCCGTCAGAAACCGTTTCCACCGTCTTCGGTTCTGCGTAAGCGGTAGTAATAACCACGCTTTCCACCCCTTTCATCTTTTTGATGTCGGAAACGTATTTGGTATCGATTTCAATGGCAACACCGTTCAGGACGTTGCTGTAACGTCTTTCCAGTTTATACGAGATACCCTTTTTCTTCAACGCGCTTAAGAATGCGTCCTGTTCGTCCGCGATATCGGCCGAAGCAAGATTACCGCCCCAAGTGGACAAATAAT
Source organism: Clostridiales bacterium (assembly GCA_015069495.1). Lineage (GTDB taxonomy): Bacteria > Bacillota > Clostridia > Christensenellales > Borkfalkiaceae > Scatosoma. Next base: position 26,280 of record SVIN01000008.1, read on the forward strand.
CTAAGACGTTTTCACCATTCGCCCTATCTACCATATTTTTACCCGACAGCGTAACGATAACCGAGCGCGTTTCATACTTCGGCGCGGTATCTTCCGCTTTCATAACCGACGTATTTAAGTAGCTTTGCATCAACGCCGAGGTATCATATTGCCCCGTCACGTTTTTGAACGATACGTCCGTCGAGGTTATCGTGGTGGAATTCTTTCCGTCTGCATTTGCCAAAGCGCGTTCTAACACAATCGAAGACACCGACACTAAGGACAATACACCGCAAAGAATGCGTTTTAACGTTTTCTTCATAAATCCTCCTGAACCATTAGGTTCTTTCTTCCTAGATAGGGCTTACGAAAATATTTTTTCGACTTTTCGCCCAATTTTCCATTCTATCATATTGTACACGGAAATCGAACTTTTGTCAAGGTTTTTCACGCGCATATACGCGCGCGAATGCATTTTTTTGTGAAAGTTTTGTGATTTAACAATTTTTACATGAAACACGACCCGTCGAAACGGGTCGCAATTGAATCGATTATTCAAATATTTTCGTCCACTCATCCGCCAAGCGGTCGTTGATGGCGCGCATGGTTTTTACGGGTACTTTCACCACGGCGCGGTCGTAGGTTACCAAACCGTTGATTTCCTCTTCCACGTCCGATACCTGCGTGTAGATGCACCCGCACAGCCCTTTCCTCAAAAGAGGCATCAATTTTTTCAGGTATAATTTCTCCAGCGCATCCGTCAAAGATTCTTGCGTTTTGAACTTCTTATAACCAAATTCTTTGTCTTCATCAAATACATGCCCCTCTGTTTTCATCGAATATCCGCCAAATTCACTCAACACCACAGGACGGGGATCGGAAGGAACTTTTAAGGGCGTATAATAGGTGTGCAAGCTTTTCAACTCCGTTTTGCCCACACCTTGGTCGTGCCAACCGCTGACCGTATCAATGATACGCGTATGATCGCGTTCGTAGATAAAATCGTTCATCTGCGCAGAATCAAATTGCCCCCAACCCTCATTGAACGGCACCCATACACCGATACATGGACAGTTGTACAATTGCGCCAAAGTTTCCTGGGACGCGTGCATGAACTCGTACCTGCCCCCCTCGTTTTCACGCGCGAAGTATTTATAATCATCATCACGGTGATGAAAACCAAGGAAAGGAAACGCAGCAATATGAGTAAATTTATACTCACCGCCGCCGTTGACAAAATCCTGCCAAACCACCAAACCAAGCTTATCACAATGATGATACCAACGCATCGGTTCTAACTTGATATGCTTACGCACTGTGTTAAAACCCATCTCCTTAAGCATCGTCAATTCATCCAACGCCGCGGCGTCACAAGGATAGGTCAACATGCCGTCCGACCAATACCCTTGGTCAAGTACCCCGTTGAAGAAATACGGCTTACCGTTTAAGGTCAAACGCATCACCCCTTTTTCGTCTTTCATGCGCCCGAACGAACGCATCGCGAAATAGGATTGTACTTCATCCCCCGCTTCATTGCGCAAGATAAAGGGGTAGAGTTTCGGGTTTTCAGGCGACCACAATTCAAAATCGTAAGATAGCGTAATCCCGCCTTGGAAGTTTTCACAATGGATAACGTTTTCGCCGTCGTAAAGGGTAATTTCCGCCCTTTCTGCGCGCGCAAGGTCTATGCGCACCGTTTTCTCGCGCACGTTGGGTGTAATGCGGAAATCAGGAATGGATGGCGTGGGCATACTTTCCAGCCATACAGTCTGCCAAATACCGCTTTGCGGAGTATACCAAATCCCGCCTCGTTTATCGCTCTGTTTCCCGCGTGCCCCGCCGTTACGCGTTGCCTCGTCCGTACAAACAACCGTCAAGATATTTTCACCCTCGCGGATATAATCGCTGACGTTGATGGTAAAAGCGGTGAACCCGCCCACGTGTCCGCCTACTTTTTCACCGTTTAGATACACTTTGCATTCGCTGTCCACTGCGCCAAAATGTAACAGCGTACAACCAAGCAATAAATTCTTTTCAACACACACCTTACGAGTGTAAACAATTTTTTCTCCCCTGTACAAACAGAAATCTTCCGCGATTCCGCTGTTGAGGGTTTCGGGGGAAAATGGCACCAAAATTTTACCATCATAAGATTTTTCGCCTTGGGCGTTTTCCTTGTAAAAATCCCACTCACCGTTCAAACACAGCCAGTTTTTCCGCATCGCCTGCGGATGGGGATGTTCGTTATGCGGAATCTCACCTATATTATATCTCGTCTTCAATCTCATATTCTTCTTCCTTATTCTTTCTGACTTTCACCAACAGAGGGATAATTGCATACATCAACAGCACGGCAATTGCGCCCGCCAAGAAGATTTCAGGTGCGGGGATATAGCTGGTCGTCATCGCGTCCGCGCCTGCATTTTCCAATAGATTGCCTGCCATTTTGTTGATACCGTTGCCAATCATCGGACCAATCAACATGGGCAATAATACACTGAAAATCATACGCACGCCCTGCAATTTACCTGCATCGCTTTCGGGGGTATAATCACGCACCAACGCCCCCGTGAGCGCCGCCACCAAGATATACCCAGAAATCATAATAAACCCAAAGAAACCAAATACAATCATGGTCGCAATTTTACTCTCAAAGTGGGAAACATACATTCCTGCCAAGCCGACCGCCAAAATTCCCGTCGCGATATACAGCAATTTCGCCTTGTCGATTTGGTCTGTTTTCGCACCAAAAATAAGGTTTAATACCGCACCAAGACCAATCGCCAACCCAAATACAATACTGTAATCCAACACTTCAAACTTCAAATAAGTCTTCATGTAAATAATCATATAGGGCATGAAAATTTGACATGCGATACCGTATACACCCACTAAGCAAAGGGTTAAATACAAGGGTTTGTTCCCCCTAATAACGCTAGGTTTAAAGCCGTACGTAATATCCTTTAAAGTACCCTTTTTCTGCAAGTTAGGGCTGTCTTTAATCATAAATAAACCCGCAACCCCGCAAAGGGTAATCACCCCGCCAAGCACGCAAAACAGCGCGGGATAATCCATCATTTCTACCAAGATACCAAACCCGCCCGCAACAATCAACATAGCGATGAGAGGCATCACGGATAAAACCCCTTCCACTTTACCGCGGAAACTTTCCTCGGTGTTGTCCGTTACCCAAGCGTTAAACGCCGCATCGTTGGCGGTAGAACCGAACAAGGTCATTATGCAATCCCCTACGACTACCAACGCCAAAGCGACCGCTGTTGCCTTTGCCATATCTTTGATGTTGAAAAGTTTCATCATATTATTTTCGGATATCATCCCGAATAACGCCACGGTCACACCCCAAATGATATAACCGTAGGCGATAAAACTTCGCCGATTGCCCGCTTTGTCGGACAGCGTACCCGCAATCAAAGTGGTCAAGGTTGCCGCAATCCCCGACAGTTGCACCATCAAGGTAACCACGTCCAAGTTTTCATCAATCGTTTCGTAGACGAATAAGTTAAAATACATATTTTCCACAGCCCAGGCGATTTGACCAATCAACCCGAACAATGCCAATATCCACCAATTTTGCCGTCCGAAACTCTTCGTTTGTGTCGTCATAATATTTCTCCTTTTGTTGTCCAAAGTATTATAACACATAACAACGCGTTTGTATATACTTTTCAGAAAATTTCTTGTGAAAATATATTTTTTGTGCAATGCCCCCTACCATGTACGCATTGAATGAAAAAATCCTCGATTTTCATCGAGGATTTTGCTTTATTGATATCGGGAAATTAGTCTTCCTTTTTCTTCAAAACTGCAACAGCTGCAACGCCAAGCGCCGTAAGTGTGCAAGCGATACCGCCTACTACGCTGCCGCAACCGCCTTTTTCTTCTGCCGAACTGCTATCTTCCACAGTAGAATCCGTCGTGCTGTCTGCCGTCGAATCCGTCGAACTATCAGGCGTTGTCGTAGGTTCTTCTGCTTCCGTATACACAGCAGTCAACGTAACGTCTTCCAATTTCAATCTGTCAACCGTCTTGTTCCACGTACCCGTGTAACCTTCCTTTTCGGGAACTGCGGGCAATACGAGGCTGCCGATTGTTGCCTTGGTAAAGGTGATGGGCGCAACGCCGATATCTTCACCGTTTTCACCAACGAAAGTGATGGTGAATACTACCTTCACCGTTTCTACCGTAAAGGTATAATTTTGCATCTGGAATACGTTAGGTACACGTTCCTTAAAAGCATAACCTTCGGTTGCGGTTTCTTCGGGCAAGCATGCATTCAAAACGTCTACCATTTCATCTGCCGAGTAAAGCACACCGTTTTCAACGTCTTTCATCATACCGAATACCAACGTTTCTTCCGTACCATCCAAGTGTTTAACCGTTACCGTGTAAGGAACGGGTTTCCAGCTTGCGTACAAGGTCAATACAGATTCGGGCATCGTTGCGGGAGCGGGGTTACCGTCTGCGTCTACCCAACCTGCGAAAATCAAGCTTTCAGCTTCAGGCGTAGGCAAGCTATCCAATGCATTGCCAGCCTTTACCGACATTTCATTGAACTTCGTATTGCCAACCATAAGATTCAAGGTATAACCAACTGCGTATACTTCTGCAGTTACGTCTTCCGCCAACACTTTACCGTTTACCTTATCGCTTGCAGAAATGTCCGCTTTGATGGTCAAAGTAATGGTGTCGCCAAAATTCGAACAAAGCGAGTTTACGTAATTCTTGTGGATGTACAAAATTAAGGTATTGCCTCTCACTTCCAGCAACGTAGGATTCTTGAATACGTCATTGCCATTCTGTTGGGTGTCATTTTCCTTCATAGGGGACGTGCTGTATTCATAATCCGTATCGTCTACTGTGGTATTGATTTCATACAAGGATTTGCCGTTGAGCAAGATACTCTTTCTAACAAGGTCTCTCGAACCGAAGTCAAAATAAGCAAGGTCGAATGCGTCGGGATTCGTTTGTCCCTCGGGAATCAGAGGATTCAATTGCCAAGCGTCGGACGTGATATCGATACGATACAATTCTTTTTTATCACCTGCTTCCATTGCCCATCCTACGTTTACGTCCGATGCATACATCAAAGTTTCAGGGTTCGCAAACGCACCGCTGGGTTGACGGGTAAAGGTTACGTCTTCCGTCGTCTGATATACGGTATCTGCTTTACCGTATGCAGGGAATTGACAGCCCGCCAAGATGGTTACTTCTTGTACGGAGTCAATCAAACCTTGTGCTTTCATCCATTCGGGCCAACGTGTACCAAAAGGCACGCCCCATGCATTGTAGTATACTTCGCCTTGACCGCCTTGCTTCATCAAAGCACCAAGCTTTTGACCGTCAACCAAAATATAATCGTAGTAATTAATGGAAGCAAGAAATGCCTTATCAACAGCCGTTGTTGCAGGAGCCATTTCATAGTTAGAGAAGAGGAAGCCCAAAGACTTATCCTCCTGACCGTACTTACCATCGATACCCGTAACCGACGTTTCGATCACCGTCTTTTCGCCTACCACTTTTGCGCCGCCATACGAGTTTTGCATCCACTTGATATCTTGAGAAATTCCCCAAGTATCCGTACCGTTCGTGATTGTCAAGTCCTTCGACAATTCAATCGACGTTACTTCGGAAAGGTAAGAAGTAGGGATGTACATATCGATTGCGTTACCATTTGCAGCAGCATGACACGTGAAGTTCACGAAGATAGGAGCATAACAAGTCGCTTTATTACCCGCGGTTTCATCTGCGATGTTGGGTTGCATGATACGTTGACCTTCCAAAAGCCCATCAGCCGACATGCCCGTCCAAGAAATTTTCTTTTCACCACCATTTGCAAGCATTTCAGCGTATTCCTCACGGTGCTGAGCAACCGTTTTACCGTTTACCTTAATATAGTCAAGCAAGTAAGCATTTGCATTTTCATTTGCGCATTTACCACCGCTCGTCCAAGCGTTCGTTTTGTCGCCGCCTACCCAAAAACGGTACAATCCAGCTTCCTTATAATCGCCAACCGTACCCCAATCCGCTGAAGAAATCGTTTCCGTCATATCGATGGTATAAGTAGCCGCATCTGCCATGATGACCGACTGATTATCCAATACGTTGTACGTACCCGCGCCGATTGTGAATGCAAGCGCCGCGCCAAAAGCTACGCCTACGATTCTTTTCGTCATTTTTTTCATAATTTGCCTCCTGATGTTTTCTCAATATTTTTTTGCGGAAAAACCACAATATATTCCGTATATTATTATACAATAAATTTTTCTATCTGTAAAGATAGTTTTTAAGTTTTTTTTATGGAAAACGTTTCAAATTTTACGCACTTCATGTCATTTTTATCTTAACGCACGTTTCCATTGTCGTTTGCGCGCGCTTTTTTGTACCGTTGCCGACTTACTCTACCCCACCTCTAGTGCGTTAGGGGCGCATCCCCATGAAGATTTATCACTTCGTTCCAGAGTAACCTTAATGATAGGTAAATGATCGAAAAATAGAGCGCCTCTATGCAAGAGGCGCTCCACCTTTTTAGATAAACTTGTCTTGTGAAACGAAATTATTCGTTATCTTCCTTCTTTTTAAGAAGCGTTACCGCCGCAACACCAAGCGCCGTAAGACCGCCTGCGATACCGCCAACTACGCCCGAGCAACCGGGAATCATGTTCTTGATGGAATCAGGAACCATACCGGTAACTTTGTCTTTTACCTTGTCAACGATCGAGGGATCTTCTGCAGGTTCGTCGGGAGTCGTGGGTTCATCGGGAGTCGTGGGCTCGTCGGGAGTCGTAGGCTCGTCGGGAGTCGTAGGCTCGTCGGGAGTCGTAGGCTCGTCGGGAGTCGTGGGCTCGTCGGGAGTCGTGGGCTCGTCGGGAGTCGTAGGCTCGTCGGGATTCGTAGGAACGTCAGGCGTATCCGTAGGATCGTCGGGATTCGTAGGATTGTCAGGCGTATCCGTAGGATCATCGGGATTCGTAGGATTGTCAGGCGTATCCGTAGGATCGTCGGGATTTGTAGGATCATCGGGATTCGTAGGAACGTCAGGTTCCGTAGGCTCATCAGGAGTGATGATTTCCGTCAATCTTGCGTTCTTTAATTGGATTGTACCATTGTAAACGGAAAGAATGGAACGCAAGGAAATTTCATCGCCAACTGCGGGTTTCGTTTCCATGCTATCGAATCTTGCACCTGTCCACATATCATACAAACCGTAAACAAGGATGCGGTTGCCTTCTTCATCTTCGATATACATGTTACCATAGGTGGTATTGGTGATTTCTACAACGGTACCGCTAATGCAATACTGTCTCAAGGTGTCCCCTGCTATCGACAATGCATTGATTTCAGCAATCGTAAGATCGGAAAGGTTTGCGGGAAGACTTGCTTCAGGGTCAACGTCAGGTTGTACAACATTTTTAAGTTCAGCATCTGCAAATTGGTTAACACCCTTAAACGCACTTACTTCACCATAGAACTGAACTGTTGCGCCTACCTGAGGTTTCTGATTATAACGCATTGCGCTAAAATCTTTATAGTTTGCGTTGTTTGCAATCTTCATACCGTAGATTTGAATTTCTTTACCGTTTGCATCTGCGATATACAAGCTACCCTTATAAGGATCTGCATAACGTACAACCGTACCTTCTACGTAATACTTGTTGCCAGCAGCTGCTTCAACGTCCAAAGCCAACGCTTCTTCAATCGTCAAGGTCGAGCCGTCTGCAGGAATTGCGGGAACCGCATTCGGATCGGACAATACAACGTCAATTACGTCTGCTTCCCAATTTTGGGCCATAACTACGAATACGTAGGATTCGCCTTCTGCAACAGTGAAGTTGTAAGGCATTTCAATCATTTCAGAACCATACATGGTTTCCATCATGATAAAGCCGTTGGTTTCGCCTTCCGCCCAGTTAAGAACGTATTCACCAGGGGTGGTAACCTGTACCTTAACTTCTCCAGCAACGTCGATTGCAGTAGCACCCATTTCCAATTCGGGAATCACTTCTACGTAAGGCGTAATGGTTACGTCAACCGTCAAAGCTGCGCTGTCCGTCGTTGTAAAGGTAATTTCAAAAGGAGCCATAGGCGAATAGTGGTCTAATACCATACCGCTTTGAGACATCCAGTTCATACCAACCTGCAAGTTGGTTACGGTCGTATCATCCCAAGTAATTTGATAAAGGCCAGTGAAGTTCGTCAAATCAGGCGTACCGATTGCGGTAATCGTTTTCCCAGCGGGGATAGAAACCGACGTCGTACCATTCATATTCAACGCGATAGGCGCAGGACCGAATTCAAGCAATTGCGCGTTCTTCAACTGAACCACGCCATTGTAAGTAGCAAGAATCGATTTTACTTTGATTTGATCGCCAACTGCGGGTTTTTCTTCCATCTTATCAAATCTGTTGCCATTCCAATAATCATACAAACCATATACGTACAACTGATTGCCTTCGCTATCTTCGATATATACGTTGCCATACGTCGTGTTTTTAATTTCGGTAATAACACCCGTTACGTAATATTGTCTTAACGTATCGCTCGTTACGGTCAATTCGTTGATTTCCGCAATCGAAAGTTCAGAACTATCTTCAGGAAGAGCCGCTTCAGGATCCGTTTCGGGTTGCGCAATGATGGTGTATTCAGGATTAGCGAATTGGTTAAGACCATTATATGCACTGATTTCACCGTAGAACTTCACCGTGGCCCCTACTTGAGGTTTATTTTCATACCAGAAATCCTTGAACGTTTCAACGTATTCATCCGAGAATTCATCCGCAGGATATACTTTCTGCATACCGTAAATTTGGATTTTATTATTTTCCGCGTCCTTAATATACAAAGAACCCTTGTATACGTCTGCATATTCGGCAACGGTACCTTCCACGTAATATTTGTTGCCTGCAGCAGCGGTAATATCCAATGCCAATGCTTGCGCAATCGTCAAGGTCGAACCATCAGCGGGAATACCTACGTTAAAATCAACCGTGTCAGCTTCACCGTTTGCGGTTTGTACGGTGAATCGGAATTTCGCGCCGTTGGTAAGCGTTACCGTATAAGGAAGCGCAATTTCTTCACCGTCTACAACAATCTTACCATTCGTTTCGCCTTCAGCCCAGTTCAATACGTGTACGCCGTTGGTCTTCAATTCCACCGTCGTACCAGCAGCATCTGCTACTTCTACGCTGTTTGCACCCTTTACAACTTCTTGCAAGGTTTCCACTTCTTCACCTGCAGGAGCTGCGTAGTACGTAATGGAGTTAATCATCGCTCTCACAGCGCCGCTTACCGTAGCTACGCTTACAGTTTTCGTGGAAGAAGTATCAACCGTGATTTCATCATACGCGCCATCATTCGAACTCTTCGACAATGTATACGTCGTACCATTAACGGAAAGCTTACTAGTCTTTGCCTTATATTTTGCAGCTTTAATAACAACCTGCACAACGTCATCAGGTACAGTAAACGAGAAGGATGCCGCTACACTGCTCGTACCAAGTTTGATACAAGAATTCCCCTTCTCATCACACGCGCCCGTATACATTTTCGATGCGCCCGAAATAGACAAGGTGTAAGAACCTACCGTTTCCGAATAGGACTTGTCTTCGGTTGTATCCGTACCATCCTTATGACCTGCACTGCCGTTTGCACCAAATTCAAACGTTGCAACAGCCGTCATTTCTGCTTCCGCCGATGCGGTAACCGTAGCTTGATCGTTGTATACGTTGTATACAGCCGTCGTACTTGCGCCAACCAATACGGTCGACAAAGCAACCAACAATAATTTTTTGGCAATTTTGTTCATAGTTTTTTCTCCTTTGTGTTTCTTTGCCTAAAAAATGATTAGGACGCAACTGAGTTTTTCACTTACGCCCACGCCTAAAAAGTTACATTAATAATTTAACATTATCTTATAATACTATTTTAGCACACCCACGGCAAAGTGTCAAACCTTTTATGAGGCATATTGTAGAAATTATAAAAATTTTTCTCCAAAAAAAAGGGCTGAATTTTCATCCAACCCTTTCTCCAAGTTTAATCTTCTTTCTTTTTAAGCAATACAACGGTTGCCGCGCCAAGCGCAGTCAACCCGCCTGCTACACCGCCAACCATACCGAAACAACCTTTCAATGCGTTGTCACTGCCAGGTTGTGCAGTATCGCTTGCGCTATCGTTTACAGAATCCGAGGTAATATCGCTATCGCTTGCGGTATCACTGTCACCGTCTTCGACTGTGGACGAATCCTGCGTGTTGTCAGAGCTGTCCTCAGGGAGAATTTCCACCTTTTCAAAACGAGGTTCCAAATGTACTTCACCCGTTACAACACTGGTTTCAAAATTCCACAATTCATCACCATTGTACCAACCCAAGAATACGTACTTGTAACCGTCTCCGCCGCTCTTCGTCGGTGCGCTAGGGATTTTATCCGCGGGAATAAGTTCGCCGTATGCAACCTTCAACCCAGTATATTCATCGTCAAAGTATACACGGTAAACGCGTTTTGTTTCCGACCACTTCGCAGTCAAATTCATATCCTGCGTAACAGCGTTTGTGAAATCCCATTCCTCGTCACCGAAATACCAACCTACGAAGGTATAGCTTGCCGCTTCCGTCGTTTCTTTTACAGGGTCTGCGGGTTTATCCACGGTGAAGCCATAAGGCACCGTCACGGGATTTTCTCCGTCAAACGTAACGGTATATTTCATCACAGCATTTTCTTCGTTGGTAACGTAACCATATTGAGGCTCCTCTTCCGTTACAATGAAAGTGATTACCTTTTTCGCAACGTTTCCAAATGGATCTTCCGCCTGAATCGTCCAAGTATGCGTACCTTCCACCAATCGACCGCGCATATCCAACGCGCCTTGCGACCAAGTTTTGCTCAACGTAACGCTACCGCTGTTATCCGTTGCCGTAACGTCAAGCATAGGTTTCGTACCAACGGTCGTCTTTACTGTGTCAAAATTCACGTTGATGACAGGCACTTCGTTGTCTGCTTCTATAATGCTAACCTTTACAATTTTTGTGGCGAGGTTGCCATAGAAATCCTTCGCGGTTAAGGTCAAGTTGTACGTACCTACCGCCGTAGGCGTACCGTTTGCGTTAAGTTCAACACCGTCATCCCAAGCGTAGGAAACCGCAACGTTACGTTTTTCCTGCGCATCGTATGCCGTTGCGCCTAAGGTCAAAGCTTCACCCAATTCCACCGCGTACGCTTCACCGCTGGTAATCGCGGGCGCAACGCCGTCGTTGGCTTTCAAGGTATAAGTAATGCTGTCTACGTAAATTTTGATAAAAGCATTGGAACGGAACGCCAATTCAAATTTATCCAACATGCCGTCCTTGGAAATCTTGGCAAAATTATCTTCATGGTAAGGTATCGTAACCGTTGTCCATATATCTGTTGCGGTTGCAACGCCTGGCTGATGAATCCACTCATTCGGTCGGGTAGGATCGGGGATACGTACCTCGGGATATTTACCCGTATTTGCCACATTGCTTTCAAGGTATACGCGGAACTGCAAGTTTTCCAATAAAGTTACGGGTATTTTTGCATTGAAGAATTCCAACAAAATCCCGCAACTGCCTTGATCATTAGGACGTATGATTTCCAATACTTCGTTTTCGTAGCCCGTAGGAATACCTGCCGCCGCCGCTTCTTCCGCCGTATAAGTGTTCACCTCAGTAGCGCCATAAGCCACGTAGTGTCCGTCTGCTTTTTGTGCCGTGTAATCACACGCAAAATCACTCGAATCGTCCTCAGCGGGAATTTCCACCTTTTCAAAACGAGATACCAAATCCAACGTACCCGTTACAACGTTGGTTTCAAAATTCCACAATTCATCACCGTTGTACCAACCCAAGAATACGTACTTGTAACCTTCTTCGGCTTCCATAGTCGGTTCATTAGGGATTTTACTTTCGGGAATGCGATTGCCGTAAGACACCTGCAAACCGATATCTTCACCGTCAAACGTAACGGGATATTTCGCCACTGCGTTTTCTTCGTTGGTAACGTAACCGTATTGAGGTTCGTCTTCCGTCACGATAAAGGTAATAACTTTTTCCGCGGTATTGCCAAACACGTCTTCCGCCTGAATCGTCCAAGTATGCGCACCTTCGGTCAATCGACCGCGCATATCCAACGCGCCCTGCGACCAAGCTTTGGTCACGGTAACGCTACCGCTGTTATCCGTTGCCGTAACGTCAAGCATAGGTTTCGTACCAACGGTCGTCTTTACTGTGTCAAAATTTACATTGATGACAGGTGCTTCGTTGTCCTCTTCCATCACACTGACCTTTACCGTCTTCGTCGCAAGGTTACCATAAAAATCCTCTGCCGTTAAGGTCAAGTTATACGCACCCACTTGCGCAGGCGTACCGTTTGCATTGAGCGCAACACCGTCATCCCAAGCGTAGGAAACCGCAACGTTACGTTTTTCCTGCGCATCATATGCTGTTGCGCCTAAGTTCAAAGCTTTCCCCAATTCCATTGCGTACGTGTCGTCGCAGGTAATTACGGGCGCAACACCTTCATTGGCTTTTACCGTATAACCAATGCTGTCTACGTAAACGTCGATAAAGGCATTAGAACGGACTGCCAATTCAAATCTATCCAACATACCGTCTTTGGCAATCTTGGCAAATTTGCTTTCATTGTAATTTACCGTAACCGTTGTCCATTCGTCTGTTGCGGTTGCAACGCCTGGCTGATGAATCCATGCATCTTTTTGTGTCGGGTCAGGAATACGCACCTCGGGATATTTACCCGCATTTGCCGCATTGCTTTCAAGATAGACGCGGAATTGCAAGTTTTCCAATAAAACGACGGGTACTTGTTCCTCAGAAAAATCTAACAAAATCCCGCAACTGACTTGATTATTAGGACGTATGATTTCCAATACTTCGTTTTCATAACCCGCAGGGATACCCGCTGTTGCAGCCTGCTCCGCCGTATAGGTATTTATCCCAGTAGAACCATACGCCAAACCGGTCGACTGCGCCGTATACTTACACGCAAAATCACGCATGTCTGCCGAAGCCATTTCCAACGTTGTTGGCGCCATACACCCGACCGCCGCACAAGAAAGCGCTGTCAATAATACAGCTTTTAACTTTCTCATGATTATACCTCCTCTAACATGATTTCACGGATTGTATCGATTTCCTCCTGCGTAATACCAAGATGTTCCATCATAAACGCCGCAGCATTATCCGCCATTGAGCCGCCCCTTTTGTAATTTTTAATGTAATCGTAGAGTCCTTGGAAGACGCCAACCATAGCATTAAGCTGTCCAGCACCTTGCGCCGCATCTGCCCAACCATTTTTGGAGAAGAAAGACATTTCATAATCACGGAAAATATCCATCTCATTCATACCAAGCAACGCGGAAATCAAGAACGCAAGCGTACCTGCGCGGTCACGGCCCAACGAGCAGTGTAAGTAGATGGGATAATTGTCAGGGTTTGCAAAGGTACGGATTTCTTTAATCAAGGATTCTTTATATTCCGCGCTAATTATTTTATCCGTGTAATAAGGCGCTTTGGGCGCATTGACGTAATTCAACGAAGGATCGATGGGCGACTGCGTAAGAGGCGCACCGCTTGCCTCACGAAGGTCAAGATCAGTCTTGATACCCAATTCGTGCACCATTACGCGTTTGCCCTCTTCGGTGATTTTACCCCAATTTCTATCCACTTCACCGCGGCGGTAAATCATACCCTGCTTGATACGATGCGTACCGTCTACCGTCAAATAACCGCCCATATCTCGGGTATTGGAAACCCCTTCGATGTATACCGTACGAGGCAATGCCGCCGTGGTGAAATCAAACACGCGGGATTTCAACACTTCGTCGTTGTCGTAGTGCGCGTAGATTTGGTAGTAGTAGTCCGTTGCGGCGTAAAGATAATCAATGTGAATGATGGTTTCCGAAACCAAATATGTATCTGCATCTTCCAATTCTTTATCCGTGCCGATTTTGAAGGTATAATACAACGCGCCTTCACGTTGATTTTTCCAGGTCAACGTTGCAGGTCGGGGCATATAACGATCCCCTTGATAATCACCTAACGTGAAATTCATACCGCAATACTTCGAGTAATTGGAAGCAAATTCATAGATATCTCCTTCCAACAACGAAATCGTCTTCCCCTGCTGAGGGGACGTAATCGTAGGAACGTAAGGTTCCCCGCTGGAATTATCCGCATTTGCCTGCGCGCCTGCGCAAGCGACTGTACTGAACGCCATACCGATTGCAAGCGCCATTGCCAAACATTTTCTCTTATTATTCATAGGTTTTATCCTCCTTAACTTCTATAATTATATAACAGTATATTTAGGCACTGCCTAAAACAAGTTTCATTCGTACACTTTACGGCTTAAAATACCCACGTAGGGCAAATCACGGTATTTTTCCGCATAATCCAAGCCATACCCAATCACAAATTCGTCTTCGATTTCAAAGCAGGTATAATCCGCTTCAATCGGTGCGACACGGCGGGAAGGTTTATCCAACAGCGTTACAATGCGCAGGGTCGCGGGATTTCTGGTTTTCAACATATCCGTCAATGCTTTCATGGTATGCCCAGAGTCGATAATATCTTCCACAATCAACACGTCCTTATTTTCAATATTAGACATAATATCCAAAGACACCGACAATTTCCCGCTGCTGGTGGTGCTTGCACCGTAAGAAGATACTTTCATAAATTCTAAGGTAACGGGCACTTCCATCGCGCGTATCAAATCCGCACAGAACACCAAACTGCCCTTTAAGATACAAATAACGATGGGAATTTTCCCCTGATAATCAGCGTCGATTTGCGCCGCGATTTCGCCGATTCTTTCAGCGATTTCCCCCTCGTCAATCAACACTCTTTCAATATCGTTCGAACGTTCCATATTTTCTCCTCTGTTTATCCTTTTCTAATCGCGATATACACGATATTTTCTGTCAAATCCGTCACTTTCACAGCGTCGGATATTTCTACACCGCACACTGCGTACACTTCACCGTGTTCCTCAGCGATGAGGGGTAAAAATCCCCGCTCTGCAACGGGTATCTTTTCCTCGTTGAAAAATTTCTTCAAGGTTTTCGTACCCCCGCCAAAGCGACGTATATAATCCCCGTCTTCACGGAACCGATACACCGCCGTAGGCGGAATTTTATCCCTATCCAAGCGCAAAACGCGCCATTCGCTGTCCTGCAAAATAGGCGTATCTGCCACCATTACCTGATATCTTCCGCCCTCAAAACCTTGTTTTGTAAAAGGTTTCGCGGGGCTTTTTTCTTCAAAGACTTCTTCGCGTTTACGGTAAAAATAAACACCGTTTTCCCGTTTCTCCGCTTCCACGCCTTTGGGAAAAGTCTGTTTTGCACCGCGCTGTAACGCCTGCAATGCATAGGCGTTTTCCAAATGCAACGCGGTATAATCTTTCTCCACACCAAGCGTTTTCAACGCCGTCAAACACGCACGGCGGAACAAGGGTTTTTCCTTGCAAAAGCGCACCAAAATACCTTCTGCATCCATCGTCAAAAGTTCTTGCGACAGCCGATATAACAGCTCGTCGTCCTCACTGGCAAGCTTTGCAAATCGGGTCAAATTTTCCATCCCGCCCGCAACGCAATCTTCCAATATAGGCAGAGCGTGCAAACGCAATTTATTGCGGGTCGCATCCGTTTCCAAATTGGTACAATCGATGCAAAAATCCAATCCGTTTTCCTTGGCATACGCCTCGATTTCCGCCCTCGTCCAAGACAAGAACGGACGGATGATTTGACCGTTATTGGCAGAGATGCCCCCTACGCCCGTAAGCGAAGTTCCGCGCAATAACCGAAACAACACCGTTTCCGCATCATCGTTTTTATGGTGCGCCGTGGCGATGATATCCGCTTTTCCTTCCGCAAGCAAACGTCCAAAACATTCGATACGAAAAGCGCGCGCCGCCGTTTCTAAGCTTTGCTTATTCCGCTCCGCACGCTTTGGACAATCCTCGGAAAAGTTATACAACTCAATCCCTAAATTTTTACAAAACTCACAGACAAACCGCGCATCGCGCAAGCTGTCTTCTCCGCGAATCCCATGTTCGCAATGCACCGCGCATAAGGTGTAGCCGTACTCCGTTTCCCGCCCTTTCAACCAATGCAAAAGGGACACCGAATCCACACCCCCGCTGACCGCAACGCATATCCTTTTTCCTGTAAATTCCGTCAGCATACTTTACTTTTTATCCCATTTCCGCGCAGTCATACCGCCGTCGCAAAGCACGTCCGTACCCGTAAGGAAACCGTTTCGCTCGTCGGCAACCGTTGCGAGAAGATATCCCACCTCGGAAGCTTTACCCAAACGAGTTGACATGGCGGAAGTTTCTTCCGTGTTTTCTTCCAACAACCCAGGGCTCACGGATACCACGCGAATCCCGTTTTCGCCAAAATCCAACGCGCATTTTTTCGCGTACCAAAGGACGAAATTTTTCGACAATGCGTATGCAAAATCCTTTTGTTGGCTTTCGTCTTTGAGGGAATGCACTTTCTTCAAAATTTTCTGCCAGAAGTTTTCCCCATCCGTTTCCAACATAGCGTATACCTTATGCGGGATATCGTTCACCGCAGGATCATACGCCGCGTACGATCCCACGTTTACAATCGCCCCGCCCGCGGTCATTGCCTTGGCAAAGACTCGATTGATATAGGTAACGCTGAGGATATTATACCGTAAAATCCATTCGATATTTTCCGTTTCCGCGGTGAGTTCCATGGTGTGAATTACCTGCTTCACCTTGCCAAGTTCCGAGGCAAACGCCGACAGTTCTTTCACGCTGTTGGGGTTGAATACGTCGCAATATTTGGCAAACACAGTATAACCGTGCGCGCGCAAAATTTGCACCGCGTTTTCCAACGTTTCCACCTCGTTACCCGCAAGCACGAGGATTTTTTCCTTGGATATATTTTTCGCGGTTTCCAGCCCAATGCCGTTACCGCCGCCCGTAATCACACATACGTTTGCCATACTGACTCCTTAATACTGAACCTCAATCCCCTTAGGCGCGTCCACAATCGTGTTCACTGTGCCGTTTTCCTGCAAGGTGTGTTCCACCGTCACGACGCCATGCAGGGTGGGGAATTTCACCTTCACGTGTTTCAAACCGCTTAAATGCGGGGTAATCGTTATTTTTTGTACCCCTGCGCCCTCAGTCTTAATCCCTGCAACCGTCTCCACCAAATACGGGATAACGCCCGCCGACCATGCGTGGCAGAAACTGTGACGGAAGCTCTGGTAACAGAATTTACCGTAATCTCCGTGAATATCCTTTTTCCCTTCCACAGGCATCTCGTCCAAGCGAGTGCAATTTTCCAACCATTCCAGGTCAAAATCTTCCCAGAACGTCGTCGCACCCACGGACAGCATACCGCCGTAATATTCTTTCATCATAGACAGTGCGGCTTCATATTCGCCAAAGCCCGCAACCGCCGTCAAAATGGGGTAGGATTGGAAGGTAGAAAGCCCATTTGCGCCGCCGCGCATCAAGGTTGTTTTCAAACACTCGTCCGTTTCTCCTGCCCACGCGCCAAGCGCAGCAATCTGTTTGTAAATATCAATTGTGTATTTCTTTTGCGCTATCTTTGCAAGCACTTCGTCGCAAAGCGACGTATCTTCGTCAAAGGCAACCAACAATTCTTTCAGTGCACGCAATGCAACCGTGGTCAAGTACGCAACACCCGCAAGGCGCTCGCTTTGGCGTTGTTCCGTCCTATCCTCGCCTTCTTGAATACACGAGGGCCAATCGATATAATTGAACGAGTAGGAAACCGTGCCGTCCTCTGCCACCGCAGGAGAAACAATCTGTTCCAAAATCCCTTTCGCGTAAGGAAGATAAGGCGCAACGCTTGCTTTATCTCCGTTTGCGTGATACGCTTCGCGCAGGTTAATTATCCACCACAGCGAATAAGTAGGCATGCCGTTGATTGGATTGGGCAACGGTGCTTGCACCATAGAAAAATCCAAACAACGCAAGGTTTCGGGGATATCCCCGAACAAGCAGTTCGCCGCGCGTACTTCGGGATATAAATCCCCAATCCACACCAAGCGGTCGCGCTTGATACCGTCCCACAGCATACCGTTTTGCAAGCAAAGGCGTAAGGTATACGCCGCTGTCGTCCAAATATCGTTGACCAAAGCATCGTCGCATTCAAACGAACCGATTTCCGCACGCGTATCGGTATCCACCGCCGCCACCACCGTTTTTAAGAAAACCACAGTATCGTCCGACAAAGTATCAATACGCAGGAAACGGAACCCCGTTTGGCCAAAAGTCATATCTGAATATCTCTGTAATTCCACGCAGAAATCACGCAAGGAATGGTCGTTGGTCGCACCGTAACCGTTTTCACCTTGTTTCAGTTCCGCACAGGTTTCCCCGACCGATTCACCAAAACGCAAGCGTACCGTTTTTTGGTTTTGTACGGCATAGGTTAACATTCTCGCCCCGCCCGACACTTCTTTGCCAAAATCAAGGATCACGGACGCACGCCCTTTCATGATGCAAGTATTGGGTTCGCTCAAACCAATTTGCAAAATTTGTTCTTTCAATAAATTTTCCGCATTGGTCACTTCGCCTTGCGTGTAAATGATTTTTGTAGCATTTATATATTTCATACTTCTCTCCAAAGTTATTTGACTACTTTAAACGAACGAATTTGGAAAGGTCTAAAATCAAGCTGTCCGCTTACTTCGCCCATCTTTTCTTCCAACAAGTCCACTTCGCAATCCAATCGATAGCCCTTAGGCAAAGTCAAGTTGGCTGTACCCGCTTTCCCCGTACGTTCGAACATACGAAGAATATATCCTTCGCCGTCGTATGCAGGTTTGAATGCGGTGATTTCCACTTGCTTATTGTCCACCGTAGGCATCTCTATCGTCTGATTGCCATACAAACCGCGTGTGTTAAATTCTTTCGCACGATCGTCTACGTCAATCGGGTCAAACCCGCCTGCATGGGGATAGAACGCATAGGAATAGCTGACGAATTCACGTTCGATAGAAGGATATTCGGTCGAACGAACAAGGTTGATAGACAAGATATTTTCTTTTGCCATGAACCCGTTTTTCGCGTTGTTGAGGACTGCCAAGCCCTGCGTATCGGCGGACACGTCAAACCATTTTTGACAGCAAATTTCAAACTGCGCCGCATCGTGTTCGGTTTCGTCGGTCGTCGGTCTGCCAAGGTAACCGAACTGAATATCACTGTTGACAACGTCCGACCAAACAGCAGGGGAAGTTTCCGAACGAATCATATGCCCCGCATCTACCAAACGCACGTCGTGCTTGATTTGAATGGTCGGTTCGTTTTTGTGCATTAAAATCGTTTGGGTGAGTTTGGAATTTTTATATTCGTAGCATTGTACGACTTCCACCAAATCCCCGAAATTACGCACCTTGGTATCCGTAAGCGTCATGAAGATTTCCGGTTGGTCACGGTAATCGTCTTCAAAATCCCACGAATCGCCTTTATCGATAAACACGCGCAATTTGTTTGCCCAATCGGTTGCTTTTCTGCCGTCTTTTAAGAGGATGGATTTGAACGAACCGTCCGTATCGAACGTTACGGTGTAATAATCGGTTTCCACCTCATCTACCCAATCGGAAGCCACCGCTTGGTCGTAAACGACAGGCGCAATCAAATCGCCGTTGCCTTTATAATACAAATACCCATCGCCCGATTTTTCGATTCTTGCCACCGAATCCTTGGACATGTTGACGTATTTTTTATCTTTATCCGCCACGAAGGACAAACCCTTTTCGTTGACGAGGGATTCCATGCGGTTGTACAATTTTTCGTATGCAACCTCAGTTTCATCGTATACACGCTGAATGGACGAACCAGGCAAAATATCATGGAATTGATACAACAACACTTCCTTCCAAGTATCGTCAATTACCGCTTTGTCACCCTTTTCGCCAAGGCAGGCAAGCAAGGCTTCGTACGCAATCAACTTGCTTTCGCAATCACGGTTTTTGTTTTTGTTGTTCGATTGCGAAGTATAGGTTGCACGGTGTTTTTCCAAATACATTTCACCATGATAGGTGGGCAAATCTTTATTTTTCAAATTATTGAAATAGCTATGTGCGGGGGCTTGTTTTACCTGCGGGAGATAGGACATTTTTTCCATGCGTTCCAAACGTTCGACCATCTTCACGGACGGACCGCCGCCACCGTCGCCAATGCCGTACACGATCATGAAATCGTCCTTTTGATCCGCTTCGCGAAGTTGATTTTTACTGTGAATCAACGAACGGGGACACGCATAGGAATTGTACGTGCCTTCGGGGGGCATATGCACGAGCACACTAGAACCGTCCAACCCTGCCCAATGGAAGCTGTGATAAGGGAACAGCGTACGGTTCGACCAAGAAATTTTAATGGTCAAAAAGTAATCCTGCTGGGAAAGTTTTAACACCTGCGGCATCCCTGCGCTGTAACCAAAGGTATCGGGCAGCCAACGCAATTTTACGTAATGTCCAAATTCCTCTTTCCAGAATTTCTGTCCGTAGAGTTCCTGACGGACAAGCGCTTCTTCACAAGGCACGTTGGTGTCGTTTTCTACCCAACCGCCGCCGACGGGTTCAAAACGTCCCTCTTTTGCAAACTGCTTGATTTCCTCGTACAGTTTCGGGTCAAGTTCCTTCATCCACGCCAACTGCTGAGGCTGAGATACGACGAAATGGAACTTGGGATATTTTTTCATAAGGTAAATAGCGCTGGCGAACGTACGCTTTGCCTTGCGCTTGCTTTCACGGATCGGCCACAGCCACGCCAAATCCAAATGCGCGTGCCCTACCGCCGTAATCTTGATATTTTCATAACCCGCCAAACCGAACAATTCGGTCATAATCGCCTTCGCGCGGGGATAAATATCGGGCGCATTGTAAACAAACATGTTCATCACTTTGCGCAAACCGTACAAAATTTTGATTTTTCTCTGTTCGGTAAAAGCCGTACCAAGGCAATAATCCAACAACACGTCGAAATCGAAATACAACTCTTGCATTTCACGGTTTTCGCGAACGATTGCAGCCGCCGTCAATTTGGATTCGCCGAAAAATTCACCGACAAGATTATTGGATGCAGCATCTATGTAAATATCGATATTGCCATCCTCGTCCGCTACGTTTTCATCCACGGGATAATAGCGTTTTTCAGACATACCGTCGCGCGATTCAAATACGGGCGAACCTGCGGTAAAGCCTTTGACCGCATGCCCCGTTTTATCCACCAGCAAACCTTCGCCGTCGTTTGCAAAATCAAGGTAGAGATCCTTGCGGTCCATATCCTTGGGCAATTGCCCTTTTAAATGAAACCACGCACAGGCAAAATTCTTCTTCGCCCAAACGTCCCCCACCTTGATAGGTTCAAAGGTAAGCGTAGAAATTTCTTCAAAAGGAACGGGCTCGTCCGAATACGCAAAGCTTACTTCCAAACCCAATACATGGGTATGCCCATAAACAGGCAATTCTTTGTCGAAAAATTTCTTTAATTTCAGCCATTCTAACTCGCGGTCATATTGGTCTTTATGCGCAAATATCGTTTGTTGCATCTTGATTAATACCTCATTCATAATGTATTTAACTTTGTTAAATAGCATTATACCCTTTTTTACCGCGTAAGTCAATACCTTTTTGAAAATTTTTCCTTATAAAACGTAATATTCTTTCTGTCAAAGTGCAAAATCTCCTTTCCTTACGAAGATGGTACGTAGATTTTCGGACTCTTTTATCTTCCGCGTTTCTCCTTGTTGATTTTCCTGTGTTTTATTAAAAAGATTTTGCAACAGCTTTAACAAATTTTCAAAAAAATTTTTTTAATGAAGTAT
Source organism: Clostridiales bacterium (assembly GCA_015069495.1). Classification (GTDB taxonomy): domain Bacteria; phylum Bacillota; class Clostridia; order Christensenellales; family Borkfalkiaceae; genus Scatosoma. The sequence continues at coordinate 48,153 of SVIN01000008.1, forward strand.
TGACTTTTCCGCACTCGCGGATTATAATAATCGTATTCATTCCATATTAGACGGGGTTTGTTATGTCTATTTATCTTCAAAATGAAATCGATATTTTTCCCTTGGTATTCCCTACGAAAACAGAGGTGGAATTTACCGTACAATCCCTTGGCACGCGTCTTCGCTTACAAGGGGAATATACTGTTGCCGTGCACCGTGCCAACGCGGGGTCGGCAAACGAAAGTTTCAGCGCGTGGAACGTAACCAAAATCACCGCTACCGCTGATGAAAAATGCACTTTACGTTTTACCTATAACGCGGAAGAAGAGTGCGAGTATTACGTACGTCTATACCAAGGCGATACCATGGTATCTCAATTGCACGTATATGCAGTTGCACATGATTTGGCTTGCCGTTATCCCCTGCGCGGGGATTTCCACGTCCACACCACTGGTTCAGACGGTCGGGAAGATCCCGCCATTGTCTGCGCAAACTACCGCAGAAAGGGGTACGATTTTATGGTTATCACCGACCACGCGAGATATTACCCCTCTTTGGAAGCCATCCACTTTTATAAGGACGTCCGTATCGCTTTGAATATTTTACCAGGCGAAGAAGTCCACCTGCCCTACACCCCCGTACATATTGTCAACGCAGGGTGTCTGTTCTCCGTCAACGGCTTGTTGCCCGTCAAAGAAAATTACTTGGAAACCAACGGCGAACTGTCCAAACGCAGATTTGACGAAAGCATTCAACCGCCTGAAATTTATTACAACATGGACGATTACTACCGTGAAATTGATGAAATTGAAAAGAAACTGAAAGAGGGAGACAACCCCATCCCAGCCTCGATTGACAGCCGTTCGTATGCGGAATGTCTGTGGGCGTATGAAAAAATCCGCGAGGCGCAGGGTTTAAGTATTTTCGCCCATCCCTATTGGCTGTTTGATTTGTACCAAATCCCCGAAGATTTCACCCGATATATGCTGGAACAGCACCCCTTCGACGCGTTTGAGGTGTTGGGCGGTGAAAATTACTACCAACAGAACGGTTTGCAAACGGCGATGTATTACGACGAGTATCGTTACGGCAGAATCCACCCCATCGTGGGATCTACGGACAGCCATGGCTCCACCCCGAAAAACCGCAATTGGGATATCTGTTCCACCATCGTATTCGCCAAAGAAAATACCCGCGAGGAAATTTTACAATCGGTACGAGACCGCTATACGGTAGCGGTAGATACCATTTCCAAGGAATACCGTTTGGTGGGCGAATACCGTTATCAAAAATACGGAGCTTTCCTGATAGAACACTACTTCCCGATACATGATAAGCAAGCGGCGATGGACGGTGAAATGATGTATCAATACGCCAACGGCAACGCTGAAAAAACCGAAGTAGAAATGCTTAGCGCGCGCGCGGAGAAACTGCTGAAAAAGTATATTCGGTTGTTGTAATTCTTTTAAGGCAATATAAAATATCGAACAATTAAAAACCGACCAACGAACGCGATCGTTGGTCGGTTTTATTTTACAAATTAGGAGAAATACATATCTCTCAAATACAACGTATTCCCCGTTGCGATGATAAACGAAAACTCGGTGCAAGTTTCCGAAATGGAAGAAATATCCACCGTAAAGGTCTGCCATTCGCCAACCTTCACAAATACTTCTTCCGTCGCATTGGCATCGTTGTCGTAATCAATGTAGTATTTCCCGCTGGCATTGATAACGCCCGCAATTCCCGAAGAACTGCCATCGTCGGGTTTCAAACGAATTGCATAAGGCCCCATACCTGCCAATCTACCCATAATTTCCCCGATATACACGGTGAAAGTAAAGGTCGTTTTTCCACGCATCAACGCGGTATTGATAAGGATTTTACCCTGCTGAGAAACGTTCACTTCATACGCGTTGGGTTGTCCGTCCATCTGAACACCTATCATGGAAACGCCCGATTCAAGCGTTACGTCCGTTTTCTGTAAGCCGTTTACTTCATAAGTAATAAAGCTACTCCAATCGATTTGCCCGCCGTTTTCTTCACAGTAATAAATGTACGCGTCCTGAATCGAACCGTCCGTTTCGGACAATACAATCACCGTACCGCCCATCAAGGAAATCGCACCTTCGGGAATGGTATAATCCCCCGTAATCGTACCGTCAGGCGATACGCTGTTGAAGCGGTCGTATTCGCTGGATTTTTGACCGAATTGGAAACGAATCCCCTCGTAGACAACGCTGACGCTGTTGCAATGTTCGTGACCGACGAAAATCGAGTCCACGCCCAACTTCTTCATACCGTTATAAACCGAATAATCGATATCCCAAGGTCCTTTCAACTGTCTGCCGATATGGCCAAAATCACCTTCCGCGGTATCTTCCATCATTTCAAGGTTAATATTTTGATACTTTTCCGATTGCTTGAAGCCATATTTTTCATACGCTTTCGCGAAAATCGCCTGCTGAATGTGATATGCAAAGGAAATTTTCGTATCGGGCGATTGTTCTTTCATCACCGTAATTTGATTGGTATACCAATCAATTTGGTCCTGCTTAAAGCCTACGAAGTCGGAATAAGTATGACCGTTTGCCAAACTTTCCGCACTCGCGTTACCGCAACCGTTGCTGTCAAGTAAGTAGAACGCGCGCGTCAATTTTTCGCCCTGCATAATCCCCACCGAGTAGTTGCCGTTCCCCGACAGAGTTTTTTGTTCGAACAAGCAATATTCCGCTTTTTCCAACTGTTCGCATTGCCAATCCACGCCCATTTTACTTTCGTTGTCGTGGTTGCCGAATACAACCGACCAAGGCGTTTCAAAGCTGTCCATAAACTCGATAAAATCAAGCCATACGCTGCCGTTATCGTCAAATTCGCCATAGATAACGTCGCCCGTGATAAAGATGAAATCGGGGTTGGTCGCTTCAATCGTTTCGCGTACGTATTGATAGCAACGTTCTTCCCTCTTATCCGTTGCCCACCAATCCCAATATACGCCGTCACGCCCTGGACGAGTCTGTCCAGCGTCGATGATTTGGGTATCCGATAATTGTAAAATGACGGGGTCTTTGCCTACGGGAACTTCTACCACGAAATCCACCAAGTTGCCAAGCGAATACAAAATAAGGTCTTCTTCTCTCAATTCTTCCGTAGCCATTTCATCCGCGAAGAAATGGTTGCAGACGTTACAGCTCCAATGTTCTTTCACGCCGTTTTCCTGACCGTTTACGGGTACTTCCGCATGGTAAGTCACTTCGTGAGGTAACTTGCCAATGGTAAGATTGTTGATATCGCAAGGCTGTGTCCCTTCTTCATCTAAGAAAGTATTTCCACAGCCGTCATTTAAACAAATATAATAGGTGGCAATCCCTTCTGCTTCACAAGTTGCCGCTTCCCCCAGAACCACCTCAAGCGCATGAGGCGGTGTTTCCAACAAAGTATCTTCGTAAGAAATTTCCTCGTTGCCGTTTGCATCGGCAAAATATTTATCGCACGTTTCACAATACCAATGTAAAATATTACCAGGTCTGTTACACTTAGACGAACGAGCCGCAATGCGTTTTAAATTATGCGGATGCCCTTCGTCAGAGCTTGTCTCATCCCCTTTCTCCGAGGACGATTCTTCTACGGACGAAATTTCTTCCACAGACGAACCAACGCTGTCTTGTGAACCAGTGCTTTCACCGCCATTATCACACGCCGCCAACGCGCCGACAAACAGCACGCTCATCAATAACGTTAAAATCTTTTTCATTTTACCTCCTTCAGTTGACCAAATAGTATCATCTATTCACAGTATACATTTTTTCCGCCAAAATGTCAATATCATTTTTTACGGTTTTTCTTACAATTTTTATTCTATTAGGGTAAAATGTAACACCGCATCAAAAGATGCGGTGTCATAAAACCATTATTTCAAAACCAAATGTTGAGGCAAACCGTCTACAAAGTACGGTGTCAATTCCCCTTGAATCAAAGGACGCGCATAGGTCAAGTACGCTTCCGTCAAATCGGTACCGTCCGCATTGATCCATTCGACGGGTACCGTTTTTTCCAAGTTGGCGATTTCGTGAATATCCGCCACGCCCGTTTCACAGCAATAGGGTTTATCCGAAGCACGCACAAATATGGCAGCTACGCCGCTTTGCCCATTCATTGCCGCCGCCACCGCTTCTCCGCCGACACGGCAGGATTCTTCGATATCCGTCAAGCTTGCGATATGCGAAGCCGCACGTTGCGGTGTAGAAAGTTCAATCGCGCGGGTTTTGATACCGAAACGCTTTCCGCATTCGCCCGCCAAGAATAATGCTGTGCCCGTCAACTGCTTATGACCGAACACGTCTTCGCCCTGCCCGCATGCAGCCAACTCGCAAACGTAACGCCCGTCGGGCAATTTCACCCCTTCGGAAACGGCAATGATGAGGTTCTTTTTCACCTGCAAGCGTTCTTCAATTTTTTGGAAAAAGTTTTCCATAGTAAAAGGGATTTCGGGCAGGAAAATCATATCCGCACCGTTGCAATCATCCCCCTTTGCCAGCGCGGCCGCCGCAGTCAGCCAACCGCTGTTTCTGCCCATAATTTCCACGATGGTCACCGCTTTCAAATCATAAATTTCCGTATCGCGGACCAATTCTTTGATAACGGTTGCAACGTACTTCGCGGCACTGCCGTAACCAGGAGTATGATCAGTCACCATCAAATCGTTGTCAATCGTTTTCGGCACGCCGACAAAACGGACTTTACTGCCAATTTTTTTACCGTACGCGGAAAGTTTATCCACGGTATCCATGCTGTCGTTTCCACCGATATAGAAAAAGCAATCGATTTCGTATTTGGTCAAAATTTCAAAAATCTTTTGATATTCTTCTTCGCTCTTTTCCGCAGATTTCAACTTATAACGGCAACTGCCCAGAAAACACGCAGGCGTACGTTTCAATAATTCGATTTTCTCTTCGTTGTAAAGTATCTCGTTGAGCACCACCAAGCGTTCCTGCAAGAACCCAGAAATACCATTGCGCATACCGTACACTTTATCTGCGCCCGCTTGTACAGCCGCTTGGTATACCCCAGCCAAACTGGCGTTGATTGCTACCGTCGGTCCGCCCGATTGTCCTACCACTACGTTCATATTATTTCTCCGTTTATATGTAATTTGATTTATTGTAACATATTACAAAAAATAAGGCAAGCAAATACACAAAATTTATCCATGTAATATTGTAAAATACCCCGCGGGGCAAGCACGCCCTGCGGGGTTCAATTCATTAGAAGCTTACAGGCACGAAGAAATATACCACGAATAACGCCGCAATAATCAACAGCACCGCGTGTAAATCCCAAGCGGGTTTTACCTTATCTTCTTTATTGCTGCATGCATAGGCAATCCATTTTACAACGTAATCGCAAATACCAATCAATACGTAGGAAAGGATACCCAAGCCGATACCGGTGGTAATCGAATACCCGAAAGGCATCATGGCAATGGTCAAGAAGGAAGGTACGAAATCTTTCACTTCGTCCACTTTCACGTCTTTAACCCCTTGCAACATCAAACAGCCCACCCAAATCAACGCCGCAGAAGCCGCCGCTTTCGGGATGGATGCAAATATAGATTTCTCGATAAGTCAAGAGGTATACCATATTTTGTGTCGAAAAAGACGCGCCCATCGCGGACGCGCCTTTGATTGAATTGTACTGTGAAATTCCACGCGCTATAGGCGCATATCGTGCCATAGGCATATCGTACCGCTTTACAGTATATCATACCATAGCATTAAATATCATATTTGACCAAAATTTCCGAAGGCGTTTTTCTCAACAAAGTAACGATGGGCAACAACCCAAAGAAAAGATTGATTCCATATAAAACCAACACCCCCAACAAAGGTACCGTCAACCCTCGGCTGAACAATTCCACGTAGAAAAAGTCGTTGATGGAATCAATTGCCGTCAAATACCCAGCCATCATCAAAACGTAGGCAATCAATGCCGTAAAGGTCACCATCACCAAAGTATCGCTTACGTACTTGAGGTAAATCTTCCACTTGTTCGACCCCAAACTGCGGTAAACACCGATATTGTAAATGTCGTTAATCATTTTACTGCGCATCAAGAAGAAGACCATAATCGATGCAGAAATCAAACATACTCCGCCTAAAATGCCATAAATCGTCATCGATTCCGCATTGTTCATTTTCAAGATATCGTACTCGTTTTGATACATACTTTTGAGAACGAGACTGCTTCCGTTCAGCCTCGTTTCCAAGGCTTCTGCGTCGTCCACGATAAATACTGTTTCATAATAGCTGTCTATACTTACCGCCGAGGTAGAATACAAAATTTCCGCGCCCAATACACCCTTCTTTGCATTGTATCGACCCACGATTTTGTATCCATGGTAGCTATCCCCCACCTTCAAATCGCTGTATATACATACCAAACATTCGTTGTCCTTTTCAGGCGCACGGCCTTCTACTACGTGATAATTCGAGACGTTATAACTTTGTTTCTCCTTGTAATAGTTTTCCGCACCCGCATTAAGATTGGTGGCATGAATCATTTCATAGGGTCCGTAATCCACGTCTTTCATACGGTAGATACCGACGACAAACCCCCAGCCAGGGAGTTCCTGCCCCATATATTCTTCCCAGCCTTGGAAAGTATCGGGCACCAAAATATTAGCCGTATTTTCGTCCGCTTCGGTCAAATCCCGCCCTGCGACGATTTCATAGGTATTGTATTTCTGTTCGGTTTTGTAATATCTTTCATAGGTATTCAACTCATAACCGTAACCTAAATCGTTCAAATACCGTTCTTCGCTGACGTACACCATTCGATATTCGCAGTCCACAATGCCTACCACGCGGTCGTTGGAATTTCCTATTGTTAAATCAAACAAATCCGCGTAGGTATTACAGCATTTGCTAAACTCGGTCAACAATTCATCGGCAAGTTTTTTACTGATGGCAACGCCGTTCCCGCTTGGCTGTTGACCGTAAAGCACGGTATTTACCTTGGGATTGTAATACATTTGCTTACCCTCTACTTGGACTTTCTGATTTTCCACGTAATTGAGCTGATAGGAAAAATGCGACCAATAATAACTTACCTTCTGCAGGGAAGAAATTTCACCGTTCTGCAAAGCGGCGTTCAATATTTCCGTCTGATCGCTATAATACCAATAATTATCTTCGCTTAACGTGGAATAATGCGCATCCGCGCTAATCGATTTGGTATCCACCTTCAACGCGTTGGAAATGGAAATGGCACAAATCGCAAACAGTACCCCAATCGCCGTCAAAGCGGTATACAGCATCTTCACCTTTTTCGTTGGCGAGATAAAGGACAAAAACGAGCGTTTGATATTCGCCCAGACATCCTGCCAAACGTTACGCCTTTTGACCGAATTATTAAAGAAGGAATCATCGTAATCATATCCAGAAGCCGACGTTTTCTCTATCGGTTTATAATGCTCGTTGAGCAAACGAATATTGCTGTTTTCTACCAATTTCAGGTTTTTGTTACTGCGGATATAAAACGTATTGTTACGTTCCACAATTTCAATTTCAATCGCCTTGGGTTCGTCGCTGTACAATTTTACCCCGATCCCGTCCGCGCCACATTCCGTCAAGTTCATATCCTTGAGGTAAATCACGTTGTCGTTGCTCGTTTGCAGGCTGTCACTGCCCGCGTTTTCGTACTGTTCAATGATTTTACCGTCTTCAATTTTGTAAATATAATCCGAGTAGAAGTTCGCAAGCGCCTCGTTATGCGTAACCAATAACACCAAGGTTTTCTTAGAAATACTCTTGAGGATATTCATAACTTCCACGGCATTCGCGCTGTCCAAATTCCCCGTCGGTTCGTCGGCAATGATGACCTTACAATGTTTTACCAAAGCGCGCGCAATCGCCACACGCTGTTGCTGACCGCCTGAAAGCTGGCTGGCTTTCTTTTTACGGTACTTGTACAAACCTACGCTCTTCAAGGCGTATTCGATACGGCTGGAAACTTCGTCCTCATCGTAAATATCGATAAGCTCCAACGCGATTTTCAAGTTATCGTAAACGGTTTCGTTTAATAAGAGGTTATACGTTTGAAATACGTAGCCGAAGTTTTCGTTTCTGTATTTATCAATCTTCGACATGCTGTATTTCTGCATTTCAAACGAGTCGTAAGCGATATTCCCCGTCGCCTTATCCAACCCGCCGATAACGTTCAACAACGTGGTTTTTCCACTGCCCGACGCCCCCAAAAAGGCAACCAGACCGTTGTTTGGCAACTCCAAATTTACGTCGTTGATGACGTGGATTTCGTTGGATTTATTCTTGTTGTAAAACTTGTTTAAGTTTTTTACCGTAATCATTTCTTATTCACCCCCCTCTTTCAAGGCTTGGTAAACGCTGAATTTAAATATCTTCTTATTCAAACGATAAGCGGTTGCAACCCCGAACACCAACATTGTAAGGGTATATACCAGCATCATCGAAACGCTGACGTATTTGTACAAATCCAGCTTCCCCGCGATGATGATTACGTTGGTCAAAATCGCCCCCGCAAACATCGCCATCACGGTGGTGGCAAGCACCTCGATATTCAAAATCTTTTTCAAATCCGTGCTAACCAAACCCAAGGTTCTAAAAATCGAATAATCCTTCGTTTTGGTCAAATATACTCTTTGCAAAATAACGAAAGAAATGAAGAACATAATCACCAAAGCCATCACGATGACAATGGTCAATAAGTACAACACAATCAAGCTTGCGCCCGATTGATTTTCCACCATGCTAGGGATACTGACGTCATAGCCAAGCGCAGTCACGTTTTTCGTTAATTTTTTAATATTGTCGGTGTAAACGCTGATTTCTTTGACGCCACCGAAATCGGGGGCAATTCCGCCTTCCACAAACTCCGTACCCATGATAAGGCAGGGTTCGCTTACATCATCCGTGTACTTGATGTCAAAATCATAGGAAACGCCGTAAAGATTTTTCAGGTTGAATTGCAAGTCAAGTGCCTTATCCTTAAACGAAGCAGGCGCCCAAATTTCCGTTTTTTCCGCATTGCTTACCCAACCCGTAGGCATCTCACTCAACCCCGTTTCCTCGCTGGAATACAGCCATTGCACAGCATTATTGATAGACATATTGATAAGCTTGGAGTCGGGCTTCCCTACCAAATACATTTTGTTGATTTCATTCGAAGTCCCAATCCCGACCAAGGTACCGATATCGATTGACGTTTCGCCAAAATACTGCCACGGGGTGGTACTGATGGTATCGCCTACAGTAAATGCGCCATACCAATAATACGAATCGTTCGGCACAACCAAAACAAATTCACCCGCTTGCAGTTCATCCGTGCCGTTTATTAACTCGTAATCCATTGCGTGAAAAGTCACCGCTACGTCCACACTGCCGTAACTGCTTACGTCCACGTAAAATACTTGTTCCTCATAAAAGGCGTTTTCGTAATATTCGTAATCCTCTAAAATAGGTTGCAATTTGGTCATATCCAATGACTCGTGATTGTCTGCGTAGATAATCGCGCGGTCTTCGGATACAATGCCGTAACTATCGCTATATGTATAATTCTCCTCGTAGGAAACTTTCACCATGAACAAGGACAACAGCAAAAACAAACACGCCACAAAGGTAAACACCAAGGTGGAAAAAATCGTTTTCTTGGGGGTGGAACGCAGGTTCAAAAACGCCAACTTGAACAGCGTTTGTTTGGTGGGTTTGGTATCTTCCAAAACCAATTCCTTCCGTTCTTCCTCAATCCCCTCGGTGAGCGTAATATCTTCTACAATCTCCCCGTCCGAAAGTTTAATTTTACGGGTGCAAATATCCTTAATACTGTCGTAATCATGGGTAACAATCAACACCAGCTTATCCTTGGAAACTTCCCTGATGAGGTTGATAATTTCCGCGCTGGTCTTTTTATCCAAATTTCCCGTCGGTTCGTCGCACGCCAAAATAGGCGCGTCCGTTGCCAACGCGCGCGCAATAACGCAACGCTGTTTTTCACCGCCCGAAAGTTTCGTACCCTTATTGTACGCCCTATGTTCCAAGCCCACGCGTTTGATGATTTCCAACGCTTCGGCCTTGGCTTCTTCTTCCGATTTTCCCTTGATAAGCAAGGGCAACATAACGTTTTCCAATACGGTGTACGAATCGACTATGTTATATTTTTGAAAGATAAAGGACACGTTGTTTTTACGAAACGTATCGCTGTCGTTTTGGTTAAAATAAAACGTTTCGTTGCCGTAATACAATATTTCCCCTTCGTCGTAGATATCGATGGAAGAAATTACGTTCAGCAAAGTCGATTTCCCGCTGCCCGAATCCCCGGTGATAGCGACAAATTCTCCCTTGTTGAGTTTCAAACTCACGTTTTTCAACCCTACGGTCACGATATTATTATCATTGTAAAATTTACTGACGTTTTTTAATTCAATCATAATATACCTCTTTGAAAAATATTATAGCATACTTTTTTGACAATTTCAAGCGCTCTATAAAAAAAATCCCCTTATTCCTATCTAAATCTTTCCCCAATTATCCACATTATACTTAAGCATTACCTAAATGTCAAGCAAATTTAAGTGTTACTTAATATAATAATAGTAGTATGGAAAAAAACTTAGACGAAATCATCAGTAAAAACTTAAAAGAAGAAATTGAGCAATCGGGCAAATCGAAAACGGAAATTGCCAAAGCGATTGGGGTATCCAACCCTACGATTTCACAATATTTATCGGGTAGAATACAACCCTCGCTGTCTACCCTTTCCAAACTGTGCACTTTTTTAAATTGCTCGGCAGACGATATCTTAAACGTAAAGAAGTAAACGCCAAAACGCACCCAATCGGGTGCGTTTTTCTTACCATGGTGAATTATTCCACTCTGTTTTTCTTCTTGCGCGCAAACTCTATGACAAACAAAAGCAACGCATAGCAAACCGCGTAAATCGGTGCCATCACCCAAGTTGTCAACGGCGTATTATCCAACAACGGCGTGTAAATATGATACGCGTCCGAAAAACCCAGACACCCGATCAAAAACGCCCCTACCGTTAAATAAGCAGTAAACCCCCAAAGGGTATAATGCCATTTTTTATAGGTAATATGAATCCAATGAAACAACAGCACCGCAATCGCTGTCGTTGCGCAAAAACTGTGATGAAGCAACCCGCTGATAGTCGGCAGATAAAACACAGTAGGTCCTTGCCCGATAAAGGCAGGGTATATGACTGTGGAAATTCCGCCGAATATCCCAAGTATCCACACAAAATGCAATACTGGATTATCCTTTTTCCCAAAGAGCACCGCCAAAGCAAGCACCAAGCTGGTCATCCCGCAGTAGCTGTCGGGGATAATCTGTTCCCACCGTACCGTATTATATCGAAATACCTGCGATAAACGATTTGCCATAATCGACACCAACAAGCCAAAGGCCAACGCCTTTAAGATAATCGTTTGCGCCCGCTCGCTTTTCGCGTACTTCTTGGCGCAAAGCAACCCCGCACTCGCCAAAACCGCGGTGACTGCCATATAGATAAAATGTTCTTTCCCAAAAACTGTTGCCGGCATAATAGTCCCCATCCTTACAACTTTTTTCTGATTGTGATTTTTAAAAAAATGGCTATGTCACAGAGAATGGTTGATTTTAACTTTTAAGCGATTGACGAGAAAAATACAAGAAAGACAAGTGTTTTGTGAGGGCGCATACCCCCAGCGGTCTGTAACCGAGTAAAACACGAAGTATTTCACAGTATTTTCCCGTCAAAAATCAACCAAGTGAGGTGACAGAGCCTAAAAAATATTCGGTGCAACTTTACGTTTTATATTTCCGCGGTATACCATATTGATCCCAAAGAAAAATATCGTGCGGAACGGATGTTTCCACATACGCTTGTGGAAAAGCGTTCGTTTCAAAATCGCTTTCATTGTATACAGTTCTTTGTAAACTCTCCAATACTGTTGCGTCACTTCTTCCGCTGTAAAGTTTGGCGTGTTATTCACCGATTTCGAAGGACAATATTCTAAAAAATTATCGTCCACAATCGAACCGCGCGCGTTCATTTCCTTGTTTAACGGCGTCCCTGGAATGGGAGTCAAACAATAGAATTTCGGTGCGATAATATTGCTGTTTTTCACAAACTCGATGGTATCGTCCAAGGATTGTACGGTGTCTGTATCCAAGCCGATAATCATTTCACTTGCCACCTCTATCCCCGCTTCGTTGACCTTCTTAATCACGCGGAGATAATCCGCAGGATCCGCCCAAGTTTTATTGATTTCCTTCATCCCGTCTTTCACGATGGTTTCTAAGCCGAAACTCAATACGTAACAACCGCTTTCCGCCGCCGTTTTCAACAACTCTTCATCGTCTGCAATTTGAATGGCGCATTGGCTCATCCAACGCATTTTTAACGGTTTAATCTGCCGACAAAGTTCCAACATGTATTCTCTGTCCGATACGATATTATCGTCCACCAACAAAAACTCTTTGAAACCAAGCGATTTTATGTATTTGATATCCCGAATGACTTCGTCGATTTCCCTACGTAAATATTTCCCTTTGAACAAGCAGGCAATCGTGCAAAATTTACAAGTATTCGGACACCCGCGTCCCGCTTGTACAGGTAAAAAATACCCTATCTTTTTCCCAATCACCAAATCGTAACGAGGCTGCGGGAAGGATAATTTCGTCAAAGGCTTTTCATAAAACGGCTGTAAACACCCGTTTTCTATGTCCTTGCAAAGCTGCGAAATGGTTTCTTCCGAATCCCCAATCATAACGCTGTCGCAATATTCTTTGGCGACCTCGGGGATTAAACTGACCATCGGTCCGCCCATAAACACGATTTTACCGCGTTTTTTAAACTCCATCGCGATGTCTTTGGCGCGCCGCGCGGCATGCCCGACCCCGCCGATCCCAATGACGTCGCAGTCGGTATCCCAAGGAATTTCCTCAATGACTTCCAAACAGATTTCACTGGACCACCCCTCAGGCAGTAAAGCCGATAACAACGGATGGGCAAGCCCTACGAAATACAATCTGTTCTTTTTTAACAACTTCCCCTCATCATCGTAAATGGTGGGCTGAATAAATAGGATTTTCTTGTTCATACTCCCTCCCCCTTATTTGGGAAAAATCATCAATTTTATGTATTGAAAGGCAATTTTTGTTGCGCCTTTTTTCACACGCTTATAAATATCCTTGCCGTATTTTTCCCTGATAAATTTCCTTTGTTTTTTGTTTGCAGAAGTTTTCAAATACGCCCGTACGATATGGTAATAATATTTTCGCTTGCTCATGTATTTCGGCTGAAAAACAACGTGCGCCATATCCCAACATGCGTACTCGTTTCGAGGAATGGTAACGGGGTAGGGATATTCGTCAAACAACGGCGTACCCGGCATCGGCGTAATCGGCTGAATGTTGACAAGCGGATGTTCAAAGGAATTTAAATAGGCGATTAAACTGTCAAAATCTTCCTTCTTCCAATCCTCGCCCACAATCAAACCGCTGTAACATTGCAAGCCGTTTCTTTCCAAAATTTCCACCGCTTTCATATTCTCTTCCACGGACGATTGTTTGGAAAATTCGTTCAATTCCTCTTTCTTGAACGACTCTATCCCCACAAAAAAGGCATCGAACCCATGGTCGCGGAGAAGAATGATCAACTCCTCGTTTTTCGCAATGAAATCCGCGCGCCCAAAGGCAATATAATGCTTGCGGATATTCCGTTCGTCCAACCCCTTACAAAAGGCTTCCACGCGGTTTTTAGACACCAAAAAATTATCATCCACGATAAAGACGTTATTTTCTTGGATTTGTTCCAGCTCGTCCAATACGCTTTCCAAACCCCGCGCGCTGTATTCGCACACTTGGGTGCAGAAACAGAATTTACATTTGTACGGACAGCCAAACGAAGTTTTCATCGTCGCGCAATGATTGTGGTAGATATAATTGTAATGTTTACGATACTTCTGCGTAATCGTTCGATTGGGGAAATACGGCACTTCGCTTTCGATTGCAGGCTTGTTTTTTTCAGGTGAATAAATACCTGCTATCGCCGTTTTATCAATATGGGGGTATGCTTTGACGATTTCCAACAGCGTTTTCACTCCGTTCGCCCACAAGACAAAATCGATGTTTTCATCCGCAAAATCGGTGAACACCACTTCCGCATGCACCCCGCCCACCGCGGTCAAAATATTCGGATTGTACGCTTTCACCGTTTTCGCGTAGGATTTCACCATCCCCACCGTCGTGATGTAGGCGGTGAAACAAACCATGTCGTACGCCTTTTGTTTTAAAAAGTAAGACAGCGGTTTTTTCTCCAACAGCATGTCTATCAAATCCACTTCCGCGCCGTTTGCCTGCAGGGCGGATGCAACGTACTCTAACTCCAACGGTTCGCAAATCATAAAGCTTTGCAAATTGATAGATTGTTTGGGTGTATTCGGCCGAACCAACAATATTTTCATCATTCTTCTTTCCCCTTTTGCGGATTCAAATTATGTTGTCCTACTTAAATACTTCAAATTTCGTGGTTATGTATTTATAGGACAAAAACCTGCCCAACAGTTGATTGACTTTGTTTTTAATCGGGTTGGAATGGTGCAAGTATGCGTATAAGAAAGTATATTCTGAACCCAATTTCAATTTCGACTCGTCCGCCGTTTGCCCGAAATCAATCGTCTTAAAACCGTGTTCTATCCCATATCGAACAATTTCCAACAATATGCGGTGATAAGTATCATATTGCGTATTGTACGCATAATCCACCCCGACAAATTCAAAGATAAGCTCGGTACCGTTTTCCAGCAATTGGCAAAAACCAACCACTTTATCCCCTTGCGATAAGGTAAAAATTTTAAACAGATTCCCGCGGAAAAATTCAATCGGCAACTTTTCAATTTTCACGCGCGATTTGTTGTATACTTGCAAATAACACGCGTACATTTCCTCGGTAAAATCCGCATTGTCTTCCAAGTAGGTCAACTTCAACTCCTGCGATTTCTTCAAGGCTTGCTTGTACCGCCTTCTGTAATTACTGCGTAAATTGTTCAAGTAATCGTCAAACGAGGAAAAGCGATTGGTAAAAATACACTTTGGACAGGTCAGCCCTTTGGCAAAGCCTTTCATCTGCATATCTTCCAAATTCAGCATGATTTTAGGTCCTTTCATTTTCTTGATATACGCAAGCGCTTCGTCCAAACATTGGTTGTACACAATCCCAGGACGGGTCACCGATAAGGGTACGTAAACAAAGGTCATGTCTTGATAAATATTGACGTTTGTAAACATGCCCAAATTGTAATGTTTACGCTCGTACGTCATAAACACGGTGTCCAATTGCCCGTCTTTATAGATGGCGTAATACCGCTGATTGCACTTGTCCACACTTTCCATAAAGGCAAGAAAACGCGCGGTCATGTAAATGTTGTCCCCGACCAACGTATCCCATTCTTTCGGGGCTTTCGTTATACTGTCATACGTAAAAATTTCTATCATATCTCATACTCGTACACTGCAAAAGTGCGTTCAATTTTCTCCCCTATGCGTTGATTGAGCGTCATGGATTTCCGATTGTTTTCCCACACGAAATTGGTTTCCGCGTAAGTGTAAGGCTGCAGGTATTTCACCATTTCATTTAGAAGCAGTATCGTCCCTCTGCCTTGAAATTTTTTCTTGACGCCGATTGAATTGAGTTTTATCGTTTGAATTTTTTTCTTGAACAAGGTATAGCGCAAAGCAATGCCCAGCAAGCCGTTTTGCTTGCCCTTTTTTAAGATTTCATTGTAATCGGGATGCCAGAATAGGAACCCGACCATTTCCTCGCCGTCAAACAAAAACAAAAGGTTTTCTTTGCGTAAAAAGAATTTCATTTCGCCAATCAATTCTTCAAAATGCTTCTCTTGCGTGGGCGCATATAAAAAAGTCGTACCGATGGTTTCGTCGCATACCTGCTTAAACCCCGCCATTTCCTTGGAAAAGTTTGCAAAATCAATGGGGCGGACGGTGAGGTTGGACTCAAGCGGAACAAGCTTGTTTCGCAACACCTCTATCTTGTTTTTAAACGCAACCAAGTTATGTACTTTTCCGTCTGCAAAGTATTGCGGATAATAAGTTTTGGTATAGGTGGAATCAAAAGTGTTGGGTTTGTTCATATCTACGCTTAACCCCACACCGTAGCTCAAATGTCCGTTCAAACCGACGATGATACGGCGCACGCCCATTTCCTTTGCAAAAGCTTTTGCCTGTTCCTTTAATAATTCCACCGCCTTTTCCTGCCCTTCTAAGGCTTCGAAAAAGGACATCTGCACAAAATCATCGTAAGGATATTTTATCAAAATACATTCGGCAACCACCTGCTGATTGTCTTCAATCATCATTGGACGGCTGATACAGCTTTGCGCAAATTTGGTGGTTTTGTTTAACAGCATGTCCGCGGTAAATTCCACCGTAGATACGTAAAAAGGATCGTTTTTATATAACGTCCGACGAAACTTTCGGAAGCGTTTGATTTGCTTTTTATCTTTTGCATGTATACAATTCATATTACCGCCCTTCCCCCAATTTTATCTTACGAAACTTGTTTATTCCGCCTGCGATTTTGTCTTTTTTCTGTGTCTGAAAAGCTCCACCGCCAAGATAATCAAGGCGTATACCACCGCATAAATGGGTGTGATTACCCATATAGTGAACACCGTTCCGTCCAACGCAGGACCCGTCATAAAAAACGGATTGCCATACCCTAATACGCACATCAAAAATGAACCGTACGCAAGATACGAGGTAAAACCAAATAAGGTGCAATACCATTTCTTATAGGTCAGTTTCAGGTGACCGAACATCAGCATGAGTACCACGACAATCGCAGACCAAGTATGATGCATCATCCCCAAAATCGTCGGCGGGTACAAAAACGAGGGATGCTGTCCAATAAAGTTTGGATAAAAGGTAGTAATCGTTCCGCCTGCAAGCGCAACCAACCAAATAAAATGCAATACGTTGTTATTCTTTTTCCCCAACAACAAAACAAGCGATAACACGTAACTGGACGTACTGCAAAAACTGTCCGTAAGCAGTTTTTCCCAATTGGCTGTATCATATTCGAACACAAGCGCCAATCGGTTGGTAAGAATGATGATAAACAATATCAGCGCAGAGCCCTTTACCACAAAATTTTGCGCCCGTTCCGTCTTTGCGTAACGTTTTGACAGAAAAAAAACAGCAAACGCCACAATCAAACTGACGGCAACGTATATCAAATGCTCCTTCCCAAATACTTGCGGATTCATGCTATTTCACCCCATATGTATTTTCATAATCGCATAATTCAAGTATAACACACTTTTTTTACTTTTGCAAGAATTTGCGAAATATTTTTCTCTTTCACGCATTATACGGAAAAATCCATTATATAAATTATGCTTACTTTACCTGCGTAAGTCCGTCAGGAATATTAAGGTTGGTTTCCACGCCGTCCTCTTTCTGCGTCAACTCGATTTCAACAATCCCTTTCACGGTCGGGATTTTACAAGAAATATGCTTTAATCCGCACATATTCGGCTTTAAAGTAAATTTTGTGCAATCATTGTCGCAGATACGGAACCCCGCGACCGTTTCGATGAGAAATGCAAGCACACCGCAGCTCCAACCGTGACAAAGGCTGTTTCTATACCCTACGTAACAAGGCTTTCCGAAATCGCCGTGCACTTCCTGTTGCCCCTTTTGCGGTCTTTCCGTGATTTTGCAGGCATTTTCCATCCATTCCACTTCAAAGCCTTCCCAAAAGGACGTTGCGCCCATTTCCAGCATTCCGCCGTAATATTGCAAGTTGTTGTCAAACGCTTCCTGCACGTAACCGTTTTCCGTCAACGCTTTGGAAATGAAATAAGTCATGAACATAGAATAACCGCTTGCGCCGTTATTTCTAATCAAATTGAGTGCCTTTTTACAATCGCTTTTATCCACCAAAACGCCCATTGCGGAAATGGCTTTAAAGGTAGAATCCTCTTTCGCCTTCTTAGAAAGCGCCCCTTCAATTTCCTTGGCAAGCGTGATATTTTCCTCACCGAAATATGTACAATGGATGATTTGACGCATCGTATACAATGTCGTTGCATAGCAAGCGAATACACTGTCGGGCGTACCATGACTAGGCCAATCGAAATAGTAAGGATTGTCGGAGATTAAACCGCCCTTTTCAAAGGTCAACGACCCATCTTCATTGACGCATTTTTTCAACACACCGAGGGTTTCTTTCGCGCTTTCCAAATACTCCCTTTTCACCTTTCCCGTCTTGCTGAAATATTCCTTCATACACAGCAAAAACCACATATTGTACAAGGGAATGTTATTGATCCAACGCTCTTTTTGTTGGTAGCGTATCGTGTAATCAAAGGTGTTTTCGATTTCACGGCAATTTCCGTAAAGATAGAGTATCCCCAAAATTTCAGGATACAAATCACCGCACCAAATATGCTGGTCGCGTTTTATACCGTCCCAAATGCAATTTTGCATATTCAAATGCAAGGTATGCGCCGCTGTGTTGAAAATATCGTTGACGAGCGTATTATCGCATTCGAAACTGCCAATCGGGTCGGATTCCGAATGTACGTAAGTGCCATATACACGATTTAAGCGAAAAATCCCCTCTTCCAAGAAATCCAAACGGACAAATCTGTACCCCGTTGCACCCCATTCCATATCGGAGTTCATCGGCATATAACAAACCATATCCCTCGTGGAATGGTCGTTGGTCGAATTTTTTTCGCCTACCTCACTGCAACATTCGCCTAAGGATTCCCCAAAGCGGATACGCAAATAGGGTTTCAAGCTGGGATAACCGTTGGAATGAAAGAACAGCCTTACACCGCCAAAATACTCTCTCCCAAAGTCCAAAATAATGTACCCTTTCCCATTTATTTCGCAAAAATCGGGAAAATCGAACATATTTTGTTCCATAAAATTGCCTTTCAATAAATTTTCGGGATGATATACGTTTCCTTCCGCTTCCACGACTTTCACGGGAAGCATATATTCTTTTCTTCTTTTTTCTTTAAATAACTGCATATCGATTACATCCATCCCATTTCTTGTACGGTTTCTAAAATATTACTCCACACGATATCCGCACACCAATAATGATGTTTCGGTGTAATCGCCAATTTACAACGCTCAGCAACACCGCAAACTTCGTATATCGATTTTACCGTTGCAAAGCCCTCTTTTACGCCTTCCGCAGGGAAGATGTCATCTTTCTCACCGTTGACCAAAATCAAGCGTCTAGGGGCAATGAACGCCGCCAAATCCTGCATTTCAAAATATCTATACGCAGACGGAATGTAATTGCAATTGCAATGGATAATATCGAGAATGGAAGTTTTATACGGGCTGAACGCACAGCTCGGTACGGACAGCTTGATACGCTCGTCCAAGCACGCCGCATAATAAGACAGCGTGCCGCCGCCTGAATGCCCCGTAATGAAAATTTTGTCCAAATCACATTGCGGGAAGTTGGAAAGCATATCGATTGCGCGCATTACGTCCCAAACGCGTTCGGCAATCAGCGTACGCCCAAGCGACAAAGCCGTTACCGAAGCAAAACGGCAGAGGACACTGCTTTCACGGCTTACCCGCGTTGCCATTCTTTCCCCCATACCGCGGTTTTCTATCGCCAACGCAATAAACCCGCGCCGTACGGCTTGCACGGCAAAATCCTCATGTCCGTATTGCGCTTTCTCCTGCTCGTTTTTGAATTCACCGATAGAAATGTGAAAACCGAACGAATGCCCTTGCTGTGTAATGGCAACGGGGTATTTTTCTTGTTCTCCGTCGGGGATGAGCAAATAGCAAGGCACTCTTTCCCCGATTTCGCTGTAAAACTCAAAACGAATCTGTTGATAGCCGTCCTTTGGCACTTTGGAAAGGATTTCAAATTGCGGTTCGCAAGCGTTTTCCGCAATCAAATCAAACCCCGACAATTCGATAAACTTCTCTTTCAATGCACGCTTCCAAATTTCGTAATCCGCTTTTTTATCAAATGCAAGCTTCTGTTTCGTCTTTTCAAGTAAAAGCTCATGACACAAATCACCGTGAATCATATTAAACCTCGCTGATTTTTTTGGCTATGTCACAGAGAATGGTTGATTTTAGCTGAAATTTTTTTCAGCGACTTGACGAGAAAAATACAAGAAAGACAAGTGTTTTGTGAGGGCGCATACCCCCAGCGGTCTGTAACCGAGTAAAACACGAAGTATTTCGTAGTATTTTACCGTCAAAAATCAACCAAGTGATGTGACAGAGCCTTTTCTTTAACGCAAAAGCAACGTTTGTGTGGAAAGATATTCAAACGGCTCGAACACGGTAAGCGTATCGCCGTTTATCGCAAAGTTCGCCTTTCTTACCTCGCCCGTCTGTTTATCCACGACGGATACTTCGCTTATTTTCATTCCGTAAACGTTGAATTTTATCGTTTCAAAATTCTCCACCGTTGTATTGACCAGCATTAAGGCTTTATCCTCATTTCTGGCATACAGGTATGCGAAAACGCCGCTTTCCCCCGTGTTCACGATGGGTGTTTTTGCGTTTCTACGTACAAAATCACGCAACATCGATGTACGCAAATCGTTGTACTGTTCATTCAAAATCTCATCGTGAATATACGGAATCACAAAGAAATTTCCGCCATCCGCGTCACCATAACCCATAACGTTGCCGTGATAATCGTACACGTAGGATTTTGCAACTACGTCATCCTCGTATTCGATTTCCACGTAATGCCCTGCACGGCGAACGGCCGCACGGATTCCCTTTTTACCGTTTACCTCTACACCGTCAGCCGCTTGCTCGTATGCGTGAACGTCTTTCCCCTGCCAATGCTCCTTGTAGGACTTTGCACGGAATAAATAACCTAACCCCATACGCATTAAACGGATTGCAGCGCTACCATCCAAAATAACGCAGTTATTGGCAAACAAGTCTTCCAACTGCGCCTTTGTAAAATTGTACACCGCGCTGTTGCAAAGGGAAACGATTTGTCCCTTAAAGGATTTTTCCGTCGATACTTTCGTATTTAACCCTAACGACGCAATATACGGACCGAAATAATATTCGTCGGGAGAATAGCTCATAAAATTCCCCGCGTCTGCTTTGCGGTTGTATACCTCGTTGGGATCGGCAGGCACGATGATGCCTTCCGCTTTATCATATGCAATCCCCTGATTGATTACCCCGTTCAAATAAGGCATAATCTTTGCCAACGCTTCACCATAGCCAAACCCCTCGTTGATGCCGTTTCCGCAAAAATCGTAAATATCATACGTCATACCGTCAATACAAAGCGGAATGGCAGATTCCACCTGAAATCGCAAAAATCTTGCGTTTTTGCTGAACGTGCTGAACGCGCTGTTTTCCAGTTCGGGCAAAACCACCGTTTCCTTGGGAATATACGAACGGCAAACGTAAGGAAACATATTGAAATAAAGATAATATTCCTTCGCGCAAATTTCCATATAGCAAGGCAAATGCAAACGGTTTATCATTTCACCGCCCTGCGCCAAGCCTTTATGTACCGCGTACCAATCGCGCGCTTCCATCGAATGTCGGATTTGCGCCGAGCTCATCAAACCCACCTTTGTGTTTAACCCCACTTCTTTGACGGTTTTTCCTAAAAATTCCGCCAAATCCGTCATTGTTTCACGGCTTACGTCCAACCATGCGTTTCTCACATTCTCATCGCACGTTTTTCTAAAGAGTAAATCGGTAAATTCCTCACGCGTGTAATTCGTTCCCAGCTTTTCATTGTAACGCTGCATGTGCAGTTTACAAAAACAACCGCCGTATTTCAAATCCCCATGGTTATGCAAACGGAAATCATCCTCTACCCAAATGGTATCGGGCTCGATTTCACGAAGAAGATATTGATAAAACTCTTTATAATATGCCCGCCAATTTTCACATAAAGGACAAGCAACCACCTCGCACGCAGTACCATCGTAATCCACCATCGTGGTGAAATTTTGCCCTTCCTTGAGTTTCCTTCCTCTATCCAAGTGCCCAAATTCAATCCAAGGATTTAAACTGACCTTAATGCCGTTTTCCATCAAACGTTTTTTGGTGCGTTTCATCGCTGCAACCCAAGGTTTTGCCTCTTCAATCGTCATATGTCCAACGAAATAATCCTCGGCATTGATGAACAGCATTACGTGCTGAAAACCGTATTTTAAACAATAATCAATAATACCGCTGACCCGCTCCTCTTCGTAAAGATGCGGAACAATTTGCAAGCGTAAAATGTTTTCAAACTCTTTCTTTTTCATCATAAATCACACTTCTCTTTTTTTATTTTTTGCAACAGCATAAGCAATCTTTACAAAATATGGCAAAGTATAGCTTTTTAATCTATAGACGCAAGCATTTTCAGTCATTCCTTTTGCACCATAGGTAAGCTTTATATTATTATAGCATAATAAACAAAGGAATGCAAGTGCATTATTGGCTGTAATTTATACAGCGGATGCATCTTTTGGCTTTGCCAAAGCGTTGTCGCGCCGTCAACTATCGTCCTACTCACCCAACATTTATATTCGAACGCTCGTCGCGTGTAAGGAGCATCGCGACGGAATATCGAGTTTACGAGTGCCAGCCACAATAATTTGTGCGCTCATAAAACTACCCCTTCATGTTCGTGCGTATCACAAAAAATAGGCAACACCCAAAAGGGTATCGCCTATTTTTTGTGAGTAATCTAAGATTTTGATACCATTTTACAATGGGTGCATTTCCATCATAGGCTTTGCACCCATTTTTAGTCCGATAAATTGGAATTAGACACACTGAGAAACTGAAATTTGTCTCTTACTCGCTAATTTCTTGTTTCATACTATTCCATATGCCATTTATTTGTTTTTCAAAAACATCTGCTTTGATCAATGCAATTCCCGCTGCTTCATCTCCTAAACAAATCAATGAATCACCGTTATTTATTCCAAATAATTCTCTTGCTTTCTTCGGAATAACAACCTGGCCACGATCATTTATTTTGACTGTTCCAAAAATATGTTTTCCTTTTGGTCCTGGAATCAAAGTAGTTGTGCCAACCTTATCAGAAAAGTTTATCAGCGAATCAATTGTTACCCCATACAGTTCAGCCAATTTCTGACAGTGTTCCACATCAGGAATCGTTTCTCCCTTTTCCCATTTTGCATAGGCTTGCCTGGAAATACCAATTTTTTCCGCCACTTTCTCTTGCGAATATCCATTTACATAACGAAGCCTTGATATATTATCTTTAAGCATACTATTCCTTATATTATTTCAAAAAACTATTTATTGCATCCAAATATACTTGCGTGTGCGCACCATGTATATCATGATTGCTGTCCTCTGTTTCGATCAATTGGCAATTATCTCCTATTAGTGCAACCGCTCTTTCTGCCTGTTCTTTAGACGCCGCACATAAATATACGCCATTATCTGCTTTTTCTTCCTTTGCATGTAAATAGACACAAGGAATTTCAATATCCGACAATAACTGTTCATGTTTGATTCCATTGTTCCAAGTCAAATCATAAAAAT
>SVIN01000038.1:0-10000 GCA_015069495.1 Clostridiales bacterium
AATCTGCTAAACAATCTAAAGTTTAAGGTGCAAGGCAATTGTAATGCGCGAAAAGGAAGTTTAGACAAGGAAAACGAACGCAATAATACAGCGTATTATAAGAGAGGTTGACGAAGTATGAACACCTTTTCGCTCGTTACAATCTTGTTTGTTTTGACCTTTGTCAGGCTTCAGGGTATGCGCCCTCGGAAAACACTTGTCTTTCTTGTATTTTTCTCGTCAATTCGCTGAAAAGCAATTTCAGCTAAAATCAACCATTCTCTGTGACATAGCCTTTATCTTATATGACATATACGCGCGCGTGCGCGCAAGGAGTAACTTATGGATGCAAAAATAACCAAAGAACGCATAAGCAGAATGCTGTCCTATGATTGGTTGAAAATTATAGGGCTTTGCGTTGCGGCGATTTTTTTCTGGACGTTGGTGTTCACGGTCAGCGCGACCCGTATTACGACGGCGCAGCAATTCACCGTGATTAACTATTTTGGGAATGCGGGGATGGTGAATACGAGTTTTTCCAAGGATTTCACAAAAGCGTTTAACGATGGATTATTTTCCTATGAAGTAATCGACATCAGTGAGGTGGACGTCGGCGGTAACGCGGAAATGGGCGCGACCTTGATGCAAACCCGCGTGGCAACGGAAGAAGGCGACGTAGTGTTTGTACCCGATTTGACGGACGCTGGCAGTGAATATGAAATCAACGGTGAAAAGTACCAAGATACCTATTTGCAGAATTTGGTGAGAAATTACGGTTGGAATTTGGAAAACCTCGACCGCAAACAAGCGGGTTCGTTTTTCAATCGTTTGGAAGCGTTCTTGAATGAATATTACGGGAATTACGCTGAGGAAAACGCAACTTTAAACACGGAAAAGGTGAAACAAGATTTCCTTGCGCGCGTTGCGAAAAACAAAGACAAGCGTTTCAAAACGGATGCACAAAAAGAAAAGGGTATCCGTGATGAAATCAAGCGCGTAGAAAAATACCGTAACGCGTTGATTGAATTTGACGGCTATTTGGAAAGCGGTTTGGTGCAATTGACCGCTACGCAAGTACGCAATATCGAAACGGGTGAACTGTCGGAGAGCCAAGTGTATTCCATCAATATTTGTCCGAACCCCGAAAAGATGCCCAACTTGACAAAGATTGCGGGGTATTGGGTGGAAGTTCTCAACGAAGCGGGCGAAAAACAGCCCGATAAACTGTCTGCACTCAACATGAACGTGGCGATTATGCGGTTTGAGGGTATGGAAGGCACTTTTGAATTTGAAAGCCTTTTGTATATCAACCACGTAATTCGTACAGGGAAAACACAGTAAACTTTTTTTTGCGCGGGGGTGCGGTATGAATACTTTTTTGACAAACGATGCCGTCCTTGCGGATTGCAAAATATATCAAATGCTGTTAAAGCACGCGCAGGAACCCCACCTTTCATTCCACACCCCAGGGCATAAAATTGGCGGTTGGGATATTACGGAGCTGTCCTTTTCGGACAATCTTTCCTGCCCGCGCGGTTGTATTGCGGAAGCGGAAAAAGATATCGCGCGGATTTTGGGCGCGGAGAAAAGTTTTCTCCTTACAGACGGCAGTACGGCAGGCGTATTGTCTATGCTGTATGCGGTAAAATCGCTTGGCGCGCAGACGGTGTTGGTGTGTGAGGCTTCGCACAAGAGTGTGTTTAATGGGTGCGCGGTGTTGGGTTTGACCCCGTTGGTGTACCCTTGCGAATATCGTGAAAAAATACCGTACGTGCCTACCATGTACGCGTTGAAACAAAAATATCCCCATCTTTTACAGCAAGCGGACGTGGTGTTTTTGACTTCACCCGACTACTACGGCAACGTAGCGGATTGGCAGGAAATTAGAAAATATTGCGATCAAACGGGTAAGCTGTTGGCGGTGGATGGTGCGCACGGCGGACATTTGCATTTTGACAAAACCAAACACGCAGGCGCGTTTGCGGACCTTTGGGTGGACGGGGTGCATAAGAATTTACCCGCCCTCACACAAGGCGCGGTGGTGTCTGCGAAGACGAAACGTATGGCGGATGCGTTGGCAAAGGCTGTGGATATTTTTCGTACGACCAGCCCTTCCTACCCGATTATGGCGTCGGTGGAGTATGCGGTGAAATATCCCCGCAACGAGGCGTTGGAACGGGCGGCGGAAACTTTACAGCAACACCCGCGCGTATATAAAAATGAGGATTGGACAAAGCTGTGCGTACGTTTTGGAAAATCTGCGTTCGAGGTGGAAAAAAACTTGGAAAACCAAGGGGTTTACGCTGAATTTTGCGATGGGAATATCCTCATGTTTTACCTGTCCCCCGCCACAAAGATGCAGGATTTTGAAAGGTTGAAAGCGGTTTTGGAAGACTTGTTTGCGCAATATCCCTTGCAAGAGGAAAAAACGCAGACGGGTGAGATTTTTACCCCGAAAACGGAGCCCGAATGGGTGCCTTTCGCAAAGGCAAACGGACGGATTTGTGCGGGGCTTTGCGGTTTGTTTCCCCCTTGCACTCCCCTCTTTTCCATTGGTGAGAAAATTGGCGAGGAGAAGCTGACAACATTGCAACAAGCGAACAACGTATTTGGCTTGAAAGACGGAAAAATATTGGTATTTAAAGAGGAATAAGGTATGGGAAGAGGAAAATTTATCACGTTTGAGGGGTGTGACGGTTGCGGTAAGAGTACCCAGTTGCGCCTTTTGAGTAAGTATTTGACGGACAATGGTATTGCGCACATTTTCACGCGTGAACCTGGCGGCGGAAAAATTTCGGAAGCCATCCGCGATATCTTGTTGAACGGTAAAAATATGGAAATGACGGACGAGTGCGAGGCGTTGCTTTACGCCGCATCCCGCGTACAGCATTTGAGCGACCGTGTGGAGCCTGCCCTTAGCGAAGGGAAATTGGTGATTTGCGACCGTTACGTGGATTCATCCTTTGCGTATCAAGCCTACGCGCGTGGGTTAGGGTTGGATTTTATCCGTAAAATCAACGCATTCGCGTTGGAAAAATATCTGCCCGACGTGACGATTTTTATTGATTTGACCCCCGAGGCGGCGTTCAAGCGCAAGCACGGCGCGGATGAAAACGACCGTTTGGAAAAGGCGGGTATGGAATTTCACAAGCGCGTATACGAAGGGTATAAAGCGGTTGCCGCGGCGGAACCTAACCGCGTGATGTGTGTGGATGGTACACAGACTCCGCAGGAAATTTTTGCGGACGTGGTGAAAATTTTACAGGAAAAAGGTTGCTTGTAAAATGGGGATTGGTGGAACTTTGATATATTCGCTTGGGTTGGCAATGGACGCCACGGCTGTGGCGATGACCAATGGCATGACCTATCCGAAATTAAAGGTGAAAAACACCCTGCTGATTGGGTTATTTTTCGGTTTTTTTCAGTTCCTAATGCCCGTAATCGGGTATTTTGTGACGGGGATTATCAAAGATAATTTCGAAACGATGTTTAAAAGCGCGGCGGCGTGGGTATCTTTTGGATTGTTGGCATTTCTCGGCGGGAAGATGCTGTATGAGGGGATTCAGGAATGGATAGAATCCAAACACCCCTCCACCGACGGCTGTGAAAATTGTGAAACTGTGGGGGTATGTACCCTTTTACCCAACGAAAACAACGAAAAAGCCTTGACGTTTGGTAAATTGTTTATGCAGGCGATTGCGACCTCGATTGACGCTTTGGCGGTAGGGTTCACCTTGCAGGCGATGGAAGTGGGCGCAGGTTTGAGTTTGGGTGTTTGGGGTACGACCGCAATGATTGGCGTGGTCACCTTTGCCCTTTCGGTTGGCGCGGTGTATATCGGCAAAGCGGTCGGGATGAGATTGGCGGACAAAGCGGAGATTTTGGGCGGTATCGTATTGATTGCCATTGGTATAAAAATTCTGCTTGGCTGATTTTACCATGTAAAACGACAAAAATCGCGTGAAACATATCAAGAATTGTGTTAAACGTGTGAATGTTTGCAAAATGTTTATTTTTTGCGGGCGGAAACGCTTGAAAACCGTGAAACATTATGGTAGAATAATACCTGAAATTTGTAAAGATTGAAAACAATGAAAACAACAAGGGAGTTATTACTTTGAACAAGAAAACAAAAACAATTATATGGATTGTGGTGGCGGTTGCCGCCTTTGCGTTGATAGGCGTTTTGTTTACGAATGTCCTTACAGGCGCGGATGAATTGACCTTTACCGACTTTTTGGCAAAGTTAAAGGAAGGGAAAATTACCGAACTGTATATTGACGCGTACAATTGGACGGCTTACGTAAAAGATGCTAATGGTAAAGTTACGGAAGCTTATACAACGGTTGCACCGAGTATTTACAATTATGATTCTTTCTATTATTTTTGCCACACGTTGGGCGTTATACCTGAAGCGACCGGTCAGTTGCCTTTTGCGTTAAACTTCACCGACCCCAATGCGGGCAGTATGATTTCCAGCCTTCTTCCCGTACTTGGTATCGTGTTGGTAGCGTTGATGTTCTGGTTGATGATGCGCAGTGCATCGGGTGCGAACAACGCGGCGATGAACATTGGCAAATCCAAGGCGCAAATGCAAAGCAACCTCAAGGTTCGTTTCTCGGACGTTGCGGGCGCGGAAGAAGAAAAGGAAGAACTTCGCGAAGTTGTTGAATTCCTCAAATCTCCGAAAAAATTCTCTACCCTTGGCGCAAGAATCCCCTCGGGTGTATTGCTTGTAGGCCCTCCGGGTACGGGTAAAACCTTGTTTGCGAAAGCAGTTGCAGGGGAAGCGGGTGTGCCCTTCTTCTCGGTTTCGGGTTCGGATTTCGTAGAAATGTACGTCGGTGTGGGCGCAAAGCGCGTACGTGACTTGTTCGACATGGCAAAGAAAAACCAACCTTGTATCATTTTCGTGGACGAAATCGACGCAGTGGGTAGACGCCGTGGCGCGGGTCTTGGTGGCGGTCATGACGAACGCGAACAGACCCTCAACCAAATCCTTGTACAAATGGACGGCTTTGAAAGCAACGAAGGCATCATCGTAATGGCGGCGACTAACCGTGCGGACATTCTTGATCCCGCCCTTCTCCGTCCCGGTCGTTTCGATAGACAAATCAACGTAAACTTGCCTGACGTAAAAGGCCGTGAACAAATTCTTAAGGTGCACGCGCGTAACAAACCGATGGCGGCGGACGTGAACTTTAAGACGGTGGCGCGTATCACTGCAGGGTTCTCGGGGGCGGAGCTTGCCAACCTTTTGAACGAAGCGGCGATTTTGGCGGCTCGTGCGGGTAAGAGTGTGATCGGTAACCTTGAATTGTACGACGGTATCAACAAAGTATTGATGGGTCCTCAGAAAAAGAGCCGTGTTGTTACCGAATCGGATAAGCGTTGTACGGCTTATCACGAAGCGGGTCACGCGATTTTGGCTTGCCTTTGCAAGCATTGCGACCCTGTACACGAAGTGTCGATTATCCCCCGCGGCAGAGCGGCGGGCTATACCATGACAAGACCTGAAACGGACGACAACGACGTGTCCTACAACAAGCTTGTAGACAACATTTGTATGTCGCTTGGCGGCCGTGTTGCGGAAGAATTGGTTATCCAAGACGTTACGACGGGTGCAAGTGCCGATCTTCAGCACGTATCCGACGTTGCACGCCGTATGGTGACGCAATGGGGTATGAGTGAAAAGCTTGGTTTGGTGGCTTACGATAACGATCAACCCGTATTCATGGGTATGGAATACGGTCACCAAAGTCATGGCGGGTATTCGCAGGAAACGGCAGCAACAATCGATAGTGAAGTGCGCCGTTTGATTTCGGAAGCGCATGCACGTGCAACCAAACTCTTAAAGGAAAACCGCTCTATTTTGGACAACATGTCCCGCGTATTGGTGGAAAAGGAAACCATTTACACCGAAGAAGTCGGTATGTTGATGAAGGGTGCGGATTGGAAAGAAGTGGTTAGCGCGATGGAAGGTAAGGAAGAAACGCACAAGGCGAATCCTTTTGCAAGCATGACGACTCCTTCCAAGGAACACGTAGTGGAAGAAACCCCTGCTGATTCCGCGGAAAATAAAACGGAAGAATAAGAAAAACGGAGCTGCGAAGCTCCGTTTTCACCTACAAACGAGGATAGAGTATGAAACGCATAAAACGTAAAAAGACCTTAAACGTGGATTATGAAAAGCGCACGGTGCGCGTGGGATTGATTGACCCGACCACCGCCGCGGAAGATTGGGATAAAAAGGATATTCGTACCCGCGCGGCGTATTTTTTGTTAAACGGCGTGCCTGAATTTTCCGTCAACCGTACGGAAAACGGGCGTTATGCGCTGTTGGCGGCGGAGAAGGATTTTCACGCAGTAAAATCCATGGGTGTGACCGAGTTAGACGTGCGCGTGTATTCGTTTAATGATAAAAATGCAGAAACTTTTACCATCATCGAACGCTTGAAAGGTGAAAACCTCGGCGCGATGGAAGAGGCGTATTTGATGAAACAGCTGGTGCATGATTACCGCTTTACGCAGGATGACGTAGCGGCGTTGATTGGGCGATCCCGCCCTGCTGTGGCAAATACTTTGCGCCTTTTGACCCTTGCTCCTGAAGTGGTAGGCTTGGTGGAAAGCGGTCGATTGTCCGCAGGACATGCCCGCACCTTGGTGCGCGTACCGCAAAATCAACAGTATGCCTTTGCGGAAGAAGCATTGAAACGCGGGTATTCCGTCCGTGAAATGGAGCGCGCGGTCAAGGCGTTTTTGACTCCGCCTGAAGTTTTACAGCAGGAAAAGGATGCGAAGGCGGCGGCAAAAAGTGCAGAGTTGAAAGCGTTGGTGGAACGCATGCGCAGTGTCTTCCGTACCAAAGTTTCCTTGATTGGCAACGATAAAAAGGGTAGAATTTACATTGATTACTACAGCCCCGAAGACCTCTACCGTTTTGAGGAATTTTTGGATATGATTGAAAGTTTTGATAGGGATTAATATGAGTAAAATTATTACAGCGAAGAACGTAAGAAAAGAATTTGTGGTTGGAAGCAACGTTATCAATGCGTTGGACGGTGTGGATTTTGAAATTGAAGAAGGCGAGTTTGCGGTGATTTTAGGTCCCAGCGGTGCAGGGAAAACCACTCTTTTGAACGTCATCGGCGGTATGGACAACGTGACCTCAGGCGAGTTATTGGTGGATGGTGAAGACATTGGCACGTTTAACAAGAAACAATTGACCGACTACCGCAGAAACCGTGTTGGTTTCGTCTTTCAATTCTACAATTTGATGCCCAACTTGACCGCTCTTGAAAACGTGGAGCTCGCCACAGAAATGTGCAAGGAAGCCCTCCCCCCTGAAGAAGTTTTGACTTCGGTTGGTTTGGGTGAGCGTATGGCGAACTTTCCCGCGCAACTTTCGGGCGGGGAACAGCAACGTGTATCGATTGCCCGCGCGATTGCGAAAAATCCTCGCATTTTGCTGTGTGATGAACCCACGGGCGCGTTGGATTACGCGACGGGGAAAACAATTTTGAAATTATTACACGATGCCTGCAAACAGCACGGAAAGACGGTCATTATTGTTACGCACAACAGTGCATTGAAAGAGATGGCGGATAAAGTCGTTTACATTAAAAACGGGCGGGCGATTAAGACGGAAATCGTGGAGAATCCCAAAGACGTGGCGGAGATTGAGTGGTGATGAAAACGTATTTCAAATCAATTTTGCGAAGCGTGAAAAGCAATATCGCGCGTTTCGTTTCCATCATTGTAATCATGATTTTGGGCATCGCGTTTGTGGCGGGGTTGGGTACGCTTTCCCCCACCATCAAGGATTCGTTCAGCGCGGAAATGAACAAAAATCGTTTTTACGACATCGACGTAAAATGCAAACTTGCCACAGGGTTCACACAGGAAGCGGTGGATACATTGACCGCGATGGACGAAGTGGACGTATTGGAAACCCGCTCCTGCATGGATATATGGGATAATGAAACGCGCACGCGTGTATACATTTACGATGGTTTTGATCCCAAAATCAACACGGTGGAGTTGCTGGACGGCGCATACCCTTCTGCTCTCAACGAGGTGTTGGTGGAGCGCGGGAGTAACGAGTTGCCGAGTTATGCGGTTGGCGATACCGTCACGGTACAGTTTAACGAGATGTTAAAGGTGGATTGTAAAGTGGTCGGGGTGGTGGGAAATTCGTTGATTTACGATTGTTTTGGCGAGCCGTTTATCAATCCCGACACAGAAGAAGCGGATGAGTATTTGAAGAAAATCGTGTACTTCGACCGTGAATTTTTCCAGCTTGGGACATTCTTCCCGAAAACGGATGCGTATATCCGCTTGAGCGGTATGGGCGAGCGGGCATATTTCTCGGATTCGTACATGGATGAAGT
Organism: Clostridiales bacterium; assembly: GCA_015069495.1. Taxonomy (GTDB): domain Bacteria; phylum Bacillota; class Clostridia; order Christensenellales; family Borkfalkiaceae; genus Scatosoma. Next base: position 8,370 of record SVIN01000038.1, read on the forward strand.
GGAATCCGCGATTGAAACTTTAAAAACGGAGCTTGGCGAAGACTACGAATTTTTGACCGTTATGGAAAATAAGAGTACGGCGGCGTTGGATTCGTACTGCGATAAAGTTTCCGTAATCACCCTTATCTTCCCTATCTTTTTTATCGCGGTTTCGGCTTTGGTGGTCATGACCACGGTGACTCGTATGGTGGAAGAGGAACGGCATATCATCGGTTGTTTGAAATCGTTGGGTATGAGTGATGGGAAAATCAGTTTTAAGTACTTATTTTTGACAATTATTTGCTGTATCATTTCGGTGGCGGTTGGGTTGATTGTAGGGTTTGCCGTTCTGCCGACGGTTATCTACCCTGCTTTTGAAACGATGTTCTACATGCCCCCGATGAGCGGGAACTTGTACCCCATGATGGGGATTGTGGCGTTTATTGCGATGTCTGCGGTGGTTTTGTCGGTGACTTATGCGGTATGCCGTACTTCCCTGCATGAGAAACCTGCGCAACTTTTGACGGCGAAAGCACCGAAAGCGGGCAAGAAAATCTGGTTGGAATATCTCCCCTTCTTGTGGAAGCCGTTGTCTTTCAAGTATAAATCGAGCATTCGTAATATTTTCCGATATAAAAAGCATTTGATTATGACGGTGCTTTCGGTGGCGGGCTCGACTGCCTTGGCGTTTGCGGGGTTTGCAATCTTGGACGTAACGGACGTCTTGGCGGAAACGGGCGGGTCGTTTGTTGGGATGAAGGATAGTATTGCAGCGATTGCCGTGGTGGTTATCATTTTTGCTCTGCTCCTCTGCGTGTTTGTCATTTACAATCTCACAAACCTCAACATTGGCGAGCGGAAGAAGGAGATTGCGACTTTGGACGTGTTGGGTTATCACAGCGCAGAACGGCTTGGGTATATCTACCGTGAAATTTTAATGATGGCGGCGCTTGGTGCGTTGGTTGGGCTTGGTTTGGGTATGGCGCTGGTGGCGTTTGTGCTGGTATATTTGGAGTTTGGTTCTGTGTGGGATGCAAAATGGACGGCGTACGTGTTCAGTTTTGCATTGGTGATGCTGTTTGTGGCCATCACGGACTTGTTGTTGACTTCCAAAATTTTAAAAATTGATATGACGACTTCGTTGAAATCGAATGATTGAGAAGATGCCCCGCCTTTTTTTAAAAAGGCGGGGCGTTCTACTATGTATAACAAAATCCGCTTCAAACCGAAGCGGATTTTATGCTTTACCTTATTTAATTACGTTGAGTGCAACCAAAATTTTCAAAACGATACCGATGACTACGTATACTTCTACAATCGCGGAAACAATTTTCAAAACCCAGTTGAGGATGGTACCAACAACGGGGATCCAACCGCCAAGCAGACCTGCAAACCAAATCATCACGCCTGCAACCACTGCGATGCAGATATAGGTGATTAACGCAACCAACATGGATTGCTTGTAGGACACGGGGAATAAGCTTTTTAAATCCATAGTGAAAACCTCCTTAATTAATTCTGTTAATATTATATAACAAAGAAAGGGAATTTGTCAATAGGTTATTTGGATTTTGTTTGGTTTTCTTGGGGAATTATTTCCTCGGTGGGTGCAGGATCTAAGAAGGAAGGTTGCTTTCCGTTGTTTTTTGCTT
>SVIN01000039.1 GCA_015069495.1 Clostridiales bacterium
TTCGTATGCAGGCGCGGACCTTGCAGGCTCCAGCCGTTTGACCTATCCCGCGAACGTAAAAATCATTCGCGTACCTTGCTCCTGCCGTGTAAACCCCATGTTTATCTTGAAGGCATTCCAGCAAGGCGCTGACGGTGTCATCCTTTGTGGTTGTCACCCTGGCGACTGCCATTACGTAACAGGTAACTACTACACGAGAAGAAGAATTGCTCTTTTGTACAGCTTCCTTAACTATATGGGTATTGAAAAAGAACGTACCCGTTTGGAATGGGTATCGGCGGCAGAAGGCGCGCGTTTCTCTGCGGTTATGAACGATTTCGTAAAAACCGTAACCGAACTCGGTGAGAATAAGCGTCTTACCGACCTCAGAGTAAAGGAGGGCGAATAAGATGAAAGACGTTGAATTAAAAATGATTGAACGCGCAAAAGCGTTGCTTGAAAGCGGTGAAGTTGCGCGTGTTATCGGTTGGAAGAAAGGCGAATTTTACTTCGACCCTACCCCCGCATCCTTTGAAACGGTTGCAGAATTGGATAACATGGTTTACAACTACTTCTGCGGTGCAAACCTTTCCAAATATCTCATTCAAATGAGCAAAAAGGAAGGCAAAACGGCAGTATTCTTGAAACCTTGCGACTCCTACAGCTTCAACCAACTCGTAAAAGAACACCGCATTAAGCGTGAAAACATCTACGTAATCGCTGTTGAATGCCTTGCAAAACTTGACGTTAACAAGATTAAAGCGCAAGGCGTAACGGGTGTTACTGACGTAGAAGTGAATGGTAAAGAAGTCAAAGTTACGTCGCTTTACGGCGAAGTTATCCTCAATAAGCCTGACGTTGTTTTGGAAAAATGTGCGGTTTGCAACAAGACTCATCAAGTAAAAGACGAAGAAATTATTTTACACGAACGCCCTGAACGCGATGTAAATCGTTTTGCGCAGGTAGAAGCGCTCGAAGCAATGACGGAAGACGAACGTTTTGCATTCTGGAGAAACGAACTCTCCAAATGTATCCGTTGTAACGCTTGCCGTAACGTATGTCCCGCATGTTCTTGTGTGAAGTGCGTATTTGACAATCCCGCATCGGGCATTGCGGCAAAGGCAAACGACGCAGAATTTGAAGAACAGATGTTCCATATCATCCGTGCATACCACGTGGCAGGCCGTTGTACTGACTGTGGCGAATGTTCGCGCGTATGTCCTCAAAATATTCCTTTGCACTTGCTTAATAGAAAATTCATCAAAGACATAGACGGTTTCTATGGTGAATATCAAGCAGGGGAAACTGCGGAAGGCAAAACGCCTTTGACGGAATACACGGAAAACGATACCGAACCGAACGACGTTTTCAAAGGGGAGGCTAAATAATGTTGAAGATTGCTAAAGAAAGATTAAACGATCTGTATGCGAAAATCGCTGAAAGCATGGGCTTGTATATCCCCGTTAAAAAGGCGGGTGAAGTGGATTATGCCGTTTGGGAACAAGGCAACGAAGTGTCTCTTGAAACCTTGAAGACGGTAAAATCCCCCAAAGGCGCGTTCTTCCCTCAGACGGAAAACATGATGAAATTCAAAACGGAAGGCAAAAACCTTGAGGTTATTGACGTTCGCGATAAATTGAGCGATAAACCTTTCGTTATGTTCGGTGTAAAAGCTTGTGATTATAAGGCAATCGAAGTTTTGGACAAAGTATTCCTTGCTGATCCCGTAGATACCTATTATCAACTTAGAAGAGAATCTGCAACCATCGTAACCTTGGCTTGCGCTCGTCCCGAAGAAAGTTGCTTCTGTAAAGCATTCGGCATCGACGCAACCGCACCTATGGGCGACGTTACGACGTGGATGGACGAAAACTATCTTTACTGGCAAGCAAACACCGAAAAGGGTGAGGCTTTGACCGCTATGGTTCAATCCTTGTTTACGGAAGGCGGTGAAGCAGAAGTGGCTGCACAAAAAGAAGCTACCAATGCTATTATTGACAAATTGCCGTATTCTAACCTTGATTTGAGTAGATTTAAGCCTGAAAACTTGAACGAATTGTTCAATGAAAAGGAATGGGAAGAAATGAGCGAGGCTTGTCTTGGCTGCGGTACTTGTACGTTTGTATGTCCTACCTGCCAATGCTTCGACATTCGTGATTTCAAGACGAACGAAGGCGTATTGCGTTATCGTTGTTGGGATTCCTGCATGTATTCCGACTTCACTTTGATGGCGCACGGCAACAGCCGTAACACGCAAATGCAGCGTTTCCGTCAAAGATTCATGCATAAATTGGTTTACTATCCTTCGCAAAACGACGGTTTGTATTCTTGCGTAGGTTGCGGTCGCTGTGTAAACAAGTGCCCTCAGAATCTTAACATTGTAAAAGTAATCAAAACTTTGGGAGGGAAAAACAACAATGATTAATGAAACTCTTATTCCCAAAATTGGTGTTGTGACGGATATCCGCAGAGATACCCCCGACGTAAAAACTTTCCGTGTTGTAGGTACGGATGGTAAAAAATTATTCCAACACATGCCTGGTCAATGCGCGATGGTTTCCATCCCTGGCGTTGGTGAATGTATGTTCTCCATCACCTCTTCGCCTACAAATGAAGAATACATGGAATTCTCCATCAAAAAATGCGGTTGCGTTACCGAAGTTTTGCATGCTTTGGAAGTAGGAGCACAGATCACCGTTCGCGGACCTTACGGCAGAAACTTCCCCGTGGAAGAAGATTTCAAGGGTAAGGATTTGCTGTTCATCGCAGGCGGTATCGGTTTGGCTCCTTTGAGAAGTGTTATCAACTACGTTCGTCACTATCGTGAAAATTACGGTAAAGTGGTTATCGTATACGGTGCAAGAAGTATGGATGACCTTGTTGATATCGATGAAATTCGCAACGAATGGGTAAACGAACCCAATATGGAAGTATACTTGACCATCGACCGTCCTCAAGAAGGTTGGGACGGACACGTTGGTTTCGTACCTGCATACGTAAAGGAATTGGGTTTGGATCCCAACATGACGGCGGTACTTTGCGGGCCTCCCATCATGATCAAATTCACCCTTGCAGGGTTGTTGGAACTTGGCTTTGATAAAGCTCGCGTGTTTACGACGTTGGAACTTCGCATGAAATGCGGTGTAGGTAAATGCGGCAGATGTAACGTAGGGGATAAATTTGTCTGCAAAGACGGTCCCGTATTCCGTATGACGGAGCTTGATGAGCTTCCCGATGAGTATTAAGGAGAGATAAACAAATGGAAAAAATGGTAAACGTATATCTTTTCGGTAAACGCTATCAAGTACCGGAAAGTTTGACGATTATGAAAGCGATGGAATACGCAGGGTATCAACTCGTACGCGGTTGCGGTTGCAGAAATGGTTTCTGCGGCGCATGCGCAACGATTTACCGTATTCATGGTCAGCAAGAACTTAAAACCTGCCTTGCTTGTCAACAGCAGGTTGAAGAAGGTATGTACGTTGCAACGTTGCCTTTCTTCCCCTTGGTGAAGAAGGTATACGATATCAACGTAATCAAACCCACCCAGCAAATCATGATGCAGTTGTATCCCGAAATTTATTCGTGTATCGGCTGTAACGCTTGTACGAAAGCATGCACGCAGGAACTTAACGTTATGCAGTACATCGCTTACGCACAACGCGGTGAATATGAAAAGGCTGCAGAAGAAAGCTTTGACTGTGTAATGTGCGGCGTATGCTCTTCCCGTTGTCCCGCTGGTATTTCCCACCCTCAGGTAGCATTGCTTACGCGTAGACTTACGGGTAAGTATCTTGCACCCAAGACCGAACATCTTATCAATCGCGTTGCAGAAATCGACGCAGGGGATTGCAAGGCGGCTTTGGAAGCAATTATGAACACGCCTTTGGAAGAACAAATGAACCTCTACAACCATAGAGAAATTGAAAAATAAGGAGAAGCGTATGTATAATTACACACCTGAACAACTTGAATCTATGAAAAAAGTAGAAGCAAGCCGCGCTTCTCGTATTGAAAAACTTCACGCTCGTATGAGCGCAGAAGAAAAGGATGCTGTTTTGGCAGAATTCCACCCCGACTATATCACTTCCGCGTATGAAGAATTGAAAGTTGGGCAAAATAAAGGCGGTAAAGTATTGCACGAACTTGCAAACTTATTGCAAGGCCATTCCCGCATTTTGGGTATGGATATCGATCTTACCAAGATTGATTACGACGTAGACGTATTGGTTATCGGTGGCGGTGGCGCAGGTTCGTCCGCTGCAATCGAAGCAAACGAACGCGGTGCAAATGTTATGATTGCTACCAAACTTCGTTTGGGTGATGCAAACACTGCTATGGCAGAAGGCGGTATTCAGGCGGCTGATAAGCCCAACGACAGCCCCGCAACCCATTACTTGGACGCACTTGGTGGCGGTCACTTCAAGAATAAGCCTGAACTTTTGTACAAGCTTGTAAACGAAGCTCCCGAAGCTATCTTGTGGTTGAACAACCTTGGCGTTATGTTCGATAAGGAAGAAGACGGTACGATGGTTACCACCCATGGTGGCGGTACGTCCAGAAAGCGTATGCATGCTTGCCGTGACTATTCCGGTTCGGAAATCATGCGTACGTTGCGTGATGAAGTGTTTAACCGTGGTATCACGGTGGTTGACTTCACTGCTGCAATCGAACTTATCAAAGATACCGATGGTAAAATTGCCGGTGCGGTATTGATGAACATGGAAACGAAAGAAATCTTGATTGCACGCGCAAAGACGGTTGTTATCGCAACGGGCGGTGCAGGCAGATTGCATTATCAAGGTTTCCCTACGTCCAACCATTATGGCGCAACCGCAGATGGTTTGGTGCTTGCATATCGTGCAGGGGCAAAGCTTTTGTACCCCGAAACTTTGCAATATCACCCTACGGGCGCAGCTGAACCTACGCAAATTTATGGTGCGTTGGTTACTGAAAAAGTTCGTTCGCTTGGCGCACAGCTTGTCAACAAAGACGGTGAAGCGTTTGTATATTCCTTGGAAACTCGTGACGTTACGGCTTCCTCGATTATTCGTGAATGTAAGGCAAACGGCAACGGTATCAAGACGACGGACGGAGAAGGCGTTTGGTTGGATACTCCACTTATCGACATTTTGAACGGTGAAGGTACGATTGAAAAACGTATCCCCGCAATGCTTCGTATGTTCGGTAAATATGGTATTGATATTAGAAAAGAACCCATCTTGATTTACCCCACGTTGCATTACCAAAACGGTGGTATCGATATCGGGGCAAACGGCATGACGAGCATCGAAAACTTGTACGTTGCAGGTGAAGCAGTTGGCGGTATCCACGGTACGAATCGTTTGATGGGTAACTCCTTACTTGACATCATCGTATTCGGTAGAAACGCGGGGCAGCAAGCGGGTGAAAAGTGGAAGACTGTTGAACTTAAGGATTTGACGCTTGACCACGTAAATGCATTTGAAAAAGAATTGGAAGAAGCAGGTATCGAAACCGAAGTTGTTTCCCCTAAACTCCTTCCCGATTACAGAAGAAAAGCAAATTGATAAAAGGGAACAGATGAAATAAAAAAGACAAAACGCACGAAGGATGTACGCTTTGTGCGTTTTAGTCCGTAAAATAGGAGTATAAATATGGAGTATTTTGGTGGAGTGTTTAGCGCTTTGTTAACGCCGCTTTTAATCCTTTGCGTGATTTTGGTGCTTGGCTATTTGTTGGGCGCAATCACTGTTAAAGGCGTTTCCTTGGGTTCGGCGGGCGTTTTGCTTGTTGCCATTATCGTTGGTGTTGTATTTTCGATGGTGGATACCATTGAAATTGGCGGAAAGACGATTTACCTTTGGACGACCGCGAAAGATTTTGACAAATTGATTGTATATAAAAAAGTGGTTGTTGATGGCGTTGAAACGCTTGTAAGAGATAAGATGAATCCTTCTACGGAAAGTATCTTTAAGACTGTACAGGATTTGGGGACATGGTTGTTCGTAACATCGGTAGGCTTGATTGCCGGTCCTAAATTCTTCCGTTCTTTCAACAGGAGTATGATTTCCTACATTGTTATGGGTGCGGGGATTGTTTTGGTTGGCGTAGGTATTACTGTATTGATTGCTGCGCTTGACCCTAATTTAGATATGCCACTTGCTACGGGTTTGTTGGCGGGTTCACTTACTTCTACCCCTGCATTTGGTTCTGCGCAGGAAGGTGCGCTTCAAGCGGCAGGTGAAACTGCGGTTGCTGATGTAACCACGGGTTATGGCTTGGGGTATATTTACGGCGTACTTGGCGTTGTATTGTTTGTACAATTGATGCCGAAAATTTTGAAAGTAGATATTGCAAAGGAACGCGAAAGCTTCGTTGCTGCAAACACTATTACCATTAAAGATGATGGTAAAAAGCGTTTCCAAATTGAAGAATTCGGGTTCTTCCCGTTCTTCTTGACAGTTATCTTTGGTTTGCTTATCGGTAGCATCCAAATCCCTCTTGGTAGCGGTAAACCTTTCAGTTTTGGTGCTTCGGGTGGTACGTTGATTGCAGGTCTTATCGTAGGGCATTTTGGACACCTTGGTAAATTGAATTTGAAGATTTCCAAGCAGACTTTGAACTTAATGCGCGAGCTTGGCTTGGTATTATTCTTGGCAGGCGCAGGTGTTCCTGGCGGTATTAAGTTTGTTTCGGCGTTTAACTGGTTGCATATCGTATACGGTATTATCATGGCAACCGTGCCTATGATTCTTGGATTTATCCTCGGTAAATATGTATTCAAGCTGTCGATTTTCAACAACTTGGGTTCGATTACGGGCGGTATGACTTCGACCCCTGCACTTGGTGCATTGATTTCTACGGCTGGTACGGATGATGTAGCTTCTGCCTATGCGGCAACGTATCCGTTTGCGCTTGTATTGTTTGTTGTGGCTTGCAAGTTGATTGTCGGGCTGCCGTTCTAACTTAAAAGTAAAATGGAAATCCCCTCATTTCATGGCGAAATGAGGGGATAAATTTATATTTTAATAGAGGCAGAGTGAAAATCGTGTAAAGGTGGAAAAGAGCTCATAATAAACGATGCAAACCTATATTGTTACGATGCGGAGAAATATTTTATTGTTGTACAACAAGGCATCGTCACTTAACATTCGATGGAAAAAAAACTGAATTTCGTAGTTTTCACTCCTCGCGTGAACCCTTGAGCGCTTCAAAAATTCCTGCTAACCTTTCTACACCGCAAAAAAGAATGTATCCAAAGGTATATTTGCGCAGAGAAATATTTTGTTGCTACGCAACAAAGCGTCGTCGCTTGATGGGCATACGGAAGGGAGAGTGGTGCGTGTTTTTCGCTCCTCGCGTGAACCCTTGAGCACTTCAAAAATTCCTGCTAACCTTTCTACACCACAAAAAAGGATGCATCCAAAGATATATTTGCGCAGAGAAATATTTTGTTGCTACGCAACCAAGCGTCGTCGCTTGATGGGCATACGGAAGGGAGAGTGGTGCGTGTTTTTCGCTCCTCGCGTGAACCCTTGAGCACTTCAAAAATTCCTGCTAACCTTTCTACACCACAAAAAAGGATGTATCCAAAGATACATCCTTTTTTGTGGCGCAGAGAAAGGGATTTGAACCCTTGTATACATTCCTGCATAACACGATTTCGAATCGTGCGCGTTCGACCGCTCCGCCATCTCTGCAAACAGCTTTTATATTATACCGCATCCCGCTGAAAAAAGCAACTGTTTTTATGCCGTTTTTTAAGGATTTTTCTATAAAAGCCGTTCTAATTCGTTAAATAGTTTCTACGTTAATAAGGTTGGAATTTCCGCTCTTTCCGTTCGGGGTTCCGCCCGTAATAACAATCGTGTCGCCTTTCTGAACTAAACCGCTGCGCTTTGCGATTTCCTTTGCAAAGTAGAACAAAATATCAATCGAGGTGTATTCATCCGTCATAACGGGCAATACGCCCCAGCTAAGCGCTAATTGACGATAAGCGTGGATGTCGGTGGTAATACCGATAATATTGATATTCGGTCTAAATCGGGATACTTTACGCGCAGTACCACCCGTGCGCGTGCATACAACAATTGCTTTTGCGTGTAGGTCTTTGGCGAGAGTTGCAGCGGAGTGCGACAAAGCTTCAGATGTGGTTTCAATTTCGAAATTGTCAATCGTTTGGATATATTCGATATGCTCTTCGGCGTGTTCTACAATCTTTGCCATCGCATTGACAGATTCTACAGGGAAATTGCCCGCGGCTGTTTCACCTGACAACATAACAGCAGAAGTGCCATCGTATACCGCATTGGCAACGTCGGAAATTTCCGCTCTTGTGGGGCGAGGGTTATGAATCATGGATTCCAACATTTCCGTGGCGGTGATAACGCGTTTGCCATGGATACGGCATTCGGAAATGATATGTTTTTGAATGTTGGGCAATTCCACGTAAGGAATTTCAACGCCCAAGTCACCGCGGGCAACCATAATACCATCGGAAACCTTCATGATTTCCAGTAAATGATTTACACCTGCGCGGTTTTCAATTTTTGCAATGACGTCGATGTCTTTACCGCCGTTGGCTTTCAAAAACTCTTTCACGTCAATAACGTCTTGCGCTTTGGAAACAAAGGAAAGGGCAACAAAGTCAACGTCTTGTTGAATACCGAATAAAAGATCTGCCTTATCTTGCTCGGATAAGAATTCCATATGGTGAAGTTCTTTATCGGGGAAAAACATCGACTTTCTGTTCGAAAGCTCGCCACCAATTTCAACAATACAGTGCACGTTAGGGGCTTTGACTTCTGTAACACGGAAAACAACCATGCCGTTGTTCAGTAAAATCTTATCGCCGGGTACCATTTCTTCGCAAATTTTTACATAGGAAACGCTTACCTTGGTTTCATCGCCGATAATATCTTCGCTTGTAAAGGTGAATGAATCGCCTTTTTTAAGGGAAATTTTCCCGTCCTTGAAAGTCTTAATTCTAAATTCAGGTCCTTTGGTATCCAATAATATGGGCAGAGGAAGGTTCTTTTCCTCACGAACTTCTTTAATTAAGGCAATCTTTTTGGCAAAATCTTCGTGGTTGCCATGGGAAAAATTCAAGCGAACAATATCCATACCTGCATCAGCCATTTTGGATAAGGTTTCTTTATCTGTGCTAGCAGGGCCAATTGTACATATGATTTTGGTCTTTTTCATAAAAACTCCTATTTTGAAAAACATTTATTGTGAAACACTAGTTTTATTGTGCGAATAAATAAAAAAATCACTTCTATTTTACTACTTTTTTTCAAAAAAGGCAAGAAAAATGCGTGATTTTTTTCAAAGAAAGTGCTATAATATTTATAGATTTGAGTTTGTTATACGGTCGCGGAATCTTTACAGATTATGAGGAAAGTCCGAGCTGCATAGGACAGGGTGCCTGATAACGTCAGGCGAGGGTGACCTCCGGGATAGTGCAACAGAAATAAACCGCCGCAAATTGCTTGGTAGTAATACCTTGAGCTTATATAACTTTGTGTCGCCAATTTGCGGTAAGGATGGAAAGGCGAGGTAAGAGCTCACCGATATTGTGGTAACACAGTATGCCATGTAAACCCCACCCGCTGCAAGATTGGGTATCCGTCAATAGGGCTGTCCGTCCGACGAAATACCGTGAATATCGCTTGAACTTATTGGTGACAATAAGTCTAGATAAATGACCGTACACGACAGAACTCGGCTTATAGACAGACTCAAATTCTTTTTATTGCTCTCCAGGAAAGGGGAGCTTTTTTCTTAATATTATGTCACGCATAATACCTATGTGTGACATAATAACACCTGTAAATCTCTTTAAAATAAAGAAGTATGTCACACATAATACCTATGTCAAACATAGTAAAATAGAATTTAAAAACTTTTGTGCATAGTACAAACTATCTGCTTCATACGTTAATGCAGAGGTGATAGATATATGTTTTTAGATTGGATTTGGTCATTGCTTGGCAAAATTGTCTTTTTTACAGGAACTATAGGTGCGAAAAATGCTTTCCCGAAACCACTACCAAAGGATGAAGAGGAACGGTATTTGGCTCTTGCTATGCAAGGAGATAAGAACGCGAAGGATATTTTGGTGAAACACAATATGCGTTTGGTGGCGCATATCGTAAAAAAGTATAACGGCGCTGCTGAAACAGATGATTTAATCTCGGTGGGGAGTATCGGGTTGATTAAGGCAATCAATACTTATAAAACGGGGCAAGGTACGGCGTTGGCAACTTATACGGCAAGATGTATTGAAAATGAAATTTTGATGCTGATACGCGCCAATAAAAAACACCGCAATACGCTGTCTTTATCTGATCCAGTCGGAATAGATAAGGATGGGAACGAGCTTACATTAATCGATTTACTCTTTGAAAAAGAGGATTGTGTTTTCGAGGAAGTGGAACGCTCTGTGCAGCGTGAAAAACTTTTACAGCAGATACAGCACGTTTTATCAGAGAGGGAATACACGATTATTTGTTTGCGTTACGCATTGAAAGGCGGAATACCGTTGCCTCAGCGTGAAGTTGCAAATATATTAAAAATATCTCGTTCTTATATATCGCGCATTGAAAAACATGCCATTGAAAAATTGCGCGCGAAACTGCGTGCGGAGGATTTTCTCGATTGATGAAAGGGGGGGCTTATATAGCCCTTTTTTCTATTTTCTGCTGTAATGCGACTGAATTATTGCAAATTTTTCCAAAAAATGCGAAAAAACTTTCATTCTACACTTGAAATTTTTAAAAATATGTGTTATACTTGTGAATGGTATAAGTTGCGTTGCGCTATTTTCAGCGTGCTTAACCGCATATAACAACGAAACAAATAATAAAAAATTTTTGGAGGAATTTACAATGACAATTTCGTCAGAAGTTCAACAAATGTACTGCGTTGCAAAAGGCGCAGGTGTTGCTCGTCATGAAAACGCTGCTATTCCTGAAGAAGGCAAGTGGATTCACGCGAAAGAAATCAAAGATA
>SVIN01000009.1 GCA_015069495.1 Clostridiales bacterium
CGCAGGATTGGTATTTATATACCAAACCACCAAGGCAAAGGAAGCGGGACTGATGAGGAAGCTGGCATATAAATACCAATCCTGCGTTTCATACCCTTTCGTTGCCCCTGATATAGCCACTGCCAACAAAAAGATAAAGGACAGCACAACGGAAAAGAGAGCCGACAATGAAAAAGTCAGCCCCGAAACTTTTGCAGGCGTTGCTTCGCCAAGCAACGAAGCGCGCACCCCTTTTGGGTTGTAATTATTTTGGTTTGCCATACGCTTATTATAACAGATTTTTTTTCATTTGTAAAGATTTTGCAAACGGAAAACGCGCGGCGGTAAAAACTTTTTTACCGCCGCGCGTCCCTTTAACCGCTCAACTTTTCACGGAACTCTTTCAAAATACGGCTTTCGATACGGGAAACCTGCACTTGACTCACCCCGATACGCTCGGCAACTTCACTCTGTGTCATATCCCGAAAATACCGCAAAATAATCACACGCCGATCCCGCTCGGTCAAAGATTCAATCGCACCGCGAAGCAACATCCTATCCAACCAATCGTCTTGGTTATCGTCGGTCGTCAAGGTTTCAATCAAATCCCGCTCCTTACCATCCTTAAAATCCGTCCCGCCGTACAAGGATAAGGGCATTTTCGACGAACCCATAATGAACACCGCTTCCGCTTCTTCTATCCCAAATTTCTCCGCAATCGCGGACATAGGCGGCTGTTTTCCGTGTTCAATGGTGTATTCTTCCACAAACGCGTTGATTTCTTTCGCAGTCTGTTTCATCGTTCGCGATACTTTCACCGAGCCGTCGTCACGCATAAAGCGTTTGATTTCACCTGCAATCATCGGCACAGCGTAGGTGGAAAATTTCACGCCAAACCCTTCGTCAAACCCTGCGATGGCTTTCAAAAATCCCATGCACGCAATTTGGAAAAGGTCGTCATAATCCACCCCTTTTCCCAAATACCGTTTGACGATGCATTTCACCAAGGAAACGTTGTGTTCAATGAGGGTTTCTTTGGCTGTAGAATCCCCTGACTTCGCCCTGCGGATGTATTCGATTGTCGATACGTCATCAAGCATCTACCCTTTCCTTTTCCACACCGATTTTACGGAACATGGACACGCGCGTTCCCTTCCCCTTACCGCTATCCAATGAGAAACCATCCATAAACGTTTGCATGATGGTAAAACCCATCCCCGACCGTTCCTCGTGTTCCAGCGTAGTGTAAAAAGGTTGCACTGCCTTTTCTACGTTTTCAATCCCGCAACCGCCGTCTGCAATTACGATATGTAATACTCCGCCCTGTGCGGAAGGCTCCACACGGCATTCAATCCACACACTTCCTTTTTCCGCCCCCGCGTACGCGTGCACAATACAATTGGTAACCGCTTCACTGACCGCGGTTTTGATGTCGGATAATTCGGACAGCGATGGGTTTAAACAAAGCGCAAACGCCGCCACCGCATTGCGCGCAAAGCCCTCGTTTTCACCCAACGCAGCCAATTCTAACTTCATATAATTTTCCATACTTTTCACTCCTTTCCCTTTTTAGATTTTGGGCATTAGCGTGTATACGCCGCTCATTTGTAAAATTCTATCCGTACTGAAATTGGGGTTGGTTAAGTACACGGGAATGCCATAGCGGTGAAATTTTTTATACCGCCCAATCAAGAAGCCAATCCCCGTTGAATCCATAAAAGATACCTCGCCAAGATCAATCACAGCCCGCTCGCTGTGCGCGTAATCGTCCGCTAGGCGATCCGCCGTACGCCGAACCGCACCAGCACTGTGCTCGTCCATTTCCCCACGCAAGCGCATATATAACACCCGATCCTTAAAATCGGTTTGAATTTGCATATTGTTACCTCCTTTGCTTTTCGCGTTTTTATTGTAGCAAACAGGGAAGAGAATGTTTTGCAGAGTTTTGTCGAAGTTTTTTTAATTTTGACGAAAACTTTTTTTTATTTTTCACGAAAAAATACTTGACATTTATTAGACAATCGTTTAAAATATATAAGCGTTGTGTGTGACTTACACGTCGAAACATACGGGCCTTTAGCTCAGTGGTTAGAGCTGCCGGCTCATAACCGGTTGGTCCGCGGTTCGAATCCGTGAAGGCCCACCAATCCCGTTTCCGATTCATACAATTATATACGGCCCAGTAGCTCAGTTGGTTAGAGCGCCAGCCTGTCACGCTGGAGGTCGACGGTTCGAGCCCGTTCTGGGTCGCCAAAAAAAAGCAAGCTTTGTAAGCTTGCTTTTTTATTTCCACAAAACATCCTTTCACTTTTGCAATTTTTTAAAATATTTTTTCCTCAAAAACCTTTACAAAACCACCTTTCTGTGATACAATATCATAAAATGATTATGGAGGCATTATGATTTACACCATTGAAAATACAAAATTCCGCGTGTCCGTTGACACCTCGGGCGCACAATTACAATCCATGTATTCGAAAGAATCCAAAACCGAATACATTTGGCAAGGCGATTCGAAGTATTGGTCGGGCAGAGCCTACAACCTTTTCCCCTTCATCGGCAGAATGTATAAAAATACTTACATGTATCAAGGCGAGCCGTACACCGCTCGCGCACATGGGATTGCGCGTTACTATGTCTTCACCATGGAAAAACGTACGGCAACCTCTTTGACTATGCTGTTAAAGGATAACGAGGATACCTTAAAAGAATATCCTTTCCATTTTGAGTTCCGCGTATTCTTCGAATTGGAAGACAATATCCTTAACGTACGTTACGAAGTGACGAACACCGACACCAAAACGGTTATCTGCGCATTTGGCGGGCACCCTGGTATCAACGTACCGTTCGGTGAAGGCGATTTCGAAGATTATTACGTCGAATTCAGCGAGAAGACCAGCGTACAACGCCAACTTCTTTCCGACAGCGACCGTTTCATGGCAGGCAAAGCCATCCCCTATGCATTGAAAGACGGCTTACAACTGCCTTTACAACACGATTTATTCGCCCACGATGCGGTGATTTTGAGCAATACTTCTCGCAAAGTGTTCATTAAGTCAGATAAGGAAAGCCGTTACGTTGCTATGAAGTTCGATGATTTTAAATACCTTGGCATTTGGCATCCCGGTGATACCGACGCGCCTTTTATTTGCCTTGAACCTTGGGGTGCTTTACCCGCAACGGATGGTATCATCGATAACTTGGAAAGCAAAGCGGATATGACGCACATCCCTGTTGGTCAAAAAGCAGAGGTGTCGTATACCGTAGAAATTTATGAATAATTACATAGTTTAATTGTATGTTAAAAGCCTCGCAAATGCGAGGCTTTTTTAACTTCAACGCGTACATGGTATACTCTTTATGAATATTGCTCACCAACGATAACAGGGGTCGCCTTATCTTTATGAACCACCAAATAGCAATAACTGCCACCCTTTCCCACGGAATTTCGAAGAGTGCCTGGATTGATCAAAATTACCCCTTCCATCTCCGTAATTCCCGCAAGGTGGGTATGCCCGTATAATGCCACCGCACAACCGCGAGATTTTGCAGCCAATGTCAACGAGTGCAAGTCACTCTTAACGCCATATCGATGCCCATGGCAGAAATAAATACTCACGCCCTCAACTTCCAAAATACCATCTTCGGGGAGCGGGGTGAAAAAATCACAATTCCCCGCACAAGCATATACTTTATCGGGGTACAAACTCCGTACTTCGCGCATATCCCCCGCGCCGTCACCAAGATGAATCACATAATCGTTTTCTGCTATCAACGGCATGAGTTCGGAAATCCCTTTCATGTTTCCGTGGCTGTCGGACAAAACGATGATGCGCTTCATAAACCCGCCTCGCGCCATTTTACCAGCATTGCCTGCAATGCGCGAAAACGGTGGGATACTGCGTTCTTTTCTTCTGCTGAAGCCACGCCGAAAGATTTTTGCAAATCGTCACTGAAGAACAATGGGTCATAACCAAACCCGCCATTCCCCTCTTCTTCCTGTAAAATAGAACCGTAGGTATACCCTTCCGCCAAAAACTCCTGACCGTCGGGGTAAACCAAGGCGATCGCACTGGTGAAATGCGCCTTGCGGTTTTTCACACCTTGCATGTTTCGCAAAAGAGTCTTGCGGTTTTCTTCGTCCGAACCGTGATATCCGCAATAACGCGCACTGAACACCCCAGGCGCGCCATTCAATCCGTCCACACACAAACCGCTGTCGTCGGCAAGCGCAGGACAGCCAAGCGCCGCGCACGCCGCACGAGCCTTAATCAATGCATTTTCCGCAAAGGTCAAACCCGTTTCTTCTACATCCTCGTTAAAACCCATTTCTTTTTGTGAAACTACTTCAAAATCGGTGAAGATTTCTGCAATTTCACGTAATTTATTTTTATTCCCGCTGGCAACAACCAAGCGGATTTTTTCATTTTGTTGCATAGTGTTTACCTCTTTTTTCTAATTATACCATATTTCACAGTAAAAAGAAAGCTTTTGTTTGTAAAATTCTTACCCGATAAAACGCACGCGGAAACTGTTAAGTACCGCCAACAACATCACCCCTACGTCAGCAAAAACCGCCAACCATAAAGGTAAAACGCCTACCGCGCCCAACACCATAAAGCCAACCTTCATAACAATGGAGAAAATGATATTTTGCATAACCACCGCGCGCGTACGCCGAGCAATTTTTACCGCTTTGGGCAACGCGGATAAATTATCCGATATCAACACCATATCCGACGCCTCGATGGCAGCCGCACTGCCTAATTTCCCCATGGAAACCGCACAGTCCGCCGTCGCCATCACGGGCGCATCATTGATACCGTCCCCCACGTAAATCAACCCGCCGTTTTTCTTTAATTCTTCCGCCATTGCTAACTTATCCGTAGGGAGTAATTCAGCCTTGAACGCGGACATGCCTACCTCGTTTGACAATTTTTCCGCCCGCGCTATACGATCGCCCGTCAGCATAATTCGGTGTATAAACCCCAACTTTTCCATCCTGTCAAGAGTTTCCTTTGCTTCCGCACGCAAGCAATCCCCTACCTCAACCGAGCCGATATATTTTCCATCTTGCGCAACGTGAATCACAGTATAAATACTATCGATTTCTTCCACGAAAACGCCTTGCTCCGTCAACCATTTTGCCGTTCCGATACACACCTGTTTTCCGTTAATCTCCGCCGATACACCGCACCCCGCAACCTCTGTGACACGTTCTGCAAAGTATTTGGATTCCACCCCGATAAATGCCTTTGCAATCGGGTGAGATGAACCTCTTTCCACCGCCGCAAGAAAAGATAACAATTCGGTTTCGTCAGCATGCGCATGCACTTTTACAATCCGAAACTGCCCTTCCGTAAGTGTACCAGTTTTATCCATCGCCAAAACTTTCGCGTGCGCAATGGTATCCAAATAGGTTGCGCCCTTTACCAGAATACCATTTTTTGCACATACGCCTATCCCTGTAAAATAGCTAAGCGGCACAGAAATAATCAGTGCGCACGGGCAGGAGATGACCAAAAACGTCAAAGCTGATTGCACCCATCTATCAAAATTGGAAAATTGAAGATTTCCATTTATCATCCAACCTTCCAACAGCGGTGCAAAAATTGCCAACGCCAAAGCCAAACCACACACAATCGGCGTATAAACACGCGCAAACTTGGTGATAAATTTTTCAGGTTTCGCCTTGCCCGCCGAGGCATTTTCTACCATGTCCAAAATTTGCGCAACCGCACTGTCTCGATAGGGGCGAAACACTTTCAACTCGACCATGCCCCCTGCATTTATACAACCTGAGAGAATTTCCGCCCCCATTTTATACGCGCGTGCCTCTGCCTCTCCAGTCAAAGACTTGGTATCCATGACTGCTGTTTCACTCTGTAAAATGCAATCCGTCGGAACACGCTCACCTGCTTTTACAACAATCAAATCGCCCACCTGCAAAGCTTCGGGTTGCACGGTTTTTTGCTCGCCACTCACAAGTATGGTTGCCGTTTCACTTTTAAGTGCCATCAACCCCGCAACAGACTTACGTGAGGAGCCCACCGCAATCAATTGTAATAATTCGCCCAATTGGTAAAGCAACATCACAAGTACGCTTTCGCTCATTTCACCGAGCGCAATCGCGCCGATAGACGCCACTGTCATGAGAAAATTCTCATCAAAGACTCTGCCTTTTATAAGATTTTTACAAGTAGAAATCAATACACCATGTCCCACAAGCAGATATGCTGTTGCATACAAAATATAGTAAACAATCGTCCAAGGCAACCCGCTAAACAGACGTTCAACGAGGAATCCCGCCAAAAATAAAACAGCAGAAATACCGATAAATAGCCACTCTTTCATCCGCGAATTGCATTTCATCGCGTACATGCCCCCATCCAATACGCGTACCTGCTCAAAAGCATTGACCTTTTTCACCACCCGCGCAAGCGTCGTTTCATCGTCTGCATCCAATGTAATCGTTTGCGTTACGTAATCCACAGACACGGAGTTTACGCCTTTCATTTTGGAAAGGTCTGTTTGTAAAGCTTCCGCGCAAACAGGGCAATCCAAATTTTCAATATGCAAAATTTTTTTCACAGTCAATTCCCCATACATTGCAGATGCGCAACCGCTAAGTTTACCATTTCACGAACGTGATTATCCGCGATGGAATATTCTACGTTCTTACCCAAACGGCGAGCGCGGACGATACCGTTGTCGCGCAATATGCGCAACTGATGGCTTACTCCGCTTTCCGTCCCATCGCAAACGTCCGTCAAATGGTATACGCACATTTCACCGTTCATTAATCCTAAAACAATTTTTAATCGAGTAGTATCTGCCAACATATGAAACATTTTACACATTTTTTCCACGTCCGTATGCGCAAAAGTCCCCTCTTTGGCGCGTTGCGCTGAAATCAAATGCTCTTTTTCACGTTCACAATACATATTTGCCATAAAAAATTCTCCTCATGTTATATTAAAAATTTTATTTTATTGTATGAAGCCTATTTTTCTTAATATTCTAACCCTGCACTTACTGCGCATTAACTCTATACTCACTACGTCTGAAACCTATAACAACTAAGACTTACCCCTCACTCACTACACCTGAAGTCTTAAACCACTAAGACTTAACCTACACTCACTTGAACACTTGAATAATTGTTCAAGTGTTCAAGTGTATTATATCACCTTTACCGTGAAACGTCAAGTGTATCACTATAATGTATTGTATAACGAATTTTCATGGTTATATATACCACTACACTAAAAAATTCTCCTTATGTTATATTAGAAATCTTGTTTTATTGTATGAAACCTATTTTTCTTAATATTCTACCCCTGAAGCCTATAACGGCTAAGACTTAACTCCCACTCACTACACCTTAACTCTACTCTCAATACACCTGAAGTCTATAACCACCAAGATTTTACCTACACTCACTTGAACACTTGAATAATTGTTCAAGTGTTCAAGTGTATTATATCACCTTTACCGTGAAATGTCAAGTGTATCGCTATGATTTATGGCATGACGAATTTTAATGGTTATATATACCCACTACGCTTTATACTTTTTCATGCAACGCACACTTGAATGTGTTAAATGTATTTTTCAAGCCTATACATTCTTTCTATAAACACAACTGAAAATAAATGACCGCCAAGAGTTTTCTCCTGACGGTTGTTGTTTTTATTCTTTATCAATTCCTACCTCAAAGCGCGATTGCCATTCTTTATCGCGCAGATATGCCCATTCACTATCCATATCAAAGTGTAAAAACTTCGCAATCAAGCATTGGCGCGCCACTTTATGAGCCTTATTGACAGCCGAATCACCATACTTCATATCCCCCACAATCGGGCATCCAATGTGCGACAAGTGCGCGCGGATTTGATGGGTTTTTCCCGTGTGCAAAACCACCTCTACTTTTGTAAAATCACCCACAGTCCCCAATACTTTATACTGGGTAATAATCTGCTCCGCGCCCTTGCGAGGCGAATCATATATACGAACCATCGATTTTCCCGCGTCCTTTTGCAAATACGCGGTCAATGTTGCTTCTCTTGCAGGGAATGTTCCTACACATAAAGCATGGTAAATTTTTTCAACCTTCCTCTCTTGAAAAGCACGTAATAAGGCTTGTTCCGTTTTTACATTCAGCGCAAACGCCATCAAGCCTTGGGTGTTACGGTCAAGCCGATGGATGAAATAACATTCCCTCGAGCGGGATAATGCAGAAAAAACTGCCTCGGAATTCACACCGCTTTCCTTATCGATAATCAAAAGATTCTCATCCTCGTATACGTGGTAAAATGCAGGTTTTTCTTCCTGCTTCTTAGCGAGATAATAACAAACCTCATCCCCTTCTTCCAAGATAATATCTGTACCAACCCGCTTACCATTGACTCTTATTTCTTTGTTTTTGAGAAGATAGGTCCAAAAAAATGCGCCTTGTGCATAATTATTTTCCGTAAATTCTTTCAAGCCTTGTCTTTTATCCGAAATCAAACGTAACACGTGTGTTCCCCTTACAAAATAACCTACCTATATTGTATCAAATATCTATAAAAAAGGCAACGATTACTCGTTGCCTTTCTATCATAAATTAGTTCTTTTTGTTTTTATCCGTTGCTTGCTTTCTCTTTGCGATGACTTCTTCATCAACGTCTTCCAACGTTTCTTCGGAAGGTTTCACCAACAACAAGATGATGATGAGGATCAACATAACGCCCGCAATCGCGAAAAGGATAACGGATACGATGTTATTCTTCAACCATTCGGTTTCACCTTTGATGATATCCTTAGCAGATTCAACTTCAACCAATTTGAACGCAGGTACGTGGTCTACGTACTTCATATCAGTATCCCAATAATCTGCCATAATCAAGTAGATGTCATCGGTTGCTGCAGTAAAGCTGCGCGAATCAGGTTTCCATTTATATTCGTTGTCGCTTTCATCCCATGCAGAAGTCATATCTTCCGTGATGCGATCGTCGTATGCTGCAACTTCTTTAAAGATTGCCAACATCTTTGCCTTGTCAGCTTCTTCACCCTTAATTGCACTCACCAAGAGATTTGCGTATGCAGTTCTATTAATCGCTGCATAATCGATTTTATCAGCCGAAGCACCTTCTTTCTTCAGTTCAGCCTCGATAAGCTTTTCAGCTTCCGTCTTTAACTTGTCATAGCTGATACCTTTCAACGTATCCAACGTAAGGTCATTCTCATTTTTACCGTCGTATGCATCAAGGTCTACAATATACAATTGATAAGCAGAACCCAACGAACCGACAAGACCTTCAACGTCTACCACGGTCATGGTATAGTTTTCACCGATGTGCTTATTGTCAACCTTGTTGCCAGCAGTAGTATTTTCAGCCTTGATACCTTTTGCCTTAATCGTATAGGTGAAGGAAGGAATGCTGTCCAAATCCCAAATATTGTCGGTGGTTACTTTAACGTCAACACCTTCATTGTCTTTTGCATAGATAGGGTTACCAGCGGCGTCGTTTGCAAATACCTTAAATTCGTATTGACCAGGTTCGCTTGCAGGAATCTTCATATCAGAAGGCTTCGATGCGGTTTTCGTTGTAGGAGACGAAGAGCTTTGCGTTTTGTAGCTAATCGTGAACTTCAAAGAGTCATAACCGTTGTTTGCATCTTCAATCAACCAATTCAAAGAAGGCAATTCGAGTTCTGCACCGCTACCACCAGATACTTTACCCGCAAGCTTATCCAAAGATGCTTGATAAGCTTCTACCTCTTCTGTTTTATACGCTTTATAGTTAGGACCCGTTGTATTACGGTTGAATACGAGGTAAGCAATATCGCCAAACGATTCAGAAGTCGTTGCATACCAAGCGAGGTCATATTCGGGCGTTGCAAATTCACCTTCCGATTCAATAAAGGTATCGTCTTTCGGTGTGAACTTAATGGAAACGTACTCATTCTTCAATTCTCTATAAACGGTCGTTAACGTGTAACCATCCGTTTTCTCAGTTACCCACTTGTCTTCCGTCTTATTGTAATATGCGGTACTTTCCATGAAGTAGGTACCGTTGTCTTTAATTTGCAACGTCGTATAATCGTCTTTGGTTACTTCCGTTTTTGCGGGGTTGTATTGATAATACTTACTTGCATTGGTCGTAGAAATGGTAGAATCCAAAACGTCGATAAACGTATAATCCAATTGGAAACGCGTACCGAGCAAGAATTCGCCAACGTCTTCGTTTACAACCAAAACGGGAGCAACTTTGTCCGTTACTTTATTATCCGCGCTAACGCCTTCGAACGTTTGACCGTTGATATTGCTCAAATATACAACTGCCTGCGCACTTGCTTCCGTTTCTGCCTTAATTTCTAAGGAATTCATTTCATCATCAGCAACGGTGCTTGTTCTGAAATATTTCGCGCCGATGTTCGTAAATTCATCCAAAGACACATCGTTGATGGATACGGTATAATTGCCCGCTTCGCTAGCTTTACCCAATTTAAGAGTAATTGCCGAAGTATCCGTAATCTCCGTACCGTTTTCCGTCACTTCGTCTTCTTCGCCATCCGCGATAACCTTTGCGTAAAGCTTGCCTTCGCTAACCGTGAATTTCACCGTATTGACAGCAACGTCATCTTTCGTTGCGTGCATAGGCAACGAATTGAAAGTAAAGGAAACCGACGTAAAGTTAAGTTCCTTAAACGAGAAAGAAAGCGTCGTATATTGCGCCCCATCCTTTGTAAACCATTCAATTGCAAGGTTGCGGGAATAAGTCACCGATTCATCATTATCAAGCGTAAAGACGGTCTTTCTTGCCTCGCCTTCGCCATCCGCAGTAACTTCACCTGCGCCCTTGAAAATGTCCGTCAATGCGTAAGTTTGAGCCGTAGCAGCCGAAGCATTTACAGGAGCAATTGCCGCTGCCGCGCCGATTGTTGCGGAGCAAAGCATACCCGCAAGCATAATTGTTAAGAGTTTCTTGTTGTTTCTTTTCATGAAAATGTGCCTCATAATTTGTAAACTTTTTGCATGATTACAATATCGTACTTCTTTATTTTACACCTAAATACATTTTTTGTCAAACGCATTTTAGTGGTATTTTGCTTGTTTTTGAATTTTTATCAAAAAATCATTTAATTTCTACCGCTTTTGCCAAATCAAATGCCTTCCAAGGGGTTTCCGTTTCAGGCGGACATGCGATAAATTTTAAACGCTCTTTCGTGATGGGATGTAAAAAGGACAGCGAATATGCCCATAAAGCCAACTTTCCTTTTTGCGCCAAAGGTCCGCCGTAACGCATATCCCCGTAAATGGGATGGGAAATCCCTGCCATTTGCACGCGGATTTGGTGCGTTCTGCCCGTATGCAAACGAACCTCGACCAACGAATATTTCGTTTTGTCTTCCACTACACGATAATCCAATTCCGCATACTTTGCCCCATCTTCGCTGGGCGTACAAATATACACCATATTGTTAACGGTATTTTTACGCAAATAATTGCAAAGCGTTCCGCGTTCGGTATCGGGCGTACCGCAAAGCACCGCGAGATATTTCTTCTCGAAATCCCCCGTCTGCAACCCCTCGGTCAAGCGCGCCGCTGCCTTACTGGTTTTCGCGTAAACCATTACACCGCCCGTGGGACGATCCAAGCGATGCACCAACCCAACGTACACGTTGCCAGGTTTGTTGTATGCGGTTTTAATATACGCCTTGATTTGGTCAAGCAAGTTATCGTCCTTACTTTCGTCGGGGCAACACGCTGTCATTTGCGGTTTCTGTACAACGATAATATGGTTGTCCTCGTACAAAATTTCAAACGGTGTTTCTACCGCGACCTTGTTAACTTCTTTCATTTCTTCAGGATTCGTCATGAACAAATATACCTCCCGCGCCGCAAGGAAGTGCAATCCCTTCCTCCGTTTTGATACCCACTTCGTAAGCATCCACCGTGCCGTGGAATTGCTTCAAGGTAAGCTGTAAAATATTTTTCAATACCATCGGTTGCAAACCCGTTGTATAGCTGTTAATCAACACAAACAGCGGATTGTCGCTTAACACGTTGGCGCAAAGTTCCACAAATTTATATAAATCGTTTTCAATCTTCCACATTTCCCCGTTGGGACCTCTGCCGTACGAGGGCGGGTCCATGATAATCGCATCGTACTTGTTGCCGCGGCGGATTTCTCTTTGCACGAATTTCAAACAATCGTCTACGATATAACGAATCCCCGTATCAATCCCCGACAGCCTTGCATTTTCACCCGCGCGTTCCACCATGCCTTTCGCAGCGTCTACGTGCGTCACCTGCGCCCCCGCTTTGGCGCAAGCCACCGTCGCACCACCCGTATAAGCGAACAAGTTCAACACTTTAATCGGTCTGACGGCATTCTTGATAAGGCGGGTCATATATTCCCAATTCACTGCTTGTTCAGGGAATAAACCCGTATGCTTAAAGCCCATCGGTTTGATTTTAAATTTCACGTCCAACGTATCATAGGTAATATTCCACTCGTCGGGGATAGGTTTCAAAATCTTCCAACCGCCGCCCCCTTTTTCACTGCGCTTATAAAAAGCGTTGAGTTTGGGATAAGCAAACAAGTCGGTCTGTGCAGACCAAATTACTTGAGGGTCGGGACGAAGAAGGTAAACGTCCTTCCAGCGTTCCAATTTATACCCGTCACCCGTTGCTATAATGGAATAATCCTTCCAATTTTCGGAAATTTTCATAAGATTCCTTTCGCGCGTACACGCGCATTATGACATAATAATACAATTGTACCATATCATTATACAAAAAAAATCTTCACTTGTAAAGTGTTTTATTTCCATTATGGAAACTTTCTTTACAAAAACGCAAAAAAAATCGCCAGTCCAGCGATTTCTTTGCGTATATATTTTTCATAATCATCAAGGTAAAATGACACAGTTTTTATTCGCCTTTTTCCTGTCATTTTCCCTAAAGAGCATAGGCAGGTACGCGTTGAATGAATTTTTACAGCCGTTTTCTAAAAGCAAACGGCAGACGTAAGCCTGCCGTTTTATCCATTATTCGTTATCTGCTTTACGTTTTAAAAGCAAACCGCCAATAGTCAAAGCCGCCATGCCAATCATAGGCAAACCAACCACCGCTTGACAACCAGCCATTAAGTTCGCAATCATATCCGAGGTACTGTTGTCAATCACAATATCCGTAGCACTCTGCTCATTGCTGTCAACGTCACTGTCGAAATCACTACTGCTATCTTCTACATCCAAGAGAGAATATTCTTCTCTTTCTTCATAACCGCAAAGTTCGCAAATGTGCGTTCTAATACCCGTCTTTTCTTCCGTTGCTGCTTCCAAAACGAACCATCTACCAAATTGATGTTCACACTTTTCATCTTCTGCAGGAACATCGGGACGATCGTCCCCAGGCACATCGGGAGTATCAGGCACAACAGGCGTATCAGGCACCTCGGGGGTATCAGGGGTATCGGGTACGTCAGGAGTATCAGGCGTGTCAGGTACATCGGGAGCATCGGGGATATCGGGCGTTTCCACACCGCCAACCGCCGTAAACTGACCCCAGTTATACCCAGTATTGTTTGCATCAAATGGACTGAAATTGTCATACGTGTTGGTAGTCTTTGAACCAAATGCACGATTATTGCCATCGTCTGCAACCACCAAGGTATTCAAGCTTGCATTCCATTCGAATACACTTGCAATGTTCTTATCTGTGGTCGTAGAACCACCAGTCGAGCTATCACCAAATACGAAATACGTCTTCGTAGCACCATTCATCATGTAAAGCAACTGACCGCCGCTAACGTTTTCAACGTATACGGAAACTGCATTTGCATAGTTGGTCGTACAATCAAAACGACCGCTGGTAATCGTACCTTTAAGATACAACGCGCCATTTGCGTTATTTGCTGAAACGGTATACGCTACACCTTCCTGCAAACCGCTCGTTACGGGGGGAGTTACAGGGGTATCAGGAATATCGGGAGTATCAGGAGTATCGGGCGTATCGGGAGTATCAGGTACGTCAGGAGTATCGGGGATATCGGGTACGTCGGGAGTATCGGGGATATCGGGTACAGCCGTACCGTCGCTTGCTTCGCCCGAAGGAGTTACCATATTCTTAGGTGCGGATTTACCAAACAACAACCAAGCGTATTCGGGATAATCGACGAATACGTTTCTCGTACCCGTAATCGATTGCACCGCGTCATTTCTACCCATTTCCCAGGTATCTACGGGGTCTTCTTCCATCCATTTCAAGAGGATATTCAAGCTTTCCATTACACCGCTTGAGCCCCACATATTCTCTGTACCCCAACGGGTATATACATACAACATAATACGAGCGCAATCCCCGCGCACATTTTGTCCTAAACTGTTGGGATTATAATACCCAGAACTTTCACCGTAAGCTTTGTTGCCACGGCTGCTATTTTCGCTGACCGAAGTCGGGCGCAACATCATAATATCATTTTCGCCATTACCATTTGCATCGCCCTTACTATTAGGCCAAGTATGTTCACGATTCCACGTTTTACCGCCATCCCACGTACCAGAAATTTGTTTCCCCGAATAGAAAGAGGAAATTTTACTGTAGTTACTGCTTACACAGTCGGTATAGCAGAACAAATCGCGCGTTGCGTTGTACGACGTTTGATACGTCTGTTTTGTTGTAACCATCGATTTCAACGCCCTGTACAACGCACTACTGGGCGCAGTCGAAGTAGACGAACCGCCCGCATTCAACGACATTTGCTCATAGGAATACGAACCCGTGTAAAAGCTGGTTGCGTACGTACTTAAGAACACGCAATCTTCATCGCGAGCACCCCAGTTTGCAACGTATTTACCGCTCTTCACGTAATCAACGTCCGATGCCTTGGTGTAACCCGTAGGTGTCGTTGCGGCAGATGCAACCTCTGCTTTGTTTGCAAAAGTAGGCATAGCAATCGCGCCAAACAACGATAAAACCAATGATAATCCAATAATTTTTTTCATTTGCAACTCCATACATTATATAATTTACAACAGTATATTAACACTATCTAAGGAAGATGTCAAACATTTTTTGGCAAAATCAGGATTTAATTACAGCATAGCCCATACCTTTTGCAGGCAAAGTCCACAATCTCCTTTCCATTTGTCCATCACCGCCAACGGAAATAATTTCACCCTCCAAAGCAATTTGCTTTTCTGTTTCCGCATTATTGAACAAGAAAACGATATCTTTATCCCCGTTTTTCAAACGTTTTTCATAGAGATTTTCCGCATTATTTGCGTATTGATATTTGCTTGCGCCTGCATCGCGGAAGATGTTTTCCGCAAAATCCGCAATCGCTTGGTTTTGCGTTTCGTGGTAAGAATACCCCAACGAGAATCCGCACAAATACAATTTTCCCTTGCCCACCGTAACGACTTGCACAGCGGGTTTGCCATCGTTGAATTGCATCAGCGTTTGCGCATTTTCCACCTCATATTCCGATTTATACGGACGGATTTTGATTTCCGCACCGTTATATTGTAAAGTTTCCCCATTCACCAAACGGCGTTCTTCCAACCGAGCGGTCATCAAAGGTTTACAATCGATATCTCCCACCTGCATCCACGTATTCGGTGCGCGCATACCAAACCCTTCGTCGGCAATCACCGTACCGCCGTTTTCTAAAAACTCTTGCAAATACGGTACAATTTTAGTATCCAACATGGTGTAATAAGGGAAGTACAGCACTTTGTAATTTTTGAATTTTTCAGGTTGTGTCACCCCAACGTAGTCCACGGCATAGTCCGCATTTTTCATCAAGCGATACATCCCTGCATGCGCAAAACGATAATAACAAAGCCACGTCGAAAAACCGCAATCAAAGTCAGGTCCGCAGGCATCCTCAATCTCCGCCATCAACATCGAATTGAAGTCAAAGACGATACCCATGTCCGCGTTGAGTACATTTGCACCAACAAAATGCGTCATGTCTTTTTTGAGGTTTTCACCGAATTTTTGCACCTCATAAGCAACTTGGCGGGGACTGCCGTCCATGCGCATCAAGCCCGCGCTATCATTTTCATGTCCTAAGCGTTCGGCACGATATTGCCAATACATCAGCCCCTTTGCGCCAGACGCCAATGCGCCGTATAATTTAAACCGCAAATCAAAAGGAGTATCATACCATCTAAACATACCCAGTCCAGGGTAAATTTCATGCACGAAATAATTTTCATCCACCGAACGGAGAAAATCTTGCAACATGAAATAATCCAAACGTTTTTCATGGCAATCCATCGAACTGTCGCAGGGCACGGACGTACCCCAAAAATCCACCGCTTTCGATACCGCGTAATCATCGCTAACGTCGGTAAGCGATAATTGGAACGCCGAGGTGAATCCAACGTGAGACATAATCGGGGTCGTCTTATCATATTTACGAATCCCGTCATACACAAAACGAAGCCAGTTGTACAATTCCTCACTGCCTTTAAACTTCTTAAACTCGAACATATCCCAATACCCATGCGCCATCGCGGGCAGGGAAATCGTTTCAAAACTGTCCTCGTTCGTGCCGTAAAAGGCGTTCAATTTTTCCACCGTTTGAAATTTCTTTTCCAAGTATTTTCCAAACGCTTTTTGACAGTGCGGGCAGAAGCAATCTTCAATGGGGCGATTGCGAATCTCATTCCAAGCATTCCACAAAATCAAATTCTTACGTCCTGCATAACGTTCGGCAATTTTTTCCACAAATTTCACCGCACGTTCCTGCACGTAAGGATTGGTAAAACAAGGTCTCCAACCGCCGTAAAACGCACCATGATATCCCCCGCGGATTTGTTCTCCTTTGGGTCCGATACGCGTACCGCCGTATTTATGGAATACATAATTCGGCGCGCATTCCAACAAGAATTTCATAACAACTTTCTTGTTATATTTTTCCGCAAGTTCCATCAATTTATCCACATCATCGAAGGTATATTCCCCTTCACGAATTTCATTGTTACGCCAATTGATACGGATTTGAATTGTATCCAAATTAAAATCCGCCATACGCGCCAAATCCCCTTCCCATTCTTCAGGAAGCGGAGTGGGAGAACGATAATATTGCGTACCATGAATAATTTCATCAAAAAACATAAAACCACCTCTTTTCTTTGTCGCCAAGCGATCATATTTATCTTATAATATTTCGTTATAAAAAAGAATTCAACGCGTACATGCCCCCGCCGTTTTATCGTAAAGCATATAAATATGCGGAATCCCGTCCTCCAAATATTCACCTGAAATTTGTTGAAATCCACACCCTTCGTAAAAGGGTTTTGCATACAGTTGCGCACCTATTTTCACCTTGGTTGCCCCGAACTTTTCTTTTGCCGCTTCAAGCCCGATTTTCATCAATTTCGTACCAAGCCCCGCGTGGCGTTTCAATGAAATCACCCGTCCAATGGATACTTCATCCAAACGTTTTCCTTTATCTATTACCCGCAGATATGCGACCAGTTTTCCATCTTCTTTCAACCAAACGTGATAGGCTTCCTTATCGACGCCATCCAAATCCTGATACGCGCAATTTTGTTCCACGACGAACACCTCTGCGCGCGCTTGCATAATCTCGTATAATTCTTCAACAGACAACTCGTCAAAGCGTTTTACAAAAACGTCCATCGCTTCACCTAACTATTTTTCTTTATCATATCATTAAGGCGACCTACTTGTCAAGTGAATAATTGAACAAAAATTAGCAGAATAACCAAAAAAATTTCCTTAGTCTGCCTCAAACGTTTTGCTTTTAGAATAAAGTGTGATATAATATAGCGGTAAAATTATTTATAATTACATAATTATAACTTAAAGGAGGACGGCCATGGCCCATTTACAAGAAGCGGCGGCGAAAAAAATTATCGAAATTTGCGACAGATACGCAAACGATAAAACCCCGCTTATGATGATTTTAAGCGATATTCAAAAGGAATACGGATATATTCCTTTGGAAGTACAGGAATTGGTTTCTGAAAAGACGGGGATTTCCGTTGCCGAAATTTACGGCGTTGTTACCTTTTATTCCTTCTTCTCTTTGACCCCGAAAGGGAAATACGTTATCGGGGTGTGTCTTGGTACGGCTTGTTACGTAAAGGGCGCGCAACAAATCGTAGACAAATTTTCCGAAATCATCGGGATTAAAGCAGGCGAAACCTCGGCAGACGGCTTGTTTACCTTGGACGCACTTCGTTGCATCGGCGCATGCGGTATCGCCCCTGCCGTAACCATCAACGGTAAAGTTTATCCCAAATTAACAGTGGACGCCGTACCCAAAATCGTAGCAGAATACAGAGCAATGGAGGCAACGAACAATGATTAAGAATTTTGAAGAACTCAATCAAATGCGCGACAAATGCGCGTCCTGCCTCAGCGCAAAATTCACAGGTAAAGACGGTCAAAGACATATCGTTCTTTGCGGCGGTACGGGCTGTCTGTCCTCACGTTCGGATGAAATTACGGCGGAATTTAAACGCTTGATCGAAGAAAAAGGTCTCACCGAAAAAGTAACCGTCAACCAAGCAGGTTGTTTTGGGTTCTGTTCGCAAGGTCCTTTCGTGAAAATTTACCCTGAAGATACTTTATATCGTTTGGTGCAAGTGGAAGACGTTGCCGAAATCGTTGAAAAAGATTTAATCAGCGGTGAAATCATCGACAGATTGTTGTACGTTGACCCTTCCACAAACGAAAAAATCACCAAACAGGAAGACATCAATTTCTACAAAAAGCAAGTGCGTATCTCCTTGCACGGTTGCGGCAGCATCAACCCCGAAAACATTGAAGAAAGTCTTGGTTCGGGTGCATTCCAAGGCCTTGCGCGCGCTTTACAAATGGACAGAGCGGACGTTATTGAAGAAGTGCTCGGTTCCGGTTTGCGCGGCCGCGGTGGCGGTGGTTTCCCCACGGGTAGAAAGTGGCAGTTTGCTTACGCACAACCCGAAGGTGAAAAGTACGTTGTATGTAACGGCGACGAAGGCGACCCCGGTGCATTCATGGACCGTTCCATTTTGGAAGGCAATCCCCTTGCCGTTATCGAAGGTATGATGATTGCAGGGTATGCAATTGGCGCGCAAAATGGTTATTTCTACGTTCGTGCTGAATATCCCATCGCTGTAAATCGTTTGAAGATGGCAATCGAACAGGCTGAAAGCCTCGGCTTGTTGGGTGACAATATCCTCGGCACAGACTTCTCTTTCCGCGTACACCTTAGACTTGGCGCGGGCGCATTCGTTTGCGGTGAAGAAACAGCGCTTTTGAACTCGATTGAAGGTCAGCGCGGTATGCCTCGTACCCGTCCCCCCTTCCCTGCAGTAAAAGGTTTGTGGGGTAAACCTACCATCGTAAACAACGTAGAAACGTTGGCTTGCATCCCCTACATCTTAAGAGAAGGTAAGGACGCGTTTGCAAATTACGGCACAGAACGTTCGAAGGGTACGAAAGTATTCGCCCTCGGCGGTAAAATCAACAACGTTGGTTTGGTAGAAATTCCTATGGGTACTACCTTACGTGAATTGATTTACGACATCGGCGGAGGCATCCCCGACGGCAAACAATTCAAGGCAATCCAAACGGGCGGTCCTTCGGGCGGTTGTTTGACAGCAGAAGATTTGGATACTGCCATTGACTTTGACAATCTCGTAGCGAAAGGCTCGATGATGGGTTCGGGCGGTGCAATCGTCATGGACGAAGACAACTGTATGGTTGACGTTGCAAAATTCTACATGGAATTCATCTGCGACGAATCCTGCGGTAAATGTACCCCTTGCCGTGTCGGCACCAAGCGCATGCTTGAAATTTTAACCAAGATCACGGACGGCAAAGCAACGATGGACGATTTGGCACAGTTGGAAGAATTGGCTGAAAACATCAAGAGCAATTCCCTTTGCGGTTTAGGTCAAACGGCACCCAACCCCGTACTTTCCACCTTGAAGCACTTCCGTGACGAATACGTAGCGCATATCGTTGATAAGAAATGTCCCGCACACGTATGTAAAAATCTTATGGAATACCGCATTGAACCCGACAAGTGTTTCGGTTGCGGCGTCTGCGCAAAAGCATGTCCCACAAACGCGTTTGTCAAGACCGATTATATTGCGCCTGGCAAGAGATTGCCCGCTTATACCATCGATCAAAGCAAGTGCGTAAAATGCGGTATGTGTATTGCAAGCTGTAAATTTAAAGCTATCGTGAAGAAGTAAGCGGAGGTGTAACATGGCAAAAGTTAATATTAAAATTGAAGGCATTCCTTTTGAAGTAGAAGCCGGCATGACCATTTTGGAAGCGGCAAAAAGATGCGGTTTTGAAATCCCCTCCCTTTGCACCTTCCAAGGCAACGAATGTTCGATGGGTTCCTGCCGCGTATGTTTGGTAGAAGCAACGGGCGCGCGCGGTTTGGTTGCGTCCTGCGTATACCCCGTAGCGGAAGGTATGGAAATCACCATTTCCTCTCCTAAAGCAACGGCGGCTAGACGTTCCTCGGTAGAGCTGCTTCTTTCCAACCACAATAAAAATTGTCAACAATGTGACAAGAACGGCAAATGCGAATTGTTGCACGTTGCAAAAATTACGGGCGCAAGAGACGATATGTATCAAGGCGAGCAGACCCCCGTTACGGTGGATCAGCTTACTCCCTCGATTGTAAGAGATACGTCCAAGTGTGTACTTTGCGGCAGATGTGTTGCAAGATGTAAAAATGCACACGGCATGGGTATCCTCGGCTTTGAAAAGCGTGGTTTCAACACCATCGTTGCCCCCGCAGAAAACAGAAGTTTCGCAAACTCCCCCTGCATCCTTTGCGGTCAATGCGTAAGCGTTTGTCCTACGGGCGCGTTGATGGAAGTTTCCGAAATCAGCAAAGTAGACGAAGCGATGAAAGCTGGTAAGTACGTCGTTGTACAAACGGCACCCGCTGTCCGCGCGGCGCTGGGTGAAGAATTCGACATGCCCATTGGGTCGCTTGTAACGGGTAAAATGGTTGCGGCGTTGAAACGCCTCGGATTCAAGAAGGTATTCGACACCAACTTCGCGGCTGACCTTACCATCATGGAAGAAGCCACCGAATTGCTTGGCAGAATCGCTAACGGCGGGAAATTGCCTATGATCACTTCCTGTTCTCCTGGTTGGGTAAACTACGCTGAATATAACTACGGCGATTTGCTCCCCCACCTCTCTTCCTGCAAATCCCCCCACGAAATGTTCGGTGCGATTTTGAAGAGCTACTATTGCGAAAAGAACGGCATTGACCCTAAGGATATGTTCGTTGTTTCGATTATGCCTTGTACAGCGAAGAAGTCGGAAAAGGCACGTCCTGAATTGTCCGTAAACGGTCTTCCTGACGTTGACGCGGTGTTGACCACCAGAGAATTGGCAAAACTTATCAAGCGTTCGGGTATCAATTTCGTAAAATTGCCCGATGCAGAATTTGACAATGATATCGTAGGCGATTACACGGGTGCAGGTGTTATCTTCGGTACGACGGGCGGCGTTATGGAAGCGGCGCTTCGTACGGCGGCATTCAAGCTGACCGGTAACGAACTTGACAAGGTCGACATGACGGCAGTTCGCGGGTTCGATGGTATCAAGGAAGCATCTTACGACCTTGGCGGTACGACGGTGAAAGTTGCTGTTGCACATGGTATGAAGAATGCGAAAGTGTTACTTGACGATATCCGCGCAGGTAAGAGCGAATACCACTTCATCGAAATCATGGGTTGTCCCGGCGGTTGTATCGCAGGTGGCGGTCAACCCTACGTAAGACCTTGCTTCTTACCCAATGAAGACGCTGATATTATGGATACTTTCAAGGCAAAACGTGCCGCTGCTTTGTATCAAGAAGACGCGTCGAAAGCACTTCGTGTATCCCACAAGAATCCTCAAGTGATTGCGTTGTACGATGAATATTTGGGCGAACCCAACTCGCACAAAGCACACGAATTGTTGCATACGCATTACACAGCAAAAGAAAAGTTCAGCAAATAAAACTGTATAGCAAAAACGGAGTTTGGAAAGTTTCCAAACTCCGTTTTATTTTGTCTTTTTTATTGCACAACGTCCAAAACCAAAGGCATTTCCTGAGGTTTTTCTTTACCTATACGGGTTGCCGCGCGCAAACGCGCTTCCGCACCGTCAAAAGAGTTTTCCTTGTCCGAGTACAATACGGCAATCGAATCGCCCGCTTTTACAAAGTCGCCCGTCTTCGCCTTCAGGATAATCCCCGCCGCAAAGTCAATCACGTCCTCTTTCGTATTACGCCCTGCGCCAAGCAACAAGCTTGCCACCCCGTACCCTTCGGTATCTACACCCACGATATACCCATCCTCGGTTGCCGTAACCGTACGAGAATATTTCGCGGTGGGGAATTTTTCGGGATGCAAAATCCAATCGTCGTTACCACCCTGTGCCTTGACCATACGCACCAAGGTCTGCAAACCCGTACCGTCCGCAATTGCCCCGCGCACCATCTGTTCGCAGGCAGCATAATCCCCCTTCTCTGCAAGTTCCAAAATGTGCGCCGCAAGCGCTACGCACAATTCGGTAAGGTCTTGCGGTCCTTTGCCTTGCAAGGTATGAATCGCTTCGACCACCTCCAAAGAGTTACCAATTGCAAATCCCAACGGCCTATCCATATCCGTAATCAGGGCGCGCATGCGTTTCCCTGCTTTTTTACCGATCGCAACCATCCATTCGGCAAGTTCACGGCTCTTTTCCTGCGTTTTCATAAACGAACCGCTGCCCGTCTTAACGTCCAAAACAATACAATCATCGTCCGCCGCAAGCTTTTTACCCATGATACTAGATACGATTAACGGCAAACTGTCCACCGTCGCCGTTACGTCACGGAGCGCATACAATAATTTATCCGCAGGCGCGAGTTCTGCATTTTGCCCCACGATGGCAATACCAATATCGTTAACGATATCCTTGAAAGTTTCCACGGGTAAATCCGTTTTAAACCCAGGAATTGCTTCCAATTTATCAATCGTACCGCCCGTGTGCCCCAAACCGCGGCCGCTCATTTTGGCGACTTTTACCCCAAAACTTGCCACGATGGGTGCAACGATTAAGCTGGTTTTGTCACCCACCCCGCCCGTGGAATGTTTGTCTACGCGCAAGCCTTTGATTTCCGAAAAATCCAAACACTCGCCCGAATCGCGTACCGCAAACGTCAATGCGGTCGTTTCTTCCAAATTCATACCGCGGAAATAAATCGCCATACACAACGCCGACACTTGATAATCGGGGATATTACCCTTTACGTAATTGTCGATAAACCAATGAATTTCCGCATCGGTCAACACGCCGCCGTCACGTTTTTTTTGTATAATATCGTACATTCTCATAATCGTTTTTACTCCAAGTCATTCTTACCAAACCCAAACGGCAACAAGTCCTTAAACGCGAATGCCTGCGGGTTGTCAGGCGTACCCAAAACCACACGAAAATCAGGGCCGCAAAACTCCGCCAAAACCTGCCTGCAAACACCGCAAGGTGCGCAAAAATCGTTAATAGTCTCGTACATGCCCCCCACGATTGCGATAGAAACAAATTCTCGTTCCCCTTCGCTCACAGCCTTAAACAGTGCTGTGCGTTCAGCGCAATTGGTGGGTGAATACGCTGCGTTTTCCACGTTGCATCCCTTGTAGAGTTTACCGCTTTTACCCAAAAGCGCCGCGCCGACACGAAATCCCGAATAGGGTGCATACGCCATCTCACGCGCTTCCACAGCATATTGTAATAATTCACGATCAGTCATCGATAATCTCCTGTAAAAAACTTGTACCGTAAATACCGTCAGACGACACGCCAAACCATTCTAATACGGTCGAACCAATATCTGCAAAGCTGTTACGCGTACCAAGATTGACACCCTTTTTCAAAGTTTCACCAAATGCAATCATCGGAGTGTATTCTCTTGAATGGTCGGTCGAAGGCGTAGAAGGGTCACAGCCGTGATCCGCCGTGATAATCAACAAGTCATCCTTTTGCAATGCGGGCAGGAAATCGTTCAGCCAAGCATCGAACGCCGACAAGGCGCGGGCATACCCTGCCACGTCGTTGCGATGTCCGTATACCATATCAAAATCCACCAAATTTACAAAACACAAACCGTTGAAATCGCGTTTTGCGATACCCATGGCCGTGTTCATACCCTCTGCATTGTTGCCCGTAGGGTAACTTTCGGTAAAGCCTTTCCCTGCGAAAATGTCGTAAATTTTCCCTACGGAAATCACGTCAAATCCCTTGTCTTTCAATATATCGGGCATGGTGACCGCAGGCGGTTGCAACGAATAATCGTGACGTCTTGGCGTACGCTGGAAAGGATATTCTCCCGCAAACGGACGGGCGATGATACGCCCTACACCGTGTTCGCCTTGCAATATCTCACGCGCGATTTCACAATAACGGTAAAGCTCCTTGACAGGCACCAAATCTTCATGCGCAGCAATTTGGAAAACGCTGTCGGCTGAAGTGTACACAATCAGTTTTCCCGTCTTCAAATGTTCCTCGCCAAAATCTTTGATGACTTCCGTACCCGAATACGGGCGGTTGCAAATTACCCCTCTGCCCGTCAATTTTTCAAACTCTTCAATCACCGACTGCGGAAAGCCGTTGGGATAGGTGGGCAGGGGTTTTGGGGAATAAATCCCCGCGATTTCCCAATGCCCGATCGTGGTGTCCTTTCCCTTGGACGCCTCAGTCATACGGGCATAGCATGTACGCGTTGAAGGGATTTTTTCGTCCATTCCGTCCATACCGAAAAGCCCCATCTTTTCCAAGTTGGGGCAGGAAAAATCGGGGTGATTACGAATCGCCGCAACGGTGTTGCTGCCCTCGTCTCCCCAATCGCCGGCATCGGGCATCGCACCGATCCCTACGCTGTCTAATACGATTAAAAATGCTCTTTTTGCCATAATTCCTCTTATTTTATTCTGCTACGTTCAACGCAATTTCCATCATCTTCGTGAAAGAATTTTGTCTTTCTTCCGCCGTCGTATTTTCTTCGGGATAAATGAACGAATCGCTGACCGTACAAATGCAAAGTGCTTTTTTACCTGCGCGAGCCGCATTACAATACAACGCCGCGGATTCCATTTCTACGCCAAGCACGCCCATCTTCGCCCAATCCATACCCGAATTTGCATCGTCGTAGAACATATCCGAAGACAAAATGTTACCCACGCGGTAATTTACGCCCGCCTTTTCACATTCTTCCGCCGCACGGCGAACCAAATCAAAATCGGCAATCGGACAGAACGTGCCAGGCAAATTATATTGCGAAGCATAATTGCCGTTGGTACAAGCCCCCATTGCCACAATGATATCGCGCGCATGAAGGTCGGGTGAGAAAGAACCGCAGGAGCCTACGCGGATGATATTTTCTACGCCGTAAAAGTTAAACAACTCGTACGAGTAAATCCCGATTGAGGGTTGTCCCATACCAGATGCCATAACGGAGACTCTTTTACCTTTATAATAACCCGTATAACCTTGCACGCCGCGTACGTTGTTGACAAGCACTGCGTTTTCAAGATAATTTTTTGCGATAAATTCTGCGCGCAGGGGATCGCCCGGCATCAACACAGTTTTTGCGAAATCACCAAGTTTCGCTGAAATATGAGGGGTAGGAATTGCCATAATTTTATTCTCCTTTTTATCCTTAATTTATTAGTAGCCCGAACCTTCGATACCTTGTACCGCTTTTACCACACGGCTGGTACCAAGTCGGGATGCGCCTGCATCCAAAAAGTTTTGCGCGTCCTGCAAGTTGGAAATACCGCCCGCCGCCTTAACAAGCACTTTTTCACCTACGTTTGCGCGCATCAATTTCACGTCTTCCAAGGTTGCCCCAGCGGTCGAAAATCCCGTCGAGGTCTTGATATAATCCGCACCCGCTTCAGTTACAATTTTACACATGCGCAATTTTTCATCTTCTGTCAAAAGACAGGTTTCAATGATGACCTTGAGGATTTTTTCACCGCAAGCCGCTTTGATTTTTTTGATTTCATCGCATACCTGCTCATCGCAGCCTTGCTTCAAAAGCCCGATATTGATGACCATATCGATTTCGTCCGCACCCTTTGCGATTGCATCCTGTGTTTCGAAAACTTTCACCTCAGTCGTATTGTAACCGTTGGGGAACCCGATGACGGTGCAAATCTGCAATTTATCCCCTACGTATTGCTTCGCTTGCTGTACAAAGCTGGGGGGAATGCAGACGGACGCCGTTTTATATTTCATACCGTCGTCGCAGATTTTTTTAATTTGTTCCCACGTTGCCGTTTGTCCAAGCAAAGTATGGTCGCATTTCGATAAAATGTTTTGAATATCCATATACTATTTTCTCCATATAAAATTTACCCGTTTATTATACCCCATTTTTCCGCGTATGTCAAGAGGGGTTTTCGCTTTTTTTACAGCTTTTTCCTACTTTTTTCGCAAGCTCTTGACAAAACCTAAAATTTTCTTTTTTATAAATCTCTGTATAAATTTTGATTTTTGGCGAAAAATAATTTGCTTTTTGTCGAATTTCATGCTATTATATACTCGGAGTGATAGGGTGGAAAAGTGTTATCCACATTATCTACACGCATTTTTAAAGTTGTCCACCCTTTAGGGTGTGTTGAGGTTGTCATGTCGATTGGTCTGCAAAAAGCGAATTTTTTTAAACGTATTTCCGCATGGTTATTCGACATTGTTATGTGCGTGGTGTTAGCCACTGGGTGCATGGCATTAATGGCGGAACTCATCAATTACGACTTCCAGTACACGAAATTAACTGAACTCGAAACCAAATATTCCGAGTTGCAACAACCTTATTTGGACGCATACGAAGCGGAGCATGGCGTGAACTTTGACATCACGCAAGAAGCATTTGAAAAGCTTTCCGAGGAAGAAAGAGCAGCGCTCCAAGCGCACTTGAACGCGTTCAACGAAGAACTGTCCAAAAAGGAAGATATCCAAAAACAATACGCTTTGATTGAGGCGCAATCATCCGTTGTCACGACCTATACTTTTTTGATGATTAGCATCAGCCTTTTAATCGTTTTTATCGCTTGGTATTTTATCGTACCGTATATTTTACGCGACGGGCGTACTTTTGGGAAAAAGATATTTGGTTTGGCGGTTATGCGCACAAACAGCGTGAGGGTTTCCAACCCCGTCTTGTTTATCCGTTCCATCCTTGGTATGTATACGATGGAAACCATGGCGCCCATCTTCTTCTTATTGATGACTTATTTCGGTATGGGTCCTGTCGGTTTTATCGCGGCGGTGCTTGTTGCGGTTTTGGATATAGCCGTCATGATTTGCACCCCTACGCGCTCATCGATACACGATCTTTTGGCGGACACGGTTGTGGTGGATTTTTCCAGCCAACGCATCTTCGAATCGCAAGAAGCGTTAAACGAATACCTTGCTTCGCAATCACAAACTTCGGATTTTAATCAAACGCCTAAGGCGAATATTGATTGATCATATAATTACATGTGCTTTCAGGAGGTTTTATGAAAGTAGAATTACAAAACCTGACGAAAATTTTCCCCAGCCGTAATAAAAAATCGGGTGAGGAAGTCGTTGCGGTTAACAATTTCACCTTTACCATCCCCGATGGGAAATTGGTCGGTTTGCTCGGCCCGTCCGGTTGCGGTAAAAGTACAACCCTGTACATGATCAGCGGTTTACAACAGCCCTCTTCCGGTAAAATTTTCTTCGGCGATGAAGACGTCACCGACCTTGCACCCGAACACAGAGGGATTGGTCTCGTCTTCCAAAACTATGCTTTGTACCCCCACATGACGGTTAAGCAAAACATCTTGTTCCCCTTGCAGAATTTGCGCGGTGAGGACAGGCTGTCCAAAAATGAAATGCTTGAACGTGCGCACGAAGCGGCAAGATTGGTGCAAATCGATGAATTGATGGACAGAAAGCCCAGCGAATTGTCGGGCGGTCAGCAACAACGTGTTGCGATTGCGCGTGCGCTTGTTAAAATGCCCCGCGTACTTTTGTTGGACGAACCTTTGTCCAACCTCGACGCGCGTTTGCGTTTGCAGACCCGT
Source organism: Clostridiales bacterium (assembly GCA_015069495.1). Taxonomy (GTDB): domain Bacteria; phylum Bacillota; class Clostridia; order Christensenellales; family Borkfalkiaceae; genus Scatosoma. The sequence goes on from SVIN01000009.1 coordinate 28,057, forward strand.
GAAGAAATCAGACGTATTCAAAAGGAAACGGGCATCACCACAGTATTCGTAACCCACGACCAAGAAGAAGCCATGAGCATTTCCGATATGATCGTCGTTATGAAATTGGGCGTTGTACAACAGGTTGGTAAACCTCAGGAAATCTACGACAGCCCTACGAACCTTTTCGTTGCGAAATTCCTCGGTACGCCCCCCATCAACGTATTTTCGGGCCGCGTAGCAAACGAGCAATTGTACATCGGCGATACGGCTGTATTGACGGTAAAAGGCGCGCCTGACGGCAACGTAACCGTAGGTATCCGTCCTGAAGGCTTTATCATGGATAAGAACGGCGCATTGCGTTGCAATATCTCCAACGTAGAAGTTATGGGGCGCGACGTCAGCATCGTTTCTACCCACAACAATTCTTTGAATCCTACCATTCGCTCGATTATTGATGCGGATGAAAAACCTGATGCAGACGCAACGGTTGCAACCTTTGCATTGAAACCTCATAAGGTATTCCTCTTCGACGCAGAAACGGAAGAAAGAATTTACTTCGAGGTGTAAGTTATGGCAAAAATACGTAATTTTTTCCATACCGTTTTTGTCGAATGGATTTACAACGCGTTTTGGAAGGAACTGGTTGTCAAAAAGTTGAAATTTGACAAATGGAAAGGCTGGATTTATTTATCCCCCGCCATTGTCCTTTTGTTGATTTTTACAGTATACCCTATATTTAATACGATCAGTATTGCATTTTTGGACGATTATACCCTTGCAGGCGACAGAATCGGCAAAACCTATCAATTCGGTTTTGAAAACTTCCGTTGGGTTGTACAAGATACTCTGTATTTCCTTCCCGCATTGAAGAATACCATGTTGCTTTGCTTTATCACCGTGCCTATCTCAACGTTTTTGGCGTTGTTGATTGCGGTTTGTTTGAATGCAATTAAGCCCTTGCAAAGATTTTTACAAACGATTTTCTTCTTGCCTTACGTAACCAACTCGATTGCAATCGGTATGGTATTCATGGCAATGTTCAATATCACTGGTGATACCACCGACCTTGCAAACGGTTCGGCGGATACCATCGGCGTTGTAAATATCTTCCTGCAATTCATTGGGCTTGACCCCATCAACTGGATCAGTGCTGGTTCCTCTTATTGGAACAATATGTCTGTTGCCATTATTTATATTGTATGGAATGCACTGCCTTTTAAAATACTAATTTTGTTGGGCGGTTTGCAGAGTGTAAATAAGCAATACTACGAAGCGGCGAAAATTGACGGCACGCCCCGTTGGAGAGTATTTACCCGTATCACGGTACCCCTTCTTTCCCCGATGATTGCTTACGTTGTTATTACAGGCTTTATCGGCGGATTTAAAGAATATTCAAGTATCGTCGGTATCTTCGGTGACGACATGCGAGCTGCAGGCGGTCAAACCTTGCAGACCATGGTTGGGTATATCCAAAATTCGTTGGATCCCATGTCTGGTGACGGTGAAGGCGTTGCCTCGGCTGCCGCGTTGATTTTGTTTGCGATTATTTTCGTCGTAACCATGATTAACTTGTACGTCAGCAAAAAGAAAACACATTATTAAGGAGGTGTACGATGGAAGAATTTTCGAATGAAATCGTTGAAGAAAACGAAACCCAAACCACCTCTGAGGAAAACTCTATCGCCGCTTTGGTCGGCGGGGTTATGCAAGAACAAAACATTCAGAAGATAACCACCAAACAGCGCGTTATTAAAATTCTCGTTCAAGTTGGGTTGTATCTATTCCTTGGCGTTATGGCGCTTATCGTTTTGTTCCCCTTCTATTACATGTTGGCAATCTCCGTAAAAGAGTTCGATGAATATTATTTAATCGGTAAAAATTATCAAAACTTAACGGAATTACAACAATTATATCCTCAAACCTTAGCATGGCATAACTATGCGGACGCATTCAAAGCAGGCGCGCTTGACCGCTTATTCCTCAACACCATGTACGTTGGGATTATCTCGACAATTTTGTCCTTGGTGATTACGGTATTGTCGGCGTTTGCGTTTGCCCGCTTAGAGTTCAAGGGAAAGAATATCTTGTTTGCAGGATTGCTTGCAACCATGATGATTCCCGGGGAATTGTTCACCATTACAAACTTTATCACTGTAAATAAATTAGGCTGGGCATTCAGCGCTGATTGGACCGAACTGAGTAAGGCTTTGATTTTACCTTTCTTGGTTAGTATCTTCTATATCTATTTGTTAAAGCAAAACTTCCAACAAATCCCCAACGAATTGTATTTGGCGGCAAAAGTGGACGGTACAACCGATTTAAAATATCTTTGGAAAGTTATGATTCCCCTTGCTTTGCCCACCATTATCTCCATCACAATTTTGAAAATGATGGGTGCATGGAACACTTACCTTTGGCCTAAATTGATTACCGACGAAGAAAGCCACATGTTGATTACCAACGGTTTGCGCACCAAGTTCTCGGCGGAAGGATCTAAGCCTCAAATTCCTCAACAGATGGCGGCTGTCGCCATGGTTTCCGCACCTCTCTTCATGGTATTTATTTTCCTTAGAAAATATATCATGAAAGGCGTATCTCGAAGCGGTATCAAAGGTTAATCCCCTTTGTTATTGATAAAGCAATAAAAAAAATATAATAATATAAAGGAAGTAAAACAATTATGAAAAAGATGAAAAAATTCTTGTTCAGCGGCGTTGCAGCTATGTTGGCTGCAGCAAACTTAGTAGGTGCAGCTTCTTGCTTCGGCGGCGACTCCTCTAGCCAGAATAATGCAAACACGAACGTAGACGTTGTTGCTTATGATGGTAGCAAAGTAACCGTTACCTTCTACCACACGATGGGGGCAGCTTTGACCACCGTATTGAAGGAACACATTGAAGAATTCAACAAGATTTACCCCAACATCAAGATTGATCAAAAATCGCAAGGCGACTACGATACGTTGCTCAGCCTTTTGAACACCAGAATGTCCACTGGTTTGGAAAACCTTCCTACGATGGCATACTGCTATTCCGACCACGTTGCATCCTACAACGCTTCCAAGGCCGTTGTTACGCTTGACGAATACATCAATTCGACCTTGACCGTAGCAGGCACCAACGAAACCATGGGTTTGACGGAAACGCAAATCGCTAATTACGTTGATTCGTACTACGAAGAAGGTAAACAATTCGGCGACGGCAAAATGTACATGCTTCCTTTCGCAAAATCGACCGAAGTATTGTTCTACAACAAAGACTACTTTGAAGCAAACAACTTGACCGCTCCTACCACTTGGGACGAAATGGAAGCTCTTTGCGCACGTATCATCGAAATCGATACCGCAAATAAAACCAACTGGAACGATACGGCCAAAAAGACGAAGACCATCCCCCTTGGTTATGACAGCGAAGCAAACTGGTTCATCACGATGTGCGAACAACAGGGTTCTGGTTACACCTCGATGGAAGAAGGCAACCACTTCGTATTCAATAACGATCAAAACAAGGCGTTCGTAAAAGAATTCACCGAATGGTACGGTAAGAAATACGTAACCACGAAAGAATGCTACGGTTCGTATACTTCCGACCTCTTCACGACGCAAGGTTGCTACATGTCCATCGGTTCGACGGGCGGTACGGGTTACAACATCCCTGGTTTGGAAGAAGGTTCGGGTACGGAAGCTGCCTTTGAAGTAGGTATCGCGCCCATCCCTCAGGCAAGCACCGATCCCGCTAAGCACAAGGTTATTTCCCAAGGTCCTTCCGTATGTCTTTTCAAGAAAGACGCACAAGAAGTTGCTGCTGGTTGGTTGTTCCTTAAGTATTTGAACATGAGCGACGATTTCCAAGCAGAATTCTCGATGACCAGCGGTTATGCTCCCGTTCTTGAAACGGTTAACAACGAAGCTTATGCAGACTTCCTTGCAAAAGCAGGTCAAGGCAACGCAAACTTGAAGGCTACCTGCGTACTTCAAAACATCGCACAGAAAGACGCTTGCTACGTTTCCTATGCTTTCACCGGCTCCGCAAAAGCACGTGAACAAGTTGGTCTTTTGATGCAAAACGCATTTATCAATGGTTCGCAAAAGACGGGCGACGCTTTGGACGCTTATATCACCGAACAGTTTGATATTTCCATGAGAACTTTGAACAAATACAACTAAGTTTTATCTAATATAAGGTAACATTATGAAAAAAAGAATTTTGTCATTATTGTTATTGGCGAGTGTTGCGCTCGGCAGTTTTGCCGGGTGTAACACCCCCGAATCTTCCTCCAATGATTCGGTAGCAAGCGAATCTTCCGGCAAGGTTGAAATCGAAAAAATCGATTACGCTGGACAAGCTGTTTTGGATTTTTCTGCTGATTCGCAAACCACGGAAATCGAACGCGTAAAATCGTACATCGACGGCGATACCACCCACTTCTACGTAGAAGACGGTATCATCAAACACGAATTTTTGAAAGCAAGATACGCGGCGGTAAACACCCCCGAATCGACGGGTCAAATCGAACCTTGGGGCAAAAAGGCATCTGCTTACACCAAGGATAAATTGAAGAATGCCACCTCTATCGTTTTGGAAACGGACGGCTCGGATTGGGAAGTAGATTCCACGGGCGAACGTTACCTCGTATGGGTTTGGTATAAACCGCAGGGTTCCGACGTATACCGCAACTTAAACCTCGAATTGTTGCAAGAAGGTCTTGCATTGGGTTCGAGCGTTTCCGATTGCCGTTACGCAGAATTGGCAACCAATGCCTTGAACCAGGCGTCTTTGATGGAAGTGTGCGTACACTCGAACGAACAAGACCCCGATTATTTCTACGGTTCTGCTTTGGAAATCGATTTGAAAGAACTTCGTACCAACATTGACGAATACAACGGCGCAAAGGTTGCGTTTGAAGGTATCGTATCCTACTACTCCAGCAACGGTGTATTTGTAGAAAGCTACGACGAAGCAACCGATTTCGTTTACGGTATTTACGTATACGTTGGTTATAACTATACTTCCGATTCGAATATCCAAAACATTCTTTCGGTTGGCAACCACGTTCGTGTCGTAGGTCAATGTTCCTTCCACGAAGATTTCGGTTATCAAATCTCCGACATCAAATATCGTGCAGTTAAACCCAAAGATCCCGATAACGTACAGAAATTGAGCGACGAAAAATTCCCCGCTTATAACCCCGAAACGAACGCGGCAGATTTTAACGGCACGAAGATTGTTGAAGTCAACGAAGAAGAAAAAGCGTTCCCCTACAAGAAGCTTGCGTTGGACAGCTCAATTTCCTTTAAAAACTTGAAGGTTGTCGATATGTACACCACCAAGAAAGAAGATTCTGCAAACAAGGGCGCAATCACGATTACCTGTCAAGTAGACGGGCAAACAATTACGGTTCGTACCGCTGTTTTGCACGATGAAAACAAAAACTTGGTAACGGAAGCTATGTTTGAAGGCAAAACCATCGACGTAAAAGGCGTCGTAGAAGAATATGAAGGGCAATACCAAATCAAGGTATTCTCTTTGAAAGACATTACCATTCATTGATAAAATTTATTAAGGAGATAAATCATGAACAAAAAACTACTTGCTCTTGTATTGGCTCTTAGCACGTGTCTCTCTTTGTCTAGCTGTGCATTTTTCGGCGGCAACAAAGATGAAAGCAGCTCGAATCAAACGTCGGAAGCACCTGCAACTACGTACGATTTGGATGGCGCGAAGACCCTTTTGGAATCTCGTGTAAAAACGACCAATGCAGAATCTCGTGAAACCTACGAAGTTCCCGCTTCCATTTTGTTGGAAGACGTGACCTACACCATCGAATGGTCCGTAGACGTTGAAACGGTTAAAATCGAAAAAGACGGCGATAAAGTGTACGTAAACGTATACGAAGCTTCCCTTTCCTTTGAAGACGTAACCTTCGTTTTGACCGCAAAAATCACCGCTCCTGACGGTTCCACCATCGAATCGAAGATGAACCGTGTTGTTCCTAAGTTGGAACGTTTCGTACCTGCAAAGATTACGGAAAAACCTGCTGAAAACGTTGCATACAAGCTCAACGTTTACCAAGGTAACACCCAAAAAGAAGTGTACGCTAACGGTGAAATGAAGAACACTTGGTACTTCGCTTCCACGACCGATTATGACAACGGTATCGACGTATATGCTGAACACGTAGCAACCAGCGAAACCGAATTCTACCTTTATCGTATGGTAGACGTAGAAGGCGGCGCGCAAGTCAAGGAATACATCAACGTTGTTCCCAATGGTTCGCACGTAAACGCTGTATATGGCAACCCCGATGCTGCCAACTTCCCTGATTATGAAAATTATGAAGGCGAGATGAAGACCGCTTATTACTTTGATGAAACTTGGGCAACGGTTGCAACGGTTGTAAACGGCACGCCTTACTACTTTGGTTGCGACGGCACGTATGACACCATCGAACCTCAAAAGAATATCGGCAACGACTACTTCATGGGCTACCTCGTAACCGAAGTTGACCGCATGAACGTAGAAGAAGCTGATAAGCTTGCACACGAAGTAACGACCTTGAACATTGCACCTGCATTCATCGGCGGCGGTTCTTCCGCAACCTTGATTACGCACGGCGATCGTTATCCCGACGTTAAGATTTCTTGGGCTGTAAACAACGAAGCTGCTTCGATTTATAGAAACGAACTTTCCTTCAACACTGTAGAAACCGTACAAGAAGTTACCTTGACGGCTACCCTTTCGATTGGCGAAGCAACCGAAACGAAGACTCTTACTTTCAAGGTTGTTCCCAACGATACCGCTAAGATTATCGAAACGGCAAAAGCGTTCAAGTCCGGCGAAGCATTCGGTAACGACGTAACCATGACGGGTATCGTCCTCTCTATTGATGAAGCTTACGATCCTACCTATGACAGCGTTTCCTTCACCATGTGGGTAAACGACACGAAAGTTTTGGGTTATCGTATGAAGGGCGAAGGCGCTGACGTGCTTGCCCCTGGTTTCACCGTAACCTGCGGCGGTAAGTTCATGCTTTACAAGTCTGACCTTGAATTCAGCTTTGCTAAGATTGAAAGCTACGAAATCGGTGATGAATCCGATATTCCCGAAACGGGCGACCCCGTTGTTGACGGTACGGCTGCATCCATCCTTAACGCGCTTTACGGTTTGGCAGACGGCGAAGAACTTAAAGGTGCATTCACTTTGACCGGTAAAATCACTGCATTGGATAACTACAACAACCCTACCATCGTTGTAGAAGGCTTCGAAAATATGCCCGTTTACTGCTACAGATTGTCCGTTACGAACAAGGTTGGCGATATCCTCACCGTAACGGCAACGAGCATGAAGAACTACGGCGGTAAGTATGAATTTATGAACTGTACGTTGGTTTCTTCCGAAGCAGGTAGTGGCACGGAAACCCCTTCCAACCCTACCTATGCAACCCCCGCAGAAATCCTTAATGCGCTTTATGCATTGGCTGATAATGAAACCGTTACGGGTGAATTCACTTTGACGGGTAAAATCACTGCATTGGATGACTACAACAACCCTACCATTGTTGTTGAAGGTTTCGAAAATATGCCCGTTTACTGCTACAGATTGCAAGTTACGAACACTATTAACGACGTTATTACCGTAACCGCAACGACCATGAAGAACTATCAAGGTAAGTATGAATTCATGAACTGTACGTTGGTTAGCGGCGACAACAACGAAGACGATGGCAACACGGATGTTAGTGCGCCTGCAGCAGACTCCACCCTTACCATCCCCGAAGCACTTGCTTACGGCGCAACTTTGACTGGCGAAACGACCGCTAAATATTATGTAAGCGGTACGATTACCGGTTTCTACCATAGCTCTAGCAACCCTACCAGCGGTTACACCTATGGTAACGTATACATCACCGATGATAACAACAACACCATCCTCGTTTATGGTTTGTACAGTGCAGACGGTTCCGTTAGATATGACGCAATGACCACCAAGCCCGTTGAAGGCGACTACATCAAAGTTTACGGTGTACTTAGCGTATACAATGGCGTTGGTCAATTCAAGAACGCTTGGTTGATTGAACACACCGCTAACGGTGGTAACGAAGGCGGCAATGATAACACCAATCCCAACGCTCCCGCAGCAGGTACCTTGTTTACTATCCCTGAAGCAATCGCTTACGGTAAGACTTTGGCTGAAAGCGCAACCTCGACCGAAAAGTTCTATGTAGCTGGTACAATTACAGCTTTCTACGGCTCCAGCGGCACTACTTATGGTAATGTATACATCACCGATGAAAACAACAACAGCATTCTTATCTATGGTTTGTACAATGAAGACGGTTCCGTTAAATACAGCGAAATGACCACCAAACCCGATGAAGGCGATTACATCAAAGTTTATGGCGTTATTAAGAACTACTATGGCACCCCTCAATTTGTAGACGGTTGGGTAATGGAACATACCGCAGGTGAACTTGACGTTCCTGAAATCGAAGGTGAAGCATCTGTTCTTAGCTTTGCAGATAAAGCAAATCGTACGAGCCAAACGACCAGCCAACAGGTATGGGAAGCAAACGGTATCAAAGTAACCAACGATAAAGCTGCAAGTACCTCTAACGTTGCAGATTACGCTAACCCTGCACGTTTCTACAAGAGCTCCTCTCTTAAGATTGAAGCAACCAGCATGAAGACAATTGTAATCGAATGCAATACGCCCGATTACGCAAACGCGCTTGCTGCATCCATCGCATCTGACGCAAACGTAACTGTAAACGCAACCGCTAAAACTGTTACCATTACGTTCACTAATGCAGTTAGCAGCTTCAGCATTGAAGCTCTTTCGGCGCAAGTTCGCGTTGATTCCATCTCTGTTTACGCATAAGGATTTTTCCTTGTAAACACACACCGCCCCTTGAAGGGGCGGTGCTTTTTATTGACATTATTTCAAATAAGTGTTATACTTTACATATGAACACTTTTACTCGTAAAATAAAAACTGCATGGTTGATTGCAACCGCTTTTTGCTTAACCTTTACTTCGTGCGCACATCCGCAATCTTCTGCAGATAGCTTGACTCCGTCATTCTCCCAAAGTCAATCCATCGAAGACTGCTCCGATTGCGATTCCTCTATTGAAAGCGAGGATAGCAGTTCCTCCACTGAAGAAGACGGCATCACCGAGGAACAGGCTTACGCAGAACAAATCATGGATCAAGCGTACAATTTGAATACGGGCGATTACTTACCCAATACTTACCAATTAAGCGGTACGGTTTCCTACATTGATATCGACTACACGGCGAAAAAAGGCGTTTGTCTGTACTTTGACATAGATGAACCGCAAGCACGCGAAATGTATTGTTACCAGTTAAAAGGCGACGGCGCGGATTTGATTGATTCGGGTTCGTATATTACCGTCAGCGGTAGAATCAAAAACTACAAGGGTATGATTGAATTTGAAAAGCCTACGCTGATTTCCTATCAATTGGAGAACGGACAAGGCTCGCCTGACCAAAGCAACGATCCCTACAAAAATATTTCGAAAACGGAATTTTACAAGGATTATAAACCCGCAGAAAGTAACGAGGACGCTTACTACCGCTCCTTACACGGCTTTATGTCGGGGGAATTAACCGTTCCTAATCAAGCCCCTACTCTTTCCGCCTACCGCCCCAAGCAGGGCTCTGCATATATCCGTAACGACGATACCATTTACGAAGAAGACGGCAACGCCTACGTTGTCACCGACGTATACGGCAACGAAGCTTTTACCGTTTATCGCGCAGGGGCATATATCACTTTGGAAGAAGTCGCTGCATACGTGTATGCATTCGGTACTTATCCCAAAAATTACACAACCTCGAAAAATACCGACCCCGATGACAGTATTTGGGATGAATATTTGCGCTTAAACCACACGGCATTTTCAGGCAATACCAGCCAATATCCCTACGAACCCGAATTGCCCAATATCAGCGGTTGCGGCGGGACTTTGCGGTATTATGAAATGGATATCGGCACCACGGGCACGGATTGCGATCCCTCGTATCCTGCGGATATTTACAATGACGGGAACTCCATCACCCGCGGGGCGGCGCGTATCGTATATGGTAAAACGGACCTCGATAAGGACGGCGTTTTCGAAGCGGGCGAATGGCACGTCTTCTACACCTACAACCATTACAACGATTTTCAAGAATATCTCAACTACGCAGGCGGTTGGGGCGAAAAATTTGGCAATATCACGGGGGGCGGCAGTATTTCCAGTAAGTACGATTACAACCCCACCGATTACGTGCCTATCCATTTCGGGGACTTACCAACCCAAGGCACACGCGCGATTTTTCAGCGTTATTTCACACGGTAAAATGAAAAGCAGGTTCCTCTTCGGGAATCCTGCTTTTATTCGTTTTTACGCCGTTTAACGGCTTATTTTTACTTACTGCGATATTTTTCAAACACACCCATATCCGTACGAGTTGCCAACAAAGGTGTGACGGAAATATACCCATTGACAAGCGCAACCGTATCGCGGTCCATATCCTCAGGGCAAACGTCGGAAATGGGTTCGCCTTCCTGCACATAGATATCCCCTTCGCGGTGAATAAAGCGGTCGGAGAAATAAGGCGAACCTTGGTAGGTCATACGAATCCCTTTCGATTCGTTCGGGATATTCACGTTGAACAACGGACATTCTTTGAAGAGTTCGTTTTTCATGATATAATCGTACACTTCGTCCAAGTATTTCACCGCGATTTCCTGCCCGTCGGGGAATGCGGAAAACGCAATCGCGGGAACGTGCATGCGCGACGCCTCGAAAATCGCTCCGACCGTACCCGAATACACGATATCTGCGCCAAGGTTTACTCCACAGTTGATACCCGACAAAATAAGGTCGAATTTCTTCCCCAAACCAAGCACACCGAAACGAATACAATCGGCAGGCGTAGACGACATGGAATAGGCTTCAACACCATCCAATAAATCCACTTTTTTAATTTCTACAGGGGTAACAAAGTCGATGGCGTGGCTTTTACCGCTCTGTTCCACCTTCGGTGCGACAACCGTGACTTCCCCTAATTTTTTTGCCCATTCGGCAAGCAGACGGATACCCTTGTTTTGAATACCGTCGTCGTTTGTAATCAATATCCTCATAACCAACCCTCGTTATTTTCTTTATAATCCTTTAACAATGCATCCGCTTCGGCAAGCAACGCCTCGGCTTCTGCTTTCGAATAGACGGTTGCGCCCGCTGCACAAGCATGCCCGCCGCCGTTGTATCTTTCCGCAAGTTCACTCACCGTCACGAAACGGGAACGCAAACGCACGCGGATTTCCGTATCTCCTTCGATAAAGGCAATCCAAATCAACGAGCCCTTGATGCTGTCCATAAATGAAACGCACGCGCTGGCTTCTTCGTTGGAAAGGTTAAATTCTTCCTTTATCTCCTTGGTCACGAACATGGAAACCACACCGTTTTCGCTAATGTTCATATGACTGTATACGAAGGATTTGAAGCGCAACGCTTCCACTTCTTCCAAATACAAGTTTGCGTAAATCAATTCCGTATCAATCCCCTGATCCAAAATCAAACCTGCAAGGCGCATGGTTTCCCCCGAAACTTCACGGAAACGGAAACGCCCCGAATCGGTCACCATACCTGTATAAATATATTTCGCCGCTTCTTGCGAGATCTTCAATTCCGCTTTAAATGCCTCGTAAAACGCCGCCACCATTTCACAAGTAGAGGAACGATGTTCTTCCACCCATTCGTAATTCGCGTAGTTTTCCACGGGGATATGGTGGTCGATTTTTACCAGCTCTTTACAAAGCGCGTATCTTTGGTTAGAAATGCGTTTCTGCGTTGCCGTATCCAATACAATCCCCAACGCATCCGCGTATTCTTCATCGGGTAAAGCTTCGTCCTCACCGCCTAAAAACGCCAAATAATCGGAAAAATCATTATTTTGTAAATAGATTTTTTTATCGGGGTAAGTGTTTTTCAAAAGCGCTGCCAACCCTTTCGTCGAGCCGATGGCGTCGCCGTCGGGACGGAAATGGCGAAAAATGATAATTTTGTCATATTCCTTGATTTTATCCAAAATAATTTTCATATTCTCGTTCATATCATACCTCTTTATTAAATGCATTCAGGTCCTCTAAAAGTGCCATCGCTTCTGCGCGGTCTTTGACGGATGCCCCGCACGCTTTGGCGTGACCGCCCCCGCCGTACTTCACCGCGACAGGCTGTACCGTGTGCTTGCTGGAACGGATTTCCACCAAGACCTTATCTTCCGTTTCGGTAAAGTTCACCCAAATATCCACCCCGCGAATGTCTGCCATCGTATTGACCATCCCGCGGGAAATGGTAAAGGTATCGGCATTGTAAGATGCCAATTCCTCTTTCGTGGTGTAAATATACGCCACGCGGTAAGGGGTGAATTGGATTTTTAAAACAAATTGCGCGCGAAGCTGCATGTTGGCAAAATCGTCCGCGTACAAGTTGCCGTAGATTTCATTGGTATCAAAGCTTTGTTCCTTCAAAGCCGAAGCCAAACGGAAGGTTTTTGCCGTGGTCGAATCGTAACGGAAACGCCCCGAATCGGTCACCATACCCGTAAACAACGCCTTTGCTGAGGCGGGAGAAAGGGCTAAACCGCTTTCTAATGCGAACTCAGTTACAAGCCCGCAACAGCTTTCATACGAGGTATCCACCACTTCCAAATCCGCGATTTTTTCACTGAAGATATGGTGGTCGAATCGTACGGTTTTTTCCGCGAGTTTATAACGGTCGTCACTAATCAGCCAAGCCGAACCGCAATCGAGGATAATTGACAGCGCGCCGTTGAAAAAATCGTCTTCCACCTCGTCCATATCCGTACCGTCCATGAACGCGTAACGCCCTGCGCCGTCACCAACGGCATAGATTTCCTTGTCGGGAAAATTTTCTTTCAGCAGGCATTTCATACCGATTTGACTGCCGAGCGCGTCCCCGTCGGGGCTGGAATGTCTATGAATCACGATTTTATCGTATTCTTTTATACATTGTAAAATTTCTTCAAACATAATCTACCTTACACAAAATATGCATTGCTCATTTCAATGGTTGTCTTGCCGTTGGCAACGTATTTTTTCATGACACCGCAAAGCGTTACCGTGTCGCCTATCTGCGGTTTGCTTGTCATAGAACCATAACGATTGCCATTTGCATCCCACGTGCCGAAAATATACAGTTGATTGCCGTTTTCATCCTCAATCGTCATATTGCCGTAAGAATCGGGATATTCGATGGAGATGATTTTACCTTTCACGTAATATTCCGTAGCGGTGGACTTATTATCGCCCAGCCCCGCCCCGATTGACAACAATGTCGGGATATCGGTCAACGTTATATTGGGCATAGAAGGCGTGGAAGGATTGGACGAACTGCCTGCGCCCTGACCCCAACCGCCGTTTGCGATATAATCTGCAAGCAAATCGCGGGCATAAGTCGTATCGTCATAGAAAGCAATTTCCGTCAGGTTATTCCAATCATACAACGACGTATAACGGTCGGTCACGAGATAATAGGTCTTGTTGCTTTCAATGTTTGCCTTTACGCTTTTACCATATTCGCCGTAAGAAATGTAGTATCTATCGGGCAAATCAAAAAACCGCGAATTTAAATATCTACCTTGAATGGAGCAAAGGACAATTTGGTTGTCGAAAGGTAATACGTTTACCAAGTCACCATAATAGATATTGCCTGCAGATAATTCGTACGGCGCGCGCGTATTCAAGAAACCGCCACCCAAAACGATGTCGTATTCATCCCCCCATTTTTCCAACGCCACTTTATAATAAAGGTCGGCTACCGTTTGACAGATTTCCGTCGAGGAACGAAGTTTATCATTTTTACCAAGCAAAACGTTTGCCTGTGAAAGTTTCTCGTCATATTTTTCCAACAAGTCTTCCACCACGGAATCGGGCGTTAAATGGGTATACGAACCCGTAGAAATAAATTCCGCCTTACCTACCGACGTCTTAGCATTTGCAAAATTGATTGTAATATTTGCATGCGATACCCCTTTATTATCGCCGCCGCCTTGCAAATGGTATACCCCGTAGGAATCCTTCACAACGTATTGTTGATGGCTGTGGCCTTCAAAAACCAAATCCACGTAGCCATTGGAAAGGGATGTGTCATAATAGGAGCCGATACTGCCGCTTCCGCCATCGTGAATCGCATAAATGATGAAGTCTGCGCCTGCATTGCGTAATTTACTCGATTCCGTTTTCACCAAAGAAGCCAAAGCAGAACCCGTTACAAAATATACGTCCTCTACCTTATCGGCGGAAATGGACGAATAACAATCCCCCATCGCACCGATAATACCGATTTGCACGCCGCTCATATCAATCATAACAGACGCATCGCAGTAATCAACGCGTTGATGCGTAGCATTGTCGTATACGTTGATTGCAAGGAAGGGAAATTCCGCCATAGCCGCATTGGCGATGATTGCTTCTTCCCCCCAATCGTATTCATGATTGCCAAGGGTCATCGAAACAAAATCCAACTCGTTCATCCAATCGGTGATGATATTGCCTTGCGTGAGGTTGGATTCTGATGCGCCCTGCCACATATCCCCCGCAGAAAGTAAAATTGTATTTTCGTTTTTTGCCTTTGCGTTTTTGAGATAGGTCGTCAGTTCGTCTACCCCAGGATGATTGTCTCCGTCCGTCAATTTACCATGTAAATCATTGACGCTAAAAATATCAAACGTTACCGTTACCTTTTCACCGCAATCATCACAGTAAGCATTGTTGTCGATATCCTTGTGGACTTCTTCCGTTTCAATATCGCTAGAGGAATCCCCCGAACTATCTTCCGAGGAATCGCTTGAAGTTTCTTCCGAAGAGTTATCTATGTTATCGTCAGACGAAGAATCTTTGCTACCGCTCGACGAAGAATCGGAATCACTGTCGCTTTCTCCCGAGTTACCGCCTTCCACGGATATGGAAGAGGAACCACTGTCCGTAACGTTGGATTGCGGTATACTTATCGCCCCCCCTTCACAAGCGGATAATACAAACGTTAAACTTAATAATATCGTTAGAAACGCCTTTTTCATCTTTCATATCTCCTTTTTGCCGATATTTCTGCATTTTATCATATTATAACACAAAACATGCTTTTTTTCAAGTAGATTTTTATATTTTTTTCATAAATGAAAAAAGAGAAACCGAAGTTTCCCTTTTAGCTTTTAGTAAAACACTGCCAATGCTTGTTCAGGTTGGTCGCAGACAATCACTTTTTCCGCAATCAAAACAGGCCCTTTGCCCTTATAGATGCGATGCTTTTGGAATGTAATTTTCGCTGTAACACAAATCCAATCACGTGTTTCCAACTCCATTGCAGACGGCAATACGCAGGCTACACCGCAATACTGAATATCGTCTTCACAGCAGGTCATGACGTGTCTGCCAACCACGATATCAGTCGGTTCTAAACGTTTATCTCTTGCGACGATGCCTTTGAATTTTACCGTTTTACCAACGTATTCTTCTAAATTTTCCGTCAAATCACGGTAGAAGAATGCATAATCCTTATCCTCAATTTCGATAATCGGTGCGTTGACGTCAAAAGGCAACGGGTCTTCAATGTCATCGAAGTCCGCTTTACCATCCACGCGCTCATACACGATATCGCATCTACGGCTGATGGCGCGCACAAGTTTATGCAGGTTCATCTTGTCCATGGTATCATCATAACGGTTGAATACGACCAACTGCGTGTCTTGGATTTTGTCAAATACAAGCTGTCGCATGTTGGCGTTATAATTGGTGAAAGTACGCGCATCAAAGAATGTCATCAATTGATTGATCATCCAACCTTCGGGCATTGCGTTGAAAAAGTCGCCAAGTTCCCACATGCCGTTGTATTCTACCACGATACGTTCTGCACCGTGTTTTAATTGCAATGCGGATAAAACTTCTTCCGTTAATTGGGATTTATCCTCTAAAACCTCAATCGCAACAGATTCCGCCTTCGCAAATTTGATGCTTTCATATTCCTCTTCCCCCTCTTCACAAACGAGAAGCAAAGTCTTTTCCCCTGCGGAAAAACGAGGATCTTCAAAGGTTTCTTGTATAAATTTGGTTTTGCCCGATTCTAAGAAACCCAAAAACATGTATACGGGGGTTTCTACGGGTAATTTTTTCGCCATAATATCTCCTTACGCGTTGAACAATTCTTTCAATGCGGTTTCATTTAAGTTGCAACCGATTACACACAATCTGCCCGTCACACCTGCACTGCCTTCGCGCACGTCCGCTTCACCAGGCACGTAGTCAAAATGCAACCAGCAACCCTCGCCCGCTACAATACCTTTCGCACGGAGAATGTTACCGTATTCATGTTCGTGTTGCATTTCCGCCAATGCGTTTTCAAGTTCCGCTTTCGTAAATACACGAGTCGTTTCTACACCCCAGCTGGTGAAAACTTCGTCCGCATGGTGGTGCCCGTGATGGTGCTCATGATGGTGTTCGTGGCACCCATGTCCGTGTTCATGCTCATGATGATGGTGATGGCAACAACAATCGGGGTCATCACATTCCTCTTCGTGATGGTGATGATGTTCTTCCTCGTGATGGTGATGACAGCAACAATCGGGATCGTGACATTCCTCTTCGTGATGGTGATGATGTCCTTCCTCGTGATGGTGATGACAGCAACAATCAGGGTCATCACATTCTTCCTCATGATGATGGTGATGCATTTCTTCCGCCAAACGATCAAGTTCGGCTTGCAAGCAATCCTTTTGTTCCATCGCCGCCAAAATCGTTTTACCGTCCAAGCTATCCCACGATGCAGTCACAAGTGTCGCCGTTCCATTTTTACCTCTTAAAAGTTCCACAGCGGTCGCCAGCTTATCCGCGGACGCTTTATCCGTATGGGAAAGAATAATACACCCTGCATTTTCCACTTGGTCGTTGAAAAATTCGCCAAAGTTTTTCATGTACATTTTGCATTTGGACGCGTCTACCACCGTACAGAATGCATTGAGCTGTGCATTGTCAAGTTTCGCATTTGCAACCGCCTTAATAACGTCGCTGAGTTTCCCTACCCCCGAAGGTTCGATAAGGATACGTTCGGGCGCGTACTGTGCCACAACTTGTTGCAACGCCTTGGAGAAATCCCCCACGAGGGAACAGCAGATACAACCCGAATTCATCTCCGTTACGTTGATACCTGCATCTTGTAAAAATCCGCCGTCGATACCGATTTCGCCAAATTCGTTTTCAATCAAAACGACCTTTTCATCAGCATAAGCTTCTTTAATCAACTTCTTAATCAGCGTAGTTTTCCCCGCCCCTAAAAAGCCTGAAAAAATATCAATTTTAGTCATAATTTTTTACCTTCTTTTATGTTTAAATGTTACAATTTACTAAGACTGCGCAACCTCAGGTTGGTTAAAAACGAAGCAACCTTACAAAATGAATGATAAGACACTAAGACTGCGTCCAACGTCAGGTTGGTTAAAACGCCCAGTTGCCGTTTTCAAAGATCTGGATTCGTTTTCCGTCTTTCGTTACGCCGACAATCGACATATCCCTCGAACCAATCATGAAATCTACGTGAATCATACTCTCGTTGATACCGCGCGCTTTGCATTCTTCATCCGTCAAGTTTTCAAAGCCTTTCAAACATTCATTAAACCCAAACCCAAGCGCGAAATGACAGCTTGCATTTTCATCAAACAAGGTGTTGTAGAACAAAACACCCGATTCGTTGATAGGCGAATCGTAAGGAATCAATGCGCATTCGCCAAGGCGAGCCGCACCTTCGTCCATCGATACCATCTTCTTCAACAATTCTTCCCCTTTTTCCGCCTTGACCTCTACAACTCTGCCGCCCTCAAAACGCATAGAGAAATTTTCAATCAATTCACCCATGTACGACAAAGGTTTGGTCGAATATACAATCCCTTCCGCAGCACCTGCTTTGGGGGAAGTGAAAACTTCTTCCGTGGGCATATTGGGATTGAACACTCTGCCTTGCAAAGTTTTTTCATTACCGCCCGCGAAAATACCGTCTTCCAACAATTCCACAGTCAAATCCGTGCCATTCGCACTCTTATATTCCAAATACTTCAACCCTAAATTGTTAAGGTAGGCGCAACGCGCGTCCAAATCATCATTGTGCGCTTTCCACGCCGTCACGGGATCGTCACCGTCCGCGCGCGCCGTGTGCAAAATCACCTTCCACATTTCTTCCACCGCTTCTTCTTCGGGCAAGTTGGGGAACACTTTTTTTGCCCAAGCTTTACCAGGCACAGCCGCAATGCACCATTGGTGCTTGTTTTCAAGTGCCGTGCGGAAAGGTTTGATTTCAGGGAAAACGGCTTGTCTAACCTTACTCAATTTCGCTTGGTCAGCCCCCTTCATTCCGTCGGGATCTTCCGATTCAATCCAAAGACGGCAAGCAAATTTTTCCGCTTTGTACTGCCATTTTGCCTTTACCCAAGGTTGAAGTTTGGACATGCTTTCCAAGGTTTGGTAATTGGAGCGGAGCTTTGCGATGGGTTGGTGACTCCAATCCACGTAAACTTCCGCCGCGCCTGCCTTGTAGCATTCTTCCACCACCATCGTGACGAAATCAGGTTGATCCAACCCTGCTTCCACGAACACCACTTGACCTTCCTGAACGTTTAAGCCGACCTTTGCAAGCAATTCGGCATATTTTTGCAATTGTACTTTTTCCATAATTTACTCCTTAATGTCTTCTTTTAAAATGTTAATGGCATAACTTACCGCGCGTTTTACCCCGCCCGACTCGAAGGGATTGGCAAGGTTCGCCGCACGCAACGTGTCCAAATATCCAAGCGAGCCGCCCAACTTACACAAGGTCATGTAATCCCGCCAACCTGCCGTTTTGTCCGTTGCGATTTTTTTCTTAAATTCTAACGCGCCCATCGTTGTCAGCGTGTAGTTGATATAATAGAACGGATAGTGGAAAATATGCAATTTATGATACCACCAACCGCCGCGATTGAAGAAATCATTATCCTCACCATAATCACGCCAAGGCATATATTTCTTTTCCAAATCACGCCAAGCCGCCGTTCTTTCCGCAGGCGTCATGTCGGGATTTTCGTAAACGATATGTTGAAATTCGTCCACGGCAACACCGAATGGCACAAACGTCAACGCTTCCTGCAAGTGTTGGAAACGGTACAAGTCTGCCTTGTCGCCAAAGAAAGATTCCGCATAGGGATAAGCGAATTGTTCCATGGACATGGAATGAATTTCCGCAATGTCCGTCGGTTCGCTCCACAATGCTTGCAAAGGCTGGTGGCGCATCGCCATATATCCCGCGAACGCGTGCCCCATTTCATGGGTCAATACGTCTACGTCGCCCGTCGTACCGTTAAAACACGAATATACGAACGGCGCTTTATAATCACTAAGCGTCGTCATATACCCAGTCGCCGCTTTGTTGGGTTTATTGTCGAGATCCATGAGTTCGTGTTCAATCATGAAATCGATAAATTCCCCTGTTTCCGCGCTCATATCATGGTACATTTGACGCGCTTGCTCCACAAGATACGCACGGTCGCCGATGGGAACGGCATTACCGCCTAAGAATTTCAATTCTTCGTCATAAAAGTAAAGCTTTTCCACGCCGATACGCTTGGCTTGCGCCTTGTAAAGTTCACAGCAAAAAGGCACAATTTCCGTCAAGACCTGCTGTCTAAACGAAGCAACGTCCTTTTCGTCATAATCCATACGGCCTTGTTGCATGTATCCAAGCGGAACAAAGTTTTTAAAGCCCATGTTCAGCCCCATTTGATGGCGGATTTTGACCAGACGGTCGAAAATTTCACCCATTTCCGTATCGTGCTGTTCGAAAAATTCCGCATACTTTTTCGCCGCCGCCTTGCGCACTTCACGGTCGGGGTCGGAGAAATATTTCATGATTCCGTACAAATTATGTTCCCCGCCGTCAAAGGGAATTTTACAAGCCGCCGTTAAACGCTGGTAACGGTTTGTCAACTCGTTTTCTTCCTGCATCAGCGCAATATTTTTTTCCGAGAAACTGTCTACCCCCAATTGAATTGCTTTGAGGAACTGTTCGCCGTATTCACGGTCAATATCCGCCTTGAAAGGCGAATTTAACAAGGCAAGGTTAAACCCTTGTGTATAGGGCATCAGTTCGGGGTATTGCTGATTGATATATTCATCCTCTTTTTCATAAAATTCATCCGAGGTATCCACGGTGTGGCGAATGCTTACAATCACCGCCATCGTCGTAAAGTGAGAAGAAATTTTTTCTTCTTCCAAGATACAAGCCTTCACCTCGTCATAGGATTTTGCCGCCGTTACGCGGGCATTCAAATCGGTGTAAAACGCCTTCAATTCTTCAAAATTCGGGCGTGTGTATTCTAATTCTTCAAAGGTTGTCAACGTTTTCATGAAACACACATCTCCTTAACCTTATAGGTTCTAACCTATTAAATCGTAATTTATATTTTGGTAGAACAACGCGCGGATTTCGGCGTCATCCTTGGTTTTTGTCAATATCCACATAAGTTTTGTGATAATGCTTTCATAGGTCATCGCGTAACTTTCCAACAGGTCAAAGCGGTTTTTCCAGCCTCTGCCTACTTGGTAAACGTCCATATCGCTGCCTTCTTCTTGTACTTGTGTGGTGACTACCAACGTCTTGCCTTTGCGTTCCCACTTTTCCATCAGCTCGTAAAAGCCGTAATAATCCCCTTCGGGAATACCGCCCGTACCGTACCCCGCCAAAACAACCGCATCGTTGTATTGGAAGTAACTGTTTAAAATTTCACTGTTCATCCCAGGCGTTAAGGTCAACAAACCAACCTTGGCATTCAATTCTAAGAAAAATTCAGGCTTGTCCTGTTTCGGGGTTTTGATATACTGTATAATCCGCCCATCGCGAATGGTCGCAAGGTGCGGGAAATCCACGCTGGTAAAGGCGTTGAAACTCTTCGTACGCACTTTCTTCGCGCGCGTGCCTGCAATGACTTTACCTTGGAACACAATCACAACGTCCGATGCGTCGTTACTTGCCGCGTATAAGAAACTGTCGCGCAGGTTGATTCTGCCGTCCGTATCCTCTTTGTCAATCGGCTTTTGCGATCCCGTAAAGACAATGGGCTTGGGGGAATGTTGCACCATGTACGAAATCATCGCCGCGGTGTACGACATGGTATCCGTACCATGACAAATGACGAATCCATCGTAAAAATCATAATTGTCGCGGATTGCCGTTGCCAAACGTACCCAATGGTCGGGGGTCACATTTGTACTGTCGATATTGTAAATTTGAATGGTTTCCGCTTCGCAAAATTGACTAATTTCGGGTACGCATTTCAACAAACTGCTTGCCGCCAGTTCAGGGATTAAACCCTGCTTACCCGATTGCGAAGCGATTGTGCCACCCGTTGCTATCAATAAAATTTTTTTCATATCGTTTCCGCCTTATTTCTACGCAGATAATCCCCTTTTTTCAAGGTATACGGACATTTGATTTTATAGATTTCTTGTACAAGTTTCCCATCGTCCGTACGCGCACCCTTGCTGTCGTAAATTTCTTCCGCGACAAAGCGTTTACCAAAGGTATCGTCAGGGGAAAGCACTTCCAATATATCGCCTTGTTTGAAACGGTTACGCATCTCCGCCAAAATATATCCATCCTCACAGCCGACAACGTCTGCAATATAGACGGAATCGCCTTTGGATTGACTGTCGGCGTAGTTGACCGTCTGCGCATTTTCACCCAGCGTATATGCCGTTGTGTAATCACGGTGAGCAACGTTGGAGAGTTCCTTTTCCGACACGGATAAGTCCCCGCCGTTCATCAAACGCCTATACGCATTGATGACCGTTGCCAGGTAATAACCGCTCTTCATTCTGCCCTCAATCTTAAATGAACGCACACCTGCCCCCTCCATTTCACGTAAATGGGCAAGCATATTGAGGTCCTTACTGTTGAAAATGTAGGTTCCTCTTTCATCCTCTTCAATCGGCATCCAATCACTCGGCCCGCCCGTTGCATTTAACGCACGCACCTCGTAACGCCATCTGCACGATTGCACACATGCACCGCGGTTGGACGATCTGCCGTCCAAATAATCGGACAAAAGACATCTGCCGCTGTAAGAAATACACATCGCGCCGTGAACAAAAGCTTCTAACTCGGTATCGGGTACAAAATCGTGAATTTCTGCGATTTCGTTTATCGAGAGCTCGCGGGCAAGAATCACGCGAGAAACACCCTGTTCCTGCCAAAATTTCACCGCATATTTGTTGGTGGTATTCGCCTGCGTGGAAAGGTGGATTTGTAAGTCGGGAGCGGCTTTTTTTGCCACGTAAACAATACCAGGGTCGCTGATAATCGCCGCATCCGCGCCAATGGCTTGCAGGGTTTGAAAGTAATCGGACAACTGCGCAAAATCTGCGTTACGCGCAAACACGTTTGCTGTCACGTACACCTTTTTCCCAAGCGCATGGGCGTGAGAAAATGCGGAGGATAATTCATCCACCGTAAAGTTGTCGGCAAAGGTACGCAAGGAAAATTGCTTCCCGCCTACATACGCCGCATCCGCACCGAAATGGAATGCCGTAAGGAGTTTTGAATAACTGCCCGCGGGCGCTAAAAGTTCGGCTTTGATTGTAGTTTCTTCTCTTGTATTTTTCAAAATGTACCACCCATGGTCGAGTTTAACGATTTTTTTGCGGTTTAAATACCGACAAAGCAACCCCGTCCCCTACGTTCAAAACAGAGGTAATAAAATCCTTATCCGAGGTCACAACGTCCAAGTACGAACGGATTTTATCCACGATCGATTGACGTTTCTGCGGGGTCGGTTCTTCACCGCTTACCCAACCGTACAACAACACGTCATCGGCAAAAAGCAACGCCCCAGTCTTCATCATTCGCTTGAGGTCGAATAAATATTTTTCATACTGCGCCTTCGGTCCGTCCAAGAAGACGAAGTCAAATTCACCGTCCATCATGGCGAGGATTTCCCCTGCATCACCCAAGTGTGCGGTGACTCTGTCCGTCACTCCAAAATCAATGAAGTTTGCCTTAGCTTCCACATAACGTTCTTCTTCCAACTCTATCGTGGTCAAACGCGCGGACGGGCATTGTAACAACATCGCCACCGACGATAAACCTACCGCCGTACCGATTTCTAAAATGCGTTTGGGTTTCGTTGCGTCCAACATCAACAAAAGGAAGTTCAGGGTTTCATCGTCCGCCACGGGAATACCGCGCGACAATGCATCCGCGCGGCGCGCGGAAATGCGTTCGTCTATATTCAATTTCACCAAAGACGCCGTATATTTCATAATGTCCTTACAATTCTATCACTGACACCACGATAAGCGGTGCTTGTTTTGTCTTTTTGTAGAAATGATTTTTCAAGGCTTTGCGAATCGCGATTTGTAAATCGTCTTTATTGCCCTTGACGTAATCGTATCCCGCTATGGCTCGCTGTACCACGGCGCGGAGTTCCGTTTCCATATCCATACCAGCGAAAACGCAACCGTGTGCCTCGATAATCGGTTCGCCCACGATATAATTGCCCGACACCGCAACCGCAACCGTGAATACGCCGTCCGCTGACATCTTCAAACGGTCTTTCATCACTGCGCTTGTGCCGTAATCTTCTACGCCCTCACCGTCAATCAAGCGGGTACCCGCAGGGATATTTTCACCCAATTTCATCGAGTTTGCCGTCAGTTCGACACAGTTGCCGATATCTGTAATGAGAATATTTTGTTCGGGCATACCAAGCGATTCGGCAAGTTGCGCGTGACGCTTGAGATGGCGGTATTCACCATGCACAGGGATAAAGAATTTGGGTTTGAGCAAGGAGTGTAAAATTTTATGCTCCTCTTGGCAAGCGTGACCTGAAACGTGGATTTTTTCCAAGCTTTCGTACACAACGTGCGCGCCCTTTTTATACAGATTGTTGATAACGCGGTAAATCATCTTCTCGTTACCCGGAATGGGGTTCGCAGAAATGATAATCGTATCGTTTTCACCGATGGTAACCTTATTAAATTCCCCCATCGCCATACGCGTCAACGCGGACATGGGTTCCCCCTGCGAACCTGTAGACACAATAAGAAGTTCGCCGTCGAAAAGATTTTTACATTTTTCAACGTCAATCAAAACCCCTTCGGGGATTTTTAATTCGCCAATTTTCACAGCAGCATCCACGACTTTGAACATGCTTCTACCCGACAGCGCCACCTTACGGCGGTACTTCACCGCCACGTCGATAATCTGTTGCAAGCGGTGCACGTTGGATGCAAAGGTTGCAATAATCAAACGGCGGGTCATATTTTCCGAAAACAGATGATCGAGCGTTGTCCCAACCACCGTTTCACTCATGGTATACCCAGGGCGTTCGATGTTGGTCGATTCACTCATATACAGCAAAACGCCTTCCTTGCCCAGCTCGGCAATACGCTTAAAGTCAATCGGTTCGCCTGCAACGGGGGTTAAGTCTACCTTGAAATCCCCGCTGTGGTAAATCAAGCCGTTAGGGGTGCGAATTGCCAAGGCGCATGCCCCTGAAATGGAGTGGTTTACGTTGATAAATTCTACCTCGAATGCGCCCGCTTTCACAGTGTCACCCGATTGCACGACCCTTTGTACGGTGTTTGTAATGTGATGCTCCTGCAATTTATTATCTGCAAGCATCAAGGTCAATTTGGTGGCATAAATGGGGGTATTGGCATTGATTTCCTTCATCAAATAAGGAAGACCGCCAATATGATCCTCGTGACCATGGGTCAAAAATACACCGCGGATTTTGTCCTTGTTTTGCGCCAAATAGGTCACGTCAGGTACAACCGAATCAATCCCTGGCATGTCCTCGGTGTTGGGAAATGTCAGCCCTGCGTCCAAAATCATGATGTCATTGCCATATTCGAACGCGGTCATGTTTTTACCGATTTCCCCTACCCCGCCAAGGAATAAAATTTTCACCGATTTTTGCTTTTTAACCGTAGCCGTTTTTTGTTTTTCGGGGGTCACGGTAGGCTGTAAAGCCTTTTCACGCGCGGTTTTTTGCGGTTTTTCAGAGGGGATTTTCCCCTTTTGCTTGCCCGCTTTTTCCTTGGATTTTTTAGGGAGGAGTTGTTTTTCCTCAATGGGCTTCGGCTGTTTTTTCGTTGATTTTTTCGGCGGTTGCGCGGGCGTAAAATCTACGCTTGACAAGTCGAATGCCGTCCCCATCGGGTTGTTTTTTCCTTTTGTAAAACGCTTCTTCCCCGTGGGAATTTTTTCATCCATGCGGGGGGATTTGTCTTGTTTTCTTTCTTTCACTGTTTAATTCTATCTCCTCGGCAAAATATTTGCCTATAAAATAGAGAGCCGAAAATTATGGGAATTATCAGCTCTCTTTCATTATTTATATATATCTTTTGTTAGAACGTTTAGAAGTTTAAGTCAACCTTCTTTTCTTTCGTTGCCTTGATAAAGCCTTCATCAAAGAGCTGCTTGGTGGAAGCGTAAGCAAATTCGCCTGCGTAATCAACTGCTTCAAAGGTTTCGTCCTTTTCCGTACCAAGTTTTTCAGCAAGGTAACCAACCAAACGAAGTGCTTTCTTAGCGGCAGCGTCACTCTTTACCTTGACCATGAAAGGCGTGCTTTCGTATGCTTTCTGCGCGCTTACGTCTTTCTGATGGTATACGGTCTGCTTAAATTCGGGATCGTTGGGATCCAAGTCAATATAGAAGCACAAAGTCTTACCGCAGATATTGATCTTCGCAACCGTATCACGGCCATAGTTGAATCTGTCGCCGTGCCAGCTTACGTTGGAGTTAATCTTCTTGTAAGAGGTCAATTCGTTTTTAAGGTCGCTGTAATATTCTTTAATCTTTTCTTCGCTCTGTCTCATCTTCGCGGTGAAACTTCTCTTCAAACGAATTACCAAACCAGTTTCAGCGTCTACCAATTCATTGCCGACTTCTTCATAATGTGCCGCTTCTGCTACCGCCAATTCGCTTTCCGCTGTTTCCGCTGCAGGTTCTTCTGCCATCTCTTCAACGGGCGTTTCTTCTACAACTGTTTCTTCAACAGGTGCTTCGATAACTTCTTCAACGATTTCTTCTGCAACTTCTTCAACAATTTCTTCAGCGGGCGTTTCCTCTGCCGTTTCTTCGGTGGGAACTTCCTCCACGATTTCTTCTACTGTTTCTTCAACGGGTTCTTCTGTAGCCACGTTTTCTTCTACAAACGCAAATTCTTCCGCTACTTCTTCAACGATTTCTTCAGTGATTTCTTCTGCGGGAGCTTCTTCAACGGGTTCTTCTACACACACTTCATCCACTGCAAGTTCGCAAGATGCGCAAATTTGGCAAAGTTCTTCGGATACACCTTTTGCCAAAGCGGAAACGCCTTCTTCATCGATGATAAGGTCATAATCGGGTTCTTCGTCTGCGCCAAGCTTATCTTCAACGATTTCTGCGATACGGTCATAGTCCACAGGGTCGGGCAAAATTTGTGCCGCTTGCGCTGCTTGGCATACCTTATCGTAGTCAATCGATTCACTAGGAATAATTTTGCCTGCAACCTTGGTAGCGATTTCGTCAATACCTTCTTCGTCAAGCATGATTTCGCAGGTCTGTTCAGAACTTGCCGCCAATTTTTCAATCACGATATCTGCAAGCAAATCATAATCTACTTGAGGTGCTGCAGGTACTGCGATACGAGCGGCAACCATATCCGCAAGACGTTCGTAATCCAATTCGGGTGCAGCGGGCGCGGCAGGCACTTCGATTCGGCCAGCCACCATATCCGCGATGCGTTCGTAATCCACTTCGGGAGCGGCGGGCATCGTCATTCTGCCAACAACCAACCCTGCAAGCATACCGTAATCCACAGCGGGCGCTTCAGGTACGGTCACTTTACCAGCCACCATATCCGAAAGGGCTTCATAGTCGATTTCTACCGCAGGTGCAGCGGGTACGGTAACTTTTTCCGCTACCATATCCGAAAGCACGTCGTAGTTAATTTCAATGGTAGGAACGGTTACCTCGGGAACGTGCACTCTTTCCGCAACCATTTCAGCAATCAAGTTATAGTTCAATGCTTCGGGAGCGGGCGTTTCAGGAATCACGATTCGAGAAGCGACCGTATCAGCCAATGCGTTGGGGTCAAGCGCGAGCGCTTGTTCAATGCGGTTGTAATCCACTTTTTCAGGATAAGGAAGAGATTCGACAACCTTTTCTGCTGCACCGCAGATAATTCTGTCATAATCAATTTTGGTTTCAACAGGAAGAACGGGTGCGGGCTCTTCGCCTTTGATTTGGTGAAGAATATCCATAAGCTTGTCGCCTACTTCTTCAACGATACGGCTGTAATCTACATTTTCAGCGGTAGGAAGCGCGGCAATTGCCTCGACTACCTGACGGCTGTGCGTAGCGGCGGTTTCTTCCGTTTTTGCGGAAACGGCTTCCACCAAGCGCGTATAATCTTCTTCGCTAGGCAAGTAAACGAGCTTGTTGTTGATTTCTACAGCCAAAGCCTGGATTTCGTCCAACAATGCTTGTTTTGCCTGAACGGCGTCTACCTTAGGATTGAGATCGCTGGTAAGGTAGTTGACGATTGCATCCAACTTAGGCGTTACGTCACCAGAAAGAACGGCACCAACCGAATCCAATTTAGGATTGATTTCGTTGGTAACAACCGCTTGCGTCGTTTCGCAAATAGACTGCATGGTTACGTAGCCGTATTTCAATTCCTCAAGGCTGTCAATGATGAGTTGCAATTTGCTCAACTCAGCCAAGATTTCTTCCATCGAGTTCAGTCTTTCACCGACCTCTTTGGTAAGCATCGAAGCAAGACCATCGTAAATCGTTTGGTTTTGCTTGTAGCTAAAACGGATTTCTTGCGAAACGGCGGACGCGGACTTCTCGTGCGCATCTTTCAAATCGCCGTGCAAGCTACCAATCTGCGCGGAAGCCATGCGGACTTCCATCAAAAGCGCATCTTTCGCCTGTTGCAATTCACGGGAAAGATATTGGTATACCCCCAAAAGATCTGCTTGGTTGTTTCTTCTCTTCGTTTCTGGCATTTTACACCTCGTTTTATTCGCCTTCCTGAGCGAATTTAATTTTCCTATTCTTACTCTGCCCAAAGTAATACTTTGGAGTGCCTTAATTTTAGGATTTCAACCACAAAAAGTTGCAATCCTACTTCTATACATATACCATTATAACACATCTAAGTCAATCGGTCAAGAGTTTGATATAAAAATATCCGAAAAAAAACGAAATTTTTTATAAAAAATCGCATTTTTTCGGATAAGTTTATTGCTTTCAACGCGGACATGGTACCCACGTAGCCATTTTTTTGTTAAAATGGCAAACGGAAGTTTCGCCCACGCTTTACCCGCCTATGGCAAGATTAATCATTTTTCTTTTTCTTTGCAAAAATACGTTGGAAAAGCTTTACAATTTCCACGATAGGAATGACGCAGAAACCAACGCCAAGCGCGATACCATATTCAGTCAAACCAATCGAGGTGAAACCAAACGCATCCGCAAGGAAAGGCACTTCACAAACAAGGGTCGTCAAGACAAGCGTACCAAGCGCAGCCAACCACAAAACAACGTTTTGTTTCTTCATGGTAAACAGACTTCCTCTCTGCGAACGCATGTTGAAGCTGTGGAAAATTTCCGCCATCGACATAGTCAAGAATGCCATGGTCATGCCGTGTGCACTTTCACCATTGATGATATTCCACGAGCTATGTTCCATATAATTACCAATCATATACGAAATCAAAACGAGGATGGAAACCAACAAACCTTGGTAGACAACGTCTACCCCCAAACCGCCCGCAAAAATACCGTCTTTTGAGGATCTGGGTTCGCGTTTCATTACGTTGCTTTCCGCCGTTTCCATACCGAGCGCAAGCGCGGGGAACGAGTCGGTTACAAGGTTGATCCACAACAAATGTACGGGTTTTAAAATGGTGAAACCGCACAAGGTTGCCACGAAGATGGAGATAACTTCACTCATGTTGGACGCCAAGAGGAATTGGATGGCTTTACGGATATTGTCGTAAATACGTCTACCCTCTTCTACCGCGCCGACAATGGTCGCAAAGTTGTCGTCAGCAAGTACCATGTCCGCAACGTTTTTGGTTACGTCCGTACCCGTGATACCCATACCGACACCGATGTCCGCCGCCTTAATCGAAGGCGCGTCGTTTACACCGTCACCCGTCATAGCGGTGACTTTGCCGATACTTCTCCAAGCGTTTACGATACGCGTTTTATGTTCGGGTTGAACACGCGCGTACACACCGATAGTTTGGAATTCTTGCATGAACGTTTCATCGTCCATTTCACTGAGTTGCGCACCGGAAATTGCGCAGGTATTTTCGTTGAGAATGCCCAATTCTTTTGCGATTGCAACCGCCGTATCAATATGGTCGCCCGTAATCATGATGGGACGGATACCTGCTTCCAAACAACGATCGATTGCATCTTTAACTTCGGGACGAACGGGGTCGATCATACCGCAAAGCCCCGTAAAGCAAAGTTTTTCTTCCAATGCCGCAGGGTCAAGGTTGGTGGGTTTTACTTCATAAGCGCGTTCTGCGCAAGCCAATACACGCAACGCGCGATCTGCCATCGCCTTGTTTGCAGAAAGAATTTCAGTCTTGTATTCCGCGGTCATAGGCACAGCCACGCCGTCTTTCAAGTAATGGGTACATCTATCGATAACCACGTCGGGCGCACCTTTCGTGTACTGCACAAAGCCGTTGTCCGTTTCGTGTACGGTGGACATCATTTTACGACTGGAGTCGAACGGAGCTTCGCCCACACGAGGGAATGCGACCTTTAAGGAATATTTCTTTTGACCGAGTTTATCCGCCCAAGCAACCAACGCGGTTTCCGTAGGTTCACCCGTCAAAGAGCCGTCTTCGAAGAGTTCAGCATCCGAGCAAAGCGCCATGCCGTTGGCAATACGGGTTTCGTTTTCGCCGAAGAAATCCACCACCGTCATTTTGTTTTGGGTCAGAGTACCCGTCTTATCCGAACAGATAATCTGTGCACAACCGAGGGTTTCTACCGCCGTTAATTTACGAATGATTGCATTGCGTTTGGACATGTTGGTAACACCGATGGAAAGTACCACCGTAACTACCGCAGCAAGACCTTCGGGAATTGCCGCAACAGCCAAAGACACCGCTACCATGAACGCGTCCAATGCAAATTCAAAGTCGAAACCGCCGTGTTTGATAAGCTGTACACCGAACACGACAACACAGATACCAAGCACCAACCAGGTAAGGATTTGGGACAATTGGCCAAGCTTGATTTGCAAAGGTGTTTTACCTTCCTCTGCTTGCGCCAACGCGCCTGCAATTTTACCCATTTCGGTATCCATACCCGTTGCCGTTACTACCGCGATACCACGGCCGTAAACAACCGTACCGCCCATGTAAACCATGTTTTTACGATCGCCCAAAGGCACGTCTTTTGCAGTGTCTGCAATCTGGATAGCTTCCGAAATTTTCGTTACGGGTAAGGATTCACCCGTCAACGCCGCTTCTTCAATTTTTAAGCTTGCGCTTTCCAAAATTCTGCCGTCGGCGGGTACTGCATCCCCTGCTTCAAGCAGGATGATATCACCAATAACCAACTCCTCGCTGGGTACGTGAATTACTTTACCGTCACGTAAAACTTTGGACGTGGCGGCTGACATTTCTTGTAACGCCTCGATGGCTTTTTCCGCTTTACTTTCTTGGAAAACACCCAAAACTGCGTTGATGATTACTACCGCTAAGATGATGATGACGTCGACAAATTCGCCCTCTTTACCTTGTGAAATTTCATAGATTGCAAGCGCGCCGCTGATAAATGCTGCCACAATCAAAATGATGATCATGGGGTCGGCGAGCTGTTCTAAGAAACGGCGGACGAGGGATTTTTTCTTCGCCGCAGCCAACTTGTTTCTGCCGTTTTCAATCAAGCGGGTGGATGCTTCGGACGAGGTTAAACCCGTGTCACGATTGGTTTCCAATGCTTGCAAAACGGCATTTTGTTCTTCGCAATAATGCTTCATTTTCTTGCTCCTATATTTATATATTTTATTTCTTTTTCGTGAAAATATGCGTTCCGTGCCAATGAAAACGAGGCACAGCGTTTGCCGTACCTCGAAATTTTTCAAAGAAAACTCTTTGTACGGAACAACCATATACAAATGAGTCTCGCAATTTAAGACAAGCCAGACCTTACGGTCGGTGCTGTTGACTTGCCACGCATAATGCGTTTGCTACTCCCTCAATGGGATTTTTTAACAGTGTTTAGTTTATCATATTTTTTTTGCCTTGTCAAGCATTTGCAGGATGATCCTGCACTCAGACTTAGTGTCTTTTCGCACGTATTTGTAGGATACTTCGCGCATACCCCATGATATGTGAAGTAAAATTCGACACTCAGTATAGTGTCTTTCCACACAGAAAGCTTCGTGCATACTCCATAAAACGAGTTAGATGCGAGGCAAGCTGAGCTTGCAGGCAGTAAAGTGTCTTTTCGTTCGTGTTTGTAAGGATACTTCGCGCATACCCCATGATATGTGAAGTAAAATTCGACACTCAGACTTAGTGTCTTTTCGCACGTGTTTGTAGGATACTTCGCGCATAGCCGATAATATATGCGGTGAAATTCTACGCTCAGACTTAGTGTCTTATCACACACTTTACAGCCAGCTTCGTGCATACCCCATAAAACGAGTTAGATGCGAGGCAAGCTGAGCTTGCAGGCAGTAAAGTGTCTTATCGCGCGTATTTATAGTATACTTCGCGCATACCCCGCGGAAGCGCAACGCCGAAATACGACGCATATAACTTGTTTTATTCTTCATCCTCATCAGGAAGCTCTACATTATGATAAACGTTTTGCACGTCGTCGTGTTCTTCCAACGCGTCAATCATCTTTTCAAACGTAGCCACTTTGTCTTCGGGCAATGTGATTCTGTTTTGAGGAATCATGGCAACTTCTGCCTGAATGAAACGAATCTTGGGTTCTTCTTCATCGTTTCGCTTGCCCTTGGGAGCTGCAGCCATCATTTCCGCATTCTTTTCTTCCAAGAATTTGCGAACTTCCGAGAAGGTTTCGGGTGCGGTGAAAATTTCATAAACGTCGTCGCTTACCACTACGTCGTCTGCACCTGCTTCCAATGCGATTTCGGTCATGGTATCTTCGTCCAATTCTACCGTGCGTTCTACAACGATATAGCCTTTGTTGTCAAAGTTGTAGGATACGCAACCATTTTGGCCAAGCTGACCGCCGTGTTTACCCAAAATAGCGCGAACGTCGCCTGCCGTACGGTTGAGATTGTCCGTCAACGTAACAACGATAACCGCCGAACCTGCTACGCCGTAGCCTTCGTAGGTCAATTCTTTATAATCTGCCCCGCTCATTTCACCCGAAGCTTTTTTGATGCTGCGTTGAATGTTGTCGTTGGGCATGTTTGCAGCCTTTGCCTTCGCAATGATATCTGCAAGCTTGCTGTTCGTGTCGGGGTTGGGATTCGATTTTGCCGCAACGGCGATTTCTCTGCCGAGTTTGGTGAAGATACGCCCCTTCGCCGCGTCTGCTTTACCTTTTTTAGCTTGTATGTTATGCCATTTGCTATGTCCTGACATGTCTTTTTCTCCTTATTGTTTAGTCGTTAAATTGGTCCTTGCCTAATACGTACATGATAATACCTGCGGAAATTGCCGCGTTCAAGCTTTCCTGCGTGGCTTGCATAGGGATTTTCACCGTATGCGTTGCCGCCGCTTCCACCTCACCCGAAATGCCGTTTGCTTCGTTGCCAATGGCAAGCGCAAAACTTGCGGGCGGAGCGAAAGAAAATACGTTGACCCCACCCATGTCCGCCACCACGATGGGTGTATCCGCCAAAACGGATAAAATTTCCGAGCGGTTTGCGCGGTAAATTTTCGTGAAAAATACCCCGCTCATGCTAGCGCGAACGCTCTTAGGGGAATAGGGATCCGCACATTCTTCCGTCAAATATATTTCCTCATACCCCGCCGCGTTGGCTGTACGAATAATCGTCCCAACGTTGCCTGGGTCCGCGACACCGTCCAACAAAAGGCATTTGCCTTTGGGTGCGGTCAATGCGCGGGTGGGAATTTTAACACGGCAAAGAATACCCTGCGGGGTCTTTTCATCGGATAAAAAGCGGAACACATCGTCCGATACGCGGACGATATCGTTTTCGGCAAACGGCACTTCGCCTGCATAGTTTTCCGACACAAACACGCGGTCGATTTCAAAATCACTGTTTTGACACTCTACCGCCATTTTGCGCCCCTCTACCAAGAACATGCCTTGTTGCTTGCGGGCTTTTTTATCCTTTAACGCCGCTGTTTCTTTGATAAGCGGATTGTTTTTTGAGGTTAAAATCATTTTCGTAAAATAGCGAAAAAAGCCTTTTGTTCAAAGGCTTTTCTTTTTTCGATTAAAGCGCTGCTTTTGCTTTTTCAACAAGCTGCGTGAATGCTGCGGGATCGGAGATAGCAAGATCTGCCAAAACCTTTCTGTTGAGGTTGATACCTGCTACGTTCAAACCGTGCATAAGCTTGCTGTAAGAAATACCATTGATTCTTGCAGCTGCATTGATTCTCGTAATCCAAAGACGACGGAAATCTCTCTTTCTCAATCTTCTGCCGATGTACGCATAGTTCAACGACTTCATTACAGCTTCGCGAGCGATTCTGTAAGATCTGCTCTTGCTGCCATAGTAACCTTTGGAAAGTTTGAAAATTTTTCTACGCTTTTTAACTGCGTTCACTGCTCTCTTAATACGCATAACTATCTATTCTCCTTTCTCTTATTTCTTGTAAGGCATCATGCTCTTAACCGTGTTTTCCTGCGTGGAAGCCACGAGAGCGCCTTGACGCAAACGTCTCTTTCTCTTTCTGTTCTTGGTTTCTGCTTTGTGGTTCTTACCGCTGTGCGAACGGTTAACTTTACCCGAACCGGTCAGCCAGAAACGTTTTTTCGTGCTGCTATGTGTTTTCTGTTTAGGCATATATTTATCCTCCGAATTTTTTTTCTTTCTTAGTTATAACAACCTGCTGTTGCAGGGCTTGTCCATGCTTTGTCCCTTATTTCGCGGGCGAAAGGATCATCAAAATGTTTCTGCCTTCCGTCTTGGGTTCTTTGTCCATAACCGCTTTACCGCCAAGCATCTCGAAGAAACGTTTCATCACGTCGATACCCATGACAGCGTGCGCTTGCTGACGACCGCGCATACGGATGGAAACCTTTACCTTGTTGCCATCGCCAAGCATTTCAATCGTCTTCTTCGCCTTGACATTGAGATCGCCAATGTCAATCGTCATCGAAAGATAAATTTCTTTCAATTCGACTACCTTTTGATTCTTGCGGTTTTCCTTTTCCTTCTTCGCCTGTTCAAATTTGAACTTGCCATAGTTCATAATTTTACATACGGGGGGCACTGCGTTGGGAGAGATTTTTACCAAATCCAAATCTGCCTCTTCTGCAAGCTGCAACGCCGCGGATGCGCTCATGATACCAAGCTGTTCGCCTTCTGCCGAAATAACCCTGACTTCTCTATCGCGAATTTCTTCGTTGATTTGATGCTGTTCTTTAATGGTCGTATACCTCACGTCAAAATTAAAGGGTCGCCTTGCATCGGCAACCCTTGTTTCTACATAATACACCCGTTTTTCACGGTGGAATATTATTGAGCCGTATCAATCAAAACTATACGGCGAGAAGGTTTGCTTCTGCTTAGCTTTAATATACTAACACAAAGCCGCACCTTCTGTCAAGTAAATTTTCACGCTTTTTGGTAAAAAGTTCAAACTTTTTTAGAAAGAGGTTTTATTTTCGATATCCGCAAGGACGGTTGCGATAAATTCGTCCGCGGAAACCACCGCTTGTTCACCGTCGCGACGGCGTACGGCTACTTGACCTGCTTCCATTTCCTTATCGCCCAATACGAGCATGTAAGGCACTTTTTCCATCTGCGCTTCACGGATTTTGTAGCCAATCTTTTCACTGCGATCGTCTACGGTTACGCGTACGCCCGCTTCTTTCATCTTCGCGCAAAGTTCGTTTGCATAAGAAAGCTGTCTGTCCGTGATGGGAAGAATTTTTACCTGCATGGGCGAAAGCCATACGGGGAATTTACCTGCAAAGTGTTCGATCAAGATACCGATGAAACGTTCAATCGAACCGAACGCTACACGGTGTACCATGATGGGACGGTGTTTTGCGCCGTCTTCGCCAACGTATTCCATTTCAAAGCGCTGAGGAAGCTGGAAGTCGAGCTGAATCGTACCGCACTGCCAAGTTCTGCCGATAGAGTCTTCAAGGTGGAAGTCAATCTTAGGTCCGTAGAATGCGCCATCCCCTTCGTTCACAACGTAGCTAAGCCCCAAATCATCCAACGCGGTGCGCAAGGATTCGGTTGCTACTTCCCAATCTTCGTCACTGCCCA
Organism: Clostridiales bacterium; assembly: GCA_015069495.1. Lineage (GTDB taxonomy): Bacteria > Bacillota > Clostridia > Christensenellales > Borkfalkiaceae > Scatosoma. The sequence goes on from SVIN01000009.1 coordinate 63,564, forward strand.
TGCTGTTTTCGGGACGGGTGGAAAGTTCCACGTGATACTTGAAGCCGAATAAGGTGTAAACTTCGTTAATCAAACGAACTACGCCCTTGATTTCGTCCTTGATTTGTTCACGAGTCATGAAGATGTGCGCGTCGTCCTGTGTGAAGCAACGCACGCGGAAAAGACCGTGCAACTGACCGGATTTTTCATGACGGTGCACAAGACCCAATTCACCCATACGGATGGGCAAATCCTTATAGCTGTGGGGTTCATTTTTGTATACGAGAACACCGCCGGGGCAGTTCATGGGTTTGATCGCGAAATCTTCATCATCCACCTTGGTCGTGTACATGTTGTCACGGTAATGGAACCAGTGACCAGAAGTTTCCCAAAGCGTACGGTTAAGCATGATGGGAGTCTGCACTTCTACATAGCCTTCGCGGGTATGGATTTGACGCCAGTATTCAATGAGGGTATTTTTCAAAATCATACCATTGGGAAGGAAGAAGGGCAAACCTTTGCCTTCGTTCATAATAGCGAAAAGTTTCAATTCTTTACCAAGTTTCGTATGGTCGCGCTTTTTCGCTTCTTCCAACATAGTGAAGTATGCGTCCATTTCGTCTTTCTTGGCAAAAGCCGTACCGTAAATACGGGTCAGCATCTTGTTGTGTTCATCCCCTCTCCAGTACGCGCCTGCAATACTGGTGAGTTTAAATGCCTTGATTTTACCCGTAGAAGGAAGGTGAGGACCACGGCAAAGGTCGGTAAAACCGCCTTGCTTGTAGAAGGAAATCGTTTCCCCTTCAGGCAGGTCTTCAATGAGTTCCACCTTGTAATCTTCGCTGTATTCCTTCATCAACGCGATTGCTTCTTCTCTCGGTAATTCAAAACGTTCGATGGGCAAGTTGCCTTTGATGATTTTCTGCATTTCGCTTTCCACCTTTGCAAGGTCGGCCTGCGTGATGGGGGTCACGAAATCCACGTCATAATAGAACCCGTTTTCGATAACGGGACCAATCGAAAGTTTACAAGTAGGGTATACCGTTTTCAAAGCTTGCGCCAAAACGTGCGCGCAAGTATGACGGTAAACCTGCAAACCTTCCTTATCTTTTAAAGTAATGATTTCAAGACTGTCGCCCTCTTTCATTGCATAGGAAAGGTCAACCAAAACGCCGTTTACTTTCGCGCAAACTGCGTTTCTTGCCAAGCCTTCGGAAATCGCCATAGCCGCTTGCATCGCGGTTGCATTTTCTGCTACTTCCAAAGCGTCGCCGCTTTTCAAAATAATCTTCATAAAATCCTCCGTATAATAAATGTGAATTGACAGCAAAGCTGTCGTGAATTGATTTCATCGTGAATTGATGGTTTCACCATCGTGAATTGACAGCGAAGCTGTCGTTGTGGCAAAATTTTATCGCTTCGCTTTTTAGTGTCTATTCAAGCTCAGCTTGGTGAATTGACAGCGAAGCTGTCGTTGTGGCAAAATTTTATCGCTTCGCTTTTTAGTGTCTATTCAAGCTCAGCTTGGTGAATTGACAGCAAAGCTGTCGTGAATTGATTTCATCGTGAATTGTTGCTTGCGCAACGTGAATTGAAAACTTCGTTTTCGTTGTGGCTTGTATTTTTATTGTTACACTTTTCAGTGTTCGTTGTCATTTGACTAAAAACACGAAAGCAAACACACCCAATCTGCCTCCAAGCTCAGCTTGGTGAATTGACAGCAGAGCTGTCGTGAATTGATTTCATCGTGAATTGTTGCTTGCACAACGTGAATTGAAAACTTCGTTTTCGTTGTGGCTTGTATTTTTTACCGCTTCGCTTTAAATCCCTGCAAGAAAATAAAAAATCCCTAAACTTCCACAAGAAGTTTAAGGACGCAAAATCTGCGCGGTTCCACCTTAATTGCCGTGTGTTTAACACGACCGCTTTTCTATTTCGTTGGGTCAAACGCAAAGTGGTTTCACTTTCCATCCCCGTTTACCTGCCTCACAGCCAAGGGCAAGCTCTCTGTAAAACCGAAACGGCGCTACTTGTCTTTACGGTTACTATTGTAACCATTTCCGCGCCGTTTGTCAACCTTTTTTTAGCAGAAAATTGCTTTTTCGCCATAATATTTTCGTAAAAATGCCGCCGTCTCCCCATCTACTTCACCAAAGCAATACACCCGCTCGGCACATGAGAGTAAAATTTCTCCTATCGGAGATGCCACCCCCGTCAGTAAACTGCGGGTCAAAGGGCGGTATTCTTCATCGTACACTTTCCCCTCTTTGAGAAAAATTTTCCCCTCGCCATCCTCTGCCAAGAATTCGATAAATCCATCCATGGACCCCTCGCCCATATCCGTAGGGATATATTCGACAATCTCTTCCCAACGCTTGATTAAATCCCGCAAGCGGAAATGAAACAATCCGTCCAGGCAATATTGTTCAAACCCGCGGATTCGTTTGACAATATGCGCGCGGTCATCCTTGTAATCCGCCGCCACCAACGCCGTCAATAACATCCGTTTTTTTAACGGGGTCAATAAGGGTAAAGGCAATCTTTTTTCAAAGAAATCATACTTGTACCCAATCGCCAAAACGTCCGCAATATTCTCCTCGGCGTACTTCCTCACGTATGGACAATAGGCGGGTTCGGTTTTGAAAGCAATCTCGGTAAAATCCCCCTGCTTTGCCATATCGCATACCGAAGGTAAGAAAGCAAAGCGTTCGCGCACTTTACCAAATAAGTAAGACATATACAGGCCGTCAAAGCCGTTTTGCGTAATCGTTATTTCTTCCACAACATTATTGTATGCGCAGAAACCGAAATTATTTATCAGTGAAGTCAATTTGCTTGACTTGACCATAAAAATACTTTATAATAAGGAAGATATATTTATAGTATAGTAAAGAAAACGGCGAAACGCCCTTTCTTTTGGAGGTTTTTTATGATGGATATGAAGTCTGTGGAAAGCAAATGGCAGGCGAAATGGGAAAAGACCAAACAAAACGTTTTCAATAAAAAGAGTCAGAAAGAAAAACTGTACGTCTTGGAAATGTTTTCCTATCCCTCGGGCGCAAAATTGCACGTAGGGCATTGGTACAACTACGGTCCTACCGATACGTACGCACGCTTTAAGAAAATGCAAGGTTACGAAGTGTTCCAACCCATGGGTTTTGACGCATTCGGTTTGCCTGCGGAAAATTACGCGATTAAAACGGGGATTCATCCCAAGGATTCGACGGAAAAGAATATCGCTACCATGGAACAGCAACTTCGTAACATGGGCGCAATGTTCGATTGGACGGCGGAAATTATCACCTGTCAAGAAGATTATTACAAGTGGACCCAATGGTTGTTCTTGCAATTGTACAAAAAGGGTCTCGCTTACCGTAAAAATGCGTTGATTAACTGGTGCCCTTCCTGCGAAACTGTACTTGCGAACGAGCAGGTTATCGACGGAAAGTGCGAACGTTGCAGTTCGGTTGTTTTGCGTAAAGACATGACACAGTGGTTCTTGAAAATCACCGATTACGCGGAAGAATTGTTGCAAGGTTTGGACGGTTTGAACTGGCCTGAAAAGACGAAGTTGATGCAGAAAAACTGGATTGGTAAATCCACGGGCTGCGAAATCCATTTCGAATGTGAAACGGGCGACGACATCACCGTATTCACCACCCGTCCCGATACGGTGTTCGGGGTGAACTACGTGGTACTTGCACCTGAACATCCCCTTGCTGAAAAACTGAAGCTTGCGCATCCCGACAGAGCGCAGGCAATCGACGAATATATTGCTTACGCAGCCGAAGCAAACGACATTGACCGTCTGTCCACCGCACGTGAAAAGACGGGCGTCTTCACGGGTGCATATGCTACCCATCCCCTTACGGGCAAGACCTTGCCGATTTACCTCGCGGATTACGTATTGTATTCCTACGGTACGGGCGCGGTTATGGCGGTTGCGGCGCACGATGAACGCGATTATGCCTTCGCGAAAAAGTATGGCTTGCCTGTAACGCAGGTTATCCAAAAGCACGGCGGCGAAACCATTTTACCTTACTGTGAAGACGGTATCCTCGTCAACAGCGGTTCTTTCGACGGTTTGTCGGGCGAAGAAGCGCGCGACGCGATTGCTTCTCACCTTTCCAAAATCGGCAAGGGCGGCAAGAAGGTAAATTACCGTTTGCGCGACTGGTCGGTATCCCGTCAGCGTTACTGGGGCGCACCCATCCCTATGATTCACTGTGAGAAGTGCGGTACGGTTCCCGTACCCGAAAAGGATTTGCCGGTTAAGCTTCCTTACGACGTAGAGTTCCGCCCCACAGGTAAATCCCCTCTTGCTAGCCACGAAGGGTTTATGAAGTGTACCTGTCCT